>NZ_JDWI01000006.1:0-237765 GCF_012932765.1 Rhizobium sp. 57MFTsu3.2
TTACTCGACGATCGAGGCGACGATGCCGGCGCCGACGGTACGGCCGCCTTCGCGGATAGCGAAGCGCAGCTTTTCTTCCATCGCGATCGGAACGATCAGCTCGACGTCTACAGTGACGTTGTCGCCAGGCATGACCATTTCCGTGCCTTCCGGCAGGGTGACGATGCCGGTGACGTCCGTCGTGCGGAAGTAGAACTGCGGACGGTAGTTGGTGAAGAACGGCGTATGACGGCCGCCTTCTTCCTTCGTCAGGATGTAGGCTTCAGCCTTGAACTTCTTGTGCGGCTTGACAGAGCCCGGCTTGCACAGGATCTGACCACGCTCGACGCCGTCACGGTTCACACCGCGAACCAGAGCACCGATGTTGTCGCCAGCCTGGCCCTGGTCGAGCAGCTTACGGAACATTTCAACGCCGGTAACCGTCGTCTTCGAGGTCGGGCGGATGCCGACGATTTCGACTTCTTCGCCAACCTTGACGATACCGCGCTCGACGCGGCCGGTCACAACCGTACCACGGCCCGAGATCGAGAACACGTCTTCGATCGGCATCAGGAACGGCTGGTCGATCGGACGCTCAGGCGTTGGGATGTAGGCGTCAACAGCTGCCATCAGCTCGCGGATCGCGTCTTCGCCGATCTTCTTGTCGGAGTCTTCGAGAGCGGCAAGAGCCGAGCCCTTGATGACCGGAATGTCGTCGCCCGGGAAGTCGTAGGACGACAGAAGTTCGCGAACTTCGAGCTCGACGAGTTCGAGAAGCTCGGCGTCGTCAACCTGGTCGACCTTGTTGAGGAACACGACGATCGCCGGAACGCCAACCTGGCGAGCAAGCAGGATGTGCTCGCGGGTCTGCGGCATCGGGCCGTCGGCAGCCGAGCAAACCAGGATCGCGCCGTCCATCTGCGCAGCACCGGTGATCATGTTCTTGACGTAGTCGGCGTGGCCGGGGCAGTCAACGTGGGCATAGTGGCGGTTCGGGGTCTCGTATTCGACGTGTGCCGTCGAAATGGTGATGCCGCGAGCCTTTTCTTCCGGAGCCGCGTCGATCTGGTCGTACGCCTTGAACTCGCCGAAGTACTTCGTGATCGCTGCCGTCAGAGACGTCTTGCCGTGGTCAACGTGGCCGATCGTGCCGATGTTAACGTGCGGCTTGTTGCGCTCAAACTTACTCTTTGCCATTTGAATGCTTCCTGTGAACGAAATGGATGACCCCGGCGAACCGGTTTAGTGCCGCCGTTTAAGGCTTTCGGGGAAATTGCGCAAGACCTATTTGCGGACCGTATTCCTAGCCTGCGGGCGCATATGGGAAGGAAGCGCCCGATCGGCAATATCCACCGGAGATGGCAGCGAAGATATATTCGCGAAGAACGGGCGCGACGGCGCCAAGGATATGATAGTACATCGTTTGCAGCCCTTACGCGGAAGCACTGCTCGGAGACACCGCAATGGAACCAAAGGAAATTGCAAAACGATCCGCAGGCAACTTTCTGATCTTTGCCGCTTGCGCATTCATATTGTGGGTTCTTGCCGCTGCGATCGACTGGGTCGCGCAGCTTGCACGCCTCTCCTCGCCCGAGCGGCTCCCGGCTCTGGCGACATCGATCGTCAGCTCTTCGACGCTGCAAGCGATCGTCGCAATATGGCTGCTCACAGCGGCATTTGCCATCGCCTTCCCAAAGATGCTGACGCCACTTTCGGCCACCACGACGCTGATGTTCGACGTGGGATACGGTATTCTCGGCGCCCTCACCGGCTTCGGCATCGCGATCGGTCTCTTCGGTGGCGGCTGGTCGATCCTGTTGCGCGCCGTGATCTACAGCGCCCTCATCGCCATCGGCTTCGTTGCTGTCCGCATATGGCTGTCGAGAGAGGATATCAGCACCAACACCCAAAAGCGATGGACGATCGCCGGCATCATCGCGCTGGCCTCGCCTTTCGTGCTGCTCTGGGGCTAGAGGTACGCATAGCGACCCGGCTCGCGCAAAGCGTTACAGCAACAACAGGACACTGCGAAAATCTGGAGCGGGTAGCGGGAATCGAACCCGCGTATTCAGCTTGGAAGGCTGCTGCTCTACCATTGAGCTATACCCGCGGGGTGGTATCCGATCCAATGACGAATGGTGGAGAGAGTTGGATTTGAACCAACGTAGGCTGAGCCAACGGATTTACAGTCCGTCCCCTTTAACCACTCGGGCATCTCTCCAGTCTTTTCGTCCGGATCGTGAGACCAAGCTCGTCAGACTTTCGAAGCGTTGCCGCCCCTCGGTCTGCGCCGCGTATATGACCGGACGATTTACGCATGTCAACACGATGACGACGGAAAAAATGTGAAAAATTTCATCGACCGTGGAAAGCCGGGGTCCTGAAAGAAATCCTATGCGGAAAGAAGCACGCTCGCTATAAAGCCGCATGAGCAAAGACAAGAAAACCGGTGGCAAGCCCACTGACGAAAAATCCGCCAAGGACACGCATTACGCAACCCTGCGCCGCGCGCATCGTGATAGCAAACGCGAACGCGGTGAGATTCCGACACCGCCGCCACAGAAGCGCCGGCGCGGTGCCGAGGACTGGAAGCCTCCTGCACTCGCGCCCGAGCAGGTCTATCTCTACGGCCTTCATACGGTTCGTGCCGCGCTTGACAACAAGGAGCGCCGGAACGTCAAGTTGTCGGTGACCCAGAACGCGCTTGCGCGTCTGGAGATCGCTGCCGACGCGCTCGGCATTCCGGTCGAAATCGTCGCTCCGCACGATATCGACAAGGTCCTCGGCCCGGATGCCATCCATCAGGGTGTCATGCTGGAAACGCGCCCCCTGCCCGTCCGCCGGCTGGAAGCACTGAAGGACAGCCCACTGCTTCTCGTGCTCGACCAGGTAACCGATCCGCACAATGTCGGCGCCATCATGCGTTCCGCCGTGGCCTTCAATGCAGGTGCCGTCATTACCACACAGCGCCACAGCCCGACCGAATCAGGCGTGCTGGCGAAATCAGCCTCAGGTGCACTGGAACTCATCCCCTATATCCAGATCACGAATCTTGCCGACGCTCTTGGAGAACTGCACAAGCTCGGCTTCTTCACGATCGGCCTCGATTCGGAAGGACCGGCGCCACTCGAGGGCACATTCTCGGGTGACAAGGTGGCGCTCGTGCTGGGTTCCGAAGGTAAGGGGCTACGCCAGAAGACGCGCGAAACTGTCAGCGCGCTTGCCAGGCTAGACATGCCGGGTGCGATCAAGTCACTCAATGTATCTAATGCTGCGGCGATCGCTCTTTATGCGGCGAGGCAGCATTTGAAAATTTGATAGAGTTGGGGGATCGCGGCGAAAGGCGCGATCTTTCTCTTCCATATGCGGGATGATAGCAGCGCCGCAAAGCAACTAGGAAGCCAGCAAACTGCTGCTCGTCTCGGTTTTGACTCTGCTCTTTTCCATGCTGCCCCGCATTCGAACAGGAGGAACATATTTCCATATGGCCATCCGCTCCCTCGTCATCGGCACTCTGTTCGTCGGCGTATTTGTTGCCATCATTCTCAGCATCGTCTGGATCGACAAGTCGCAGCCGATTCACGAACTCGCTCCGCTGGCGCCCGCCCCTGAACGCCCTATTCCAGCACCCGTACAGTAGATCGTGTAGCTATCATCAGGGGAACCGACGGTCGGCCCCGCGCGTTGGCTTCGCACGATTTAGGAGAGAAATGTGCGGGTAATGATCGCTATTATCGTTTTCATGGTTGCTTCGGTGCTGAGCATTGCAATCATGTCGCCGTTGGGTGCCGGAGAGACCGGTGACGCCTTGCAAACGAGCGTGCGGCAGACTGCGCCTCGGAACTAGCAAAGTCGGGTCTGCGGCGTTCGCAACGCAAACTCCGATGCAAGGTCGGACGAACGAAATCACGATCGCGCGGATTTCTTCTTTACAGGACGGCAGAATCTGGTACTTGGCAGGCATCGCCCTTGTAGCTCAGTTGGTAGAGCACCTGATTTGTAATCAGGGGGTCGCGGGTTCGAACCCTGCCGGGGGCACCACTAATTTTGCACGAAATCAGTGACTTGATAACTAATTCGCCTCAGTTGGCGCGTTTTTTTTCATGTGACCTCAACCCGTCACGGCTCCCTCGTTCGCTGGTCGGACCAAGGCCGCAAACTTGGCGAGGACGCCGTGCCTGTAGCGCGGCGGAGGCTGGCTCCAAAGGCTTCGGCGTCTCGCAATCTCTTCATCTGGGACGTCGAGCTGCAGAAGTAGCTGATGGGCGTCGATGGTGATTTGGTCGCCGTCCTTGACAAGTGCGATTGCCCCCCCCTCGAAGGCTTCGGGCGTGACATGCCCGACCACCATACCCCATGTGCCGCCGGAGAACCGCCCATCTGTGATGAGGCCGACGCTCTCTCCAAGGCCACGTCCGATGATAGCGGAGGTCGGGGCAAGCATTTCCGGCATTCCCGGACCACCCTTCGGCCCGAGGTAACGCAGGACCAGAATGTCGCCGGCCTTGATTTTGTCCGAGAGAATAGCATCCATTGCGGATTGCTCGTCTTCGAAGACGCGCGCCGGGCCGGCAATCACCGGGCTCTTGAGCCCGCTGATCTTTGCCACCGCCCCGCCCTCTGCCAGATTGCCTGTGAGTATGGCGAGATGTCCCTCGAGATACAGTGGCGCTGAGAGCGACCGGATAACGTCCTGGTCCGCACGAGGCTCGTCGGGCACGGCCGAGAGTTCGTCAGCGATCGTCTTGCCGGTGATCGTGAGACAATCGCCGTGCAGAAGGCCCGCATTCAACAGTAGCTTTAGGACTTGAGGAATGCCGCCGGCAGCGTGGAGATCAACAGCCATATAACGGCCGGATGGCTTGAGATCGCAGATTACTGGTACCCTACGGCGTATCCGCTCGAAATCCTCCAGCGTCCATTCCACCTCGGCCGCATGCGCAATGGCGAGATAGTGCAGCACCGCATTCGTTGAACCTCCAGTGGCCATGATGAGCGCCACGGCATTTTCAATCGACTTCCGCGTGACGATGTCGCGTGGTCGAATGCCGGCCTTCACCGCTTCCACCAAAACGCGCGCGGACTCGACCGTGCTATCGATCTTTTCTTGGTCGGGATTGGCCATGTTGGAGGAGTAGAGCAGCGACATGCCGATCGCCTCGAAGGACGAACTCATGGTGTTCGCGGTGTACATGCCGCCGCAAGAGCCGGTCGTCGGGCAGGCATTGCGCTCAATGCCCTCGAAATCCTCAGCGCTCATCTTTCCGGCCATGTAAGCGCCGACGGCCTCGAACGCGGACACGATGGAGAGGCTCTCGCCCTTCCATCGACCCGGCTTGATGGTGCCGCCATAGACATAGACGGCCGGAACGTTAGCGCGGAGAATGCCGATCATACCGCCCGGCATGTTCTTGTCGCACCCGCCGAGCACTAGAACGCCATCCATCCATTGGCCCTGCACCGAGGTCTCCACACAATCGGCGATAACCTCGCGCGAGACGAGAGAATATTTCATGCCCTCCGTTCCCATGGCCATGCCGTCCGAGATGGTAGGCGTGCCGAATATCTGCGGATTGGCTCCGGCCGCCTTGATGGCGGCTATCGCCGCGTCGGCAAGCGGCTGGAGGCCGGCATTACATGGCGTGATCGTCGAGTGCCCGTTGGCGATGCCGATCATCGGCTTGTCGAAGTCCCCTTTGGTATAGCCCAACGCATAGTACATCGCGCGATTGGGCGAGCGAGCAATGCCTTGGGTGATATGCCGTGAACGGTCATTGTGAGCCATAAGCGCCTCCCGCTAGCCAAACGGAACCATACTCTATTGGAAACCAAATACGCTGTGAAATATGCTTTTTGCCTCCAACTAAGTCGCCGCATATCAAAGGCTGCCGATGGAACTGAGACAGATCTGCCAAATTTGTCGCCGTCGACGAGAAGCTGCAATTTCCTCGGCGTCTTGGACTCGGTCAGCAACCGCCGGTCTTCCGCTTCGCCAGAGTCGCCATCAGGTCCGCGTTCATCGCGCCAGGCGGTCCAGTTTCGTCACTAGCACCGTATCGCCCTCACGTGCATAGTAGAGGCACCTTCTCAGTTCCTTTCGCTTCCCGGTCAAGCCGGTTTCGTAAGTGAACGAGTGACGTCATGCGGCCGGATGCATGATGGTTCAGACCCACGAGGAGAGCGACATGGCATTCTTTGCTAAGGGAGTTTTGCTTGCTGCGGCGGGCGCCATCGCCTTCTGCCTTCTGGCGTGCGTTGCGCAGGCGGCATCGTGCGGCAAAAGCGCTGCCGGGTTTGAACAGTGGAAAGTAGAGTTTGCCGAGACGGCAAAGGCTGCAGGCGTCAAGGGGAAGGGTCTTGCAGCGCTTGCCGGTGCGAAATACGCCGTAGGAACCATTCAGGCCGACCGCTCCGTCAACAAGGCTTTCAGCGGCTCGGTCGCCGACTTTATGAGACGACGCGGTGGGTCCGCGATTATTTCCAAGGGCCGTTCGCTTAAGACGGCGAATGCAGCGCTCTTCGACAGCATCGAGCGCAACTACGGCGTGCCCGCCGGCGTGCTTCTCGCCATCTGGGGTATGGAGACCAACTTCGGCGCCTCTATGGGCAACCAGAACACAGTTTCGGCAATCGTCACGCTCGCGTACGATTGTCGCCGCCCGCAATTCTTCGCGCCCCATGCTATCGCGGCGCTCAAGCTAGTCGACAGCGGCGTGCTGAGTGCCGGCTCGGTCGGCGCCATGCACGGCGAGATCGGCCACACAGGGTTCCTGCCTGGGAATGTCCTGAAATACGGCGTCGGAAACAGGAACATGCGCGACAAGAGCACGGCGCTGATGTCCACGGCCAACTTCCTCAGGGCGCACGGCTGGGGCGCCGGCGAGGACTATCAGGGCAATATCGGCGCCATCGCCGGCTGGAACTCCGCGAGTGTGTATCAGCAGGCGATCGCCCGCATCGGCGAGGCGATCGACGGCGGTTAGATCCTGCCTCCAGTTACAAAGCCGCCATGCGCCGAGTCAGAATGTTATTTGCGTGGAAGGGGTGCGGAGGACGAGAATGCTCGGTCTGTGGCTAATCTCTCAGGCTACCAGCGACTCGGTTGGTCTCGTGTAATGGGCACGTGATCGCCGATACAGTCGATTGGCTTCCTCCGTCAAAGGGTGCGCAGACATTGCGGAAACCTCGAGGGCCGAGGCGTTGTCACTAAAGGGCCACGACCCGACCGGAGACATCGTCCGTGTAGATGCAGTAGAATAGGTGGGCAGATGCAGACGCAGTCGGTAGTTCGCGAGGCTCAAGCGAGCCGATCTCCCACCAGTCCAAGTGTCTCTGCAAAAGTGACCACGCGTGCAGGCGCTCCTCGTGCCAGACATCATCGTCCGGCAGTTCCTGGAAGTGGCCGTTCAGCACGACGCTCCTCCATCCGCCCTTCCCCCACTGCTCCTCCACCTGGAGGCAGACTCTTGGATTCAGCCGCATCCACTCCACTTTTCGTCCTGGCATCGAAAAACTGTAGGCTACTCGTGATTGGAACGCAAAGTAGATTGGGACCACGTAAGGCCGGCCTTCGTTACTGCAAGCCAGATGACCAAAATGCGCCCGTTCCAGCATTTCCAAGCATTCTACATGGCTCATACTCCTGAGTGTCGTTGACATGTCTGTCTCTCCCATTCCTCCGAGGAATACTCGACGGGCCGCAAAACGAGGACACCGCTTACATAAATCATCCTCCTTTTTTGCTGGATCTGCATTGTGCTGGATCAATTTCCAATCCTGAAACGTGTACGGATAGGGCAGAGGATATCGCTCGGCGCACTGCAAAACGGATGGTACCGAACCGCGTCTTCGACCGATGTTCTATTCGACCGATGTTCTAAATGTGCGTTCTCCGGCGGACGGTTCGACCGATACTGCGTTAGACTGAGTCCGCGCGCCAATTAATTTCCTGTGTTCTTGACATTGATCAAAGTCACTTGCCCACCCGCGTGCTTTAATGACTGCGCTCGATGTCGAGCGAAACGCAATGATTAGATCCGGCTTCCGGACCTCTTGGCCAACAGGAGATGATCATGCCCGATATGTTCCCCATTAAGAAAGAACAGAAGACCACGACGCCGGCTCCCGGCGGGATGTGGTCTCCATTCGACTCACTTCGTACCGAAATCGACCGGCTGTTCGACGACTTCGGCCCTTCCTCATGGCGTCCGCTCTCAGGTCAGCTCCTCGGACGCACGACTTCTGCTGCCGACTGGGTCGTGTCTCCCGCGGTGGATGTCGTCGAGAAAGACAACGCATTCGAGATCACCGCGGAAGTTCCCGGCCTCGACGAGAGCAACATAGACATCAGGCTTTCGAACGGCGTGCTGACCATTCGGGGCGAAAAGACGGAGGAAAAGGAATCGAAGGACGAGGCCTACCACCTTTCGGAGCGCCGATACGGCTCCTTCCAGCGCTCGTTTCGGCTTCCTGACTACATCGAGGCAGATAAGATCGCCGCCGCTTTCGCGAAAGGCGTCCTGAAGGTCACGCTTCCAAAGGCTGCCAACACCGGGACGAACGACCGCAAGATCGAGGTCAAAGCCACATAGCCTTGGAGCGTGCGAAGGGGCGGCTGTCGACCCTGGGCGGCCCCTCTGGCGTATTTCTTCATCGTTTCGTCGATCAAGGCCATGGGAGGTTTGTCATGCTGTCGCCCGATAGAGATTTCAAACCCGGCGGTGAGCGTTTTGCCATTCCAACGCAGGGAGAAGTCGAAGGCAAGCTGCTGGTTTCAGAGATCGTAGCAGTGGCTTGTCTCCAGGAGCTCATGAAGCTCAAGAATACTGCCGCGATTGCAAGGGTTCACCGACGCGTCCTGCACGAACTCAAGGAGAAATGCCAAGTCCTGAAGTTATGTGTCACCGACGAAAGAGCCGTCGTCGAATATGCGGAGCAGGTGTTAAAGTGCGCTGTGGCAGAAGCAGGCGGCTGTCGCTAACGCCTCCAGATACGAGCCTCGATACATGCGTGGCACGCTACCGCAAAGAAGGGCGATTATAGACGCCAACTTGGCATTGGAGCACGTTTCAAAACGTTCTGTATCCATTGTCACTACGAATGCCTCGGCAAGCCTGCGCGTACGGTCTCGCTATCGACGGAGAGTACGCAGTGCCGCCCCACGCCAGGATTGACGCCATCTGCCTTGTCGACGAAAGATGATCCGAGGCTTGCCCGGCTCGAGTTCCGGGCCTTCCACAGCATACGCCTGAAATCGAGCAGCGAAGAATTGACGATGGCTCCAGCCGGCGCTGCAGATGCACTTGACAAAATCGGCTTTTATTGGCGCCTAGACGCCAAGACTATGTTATCGTTCGTTGAATACGTAAAAGGAATTACATGGGCCGTTCGTTTCAGACGCTTTCCTTCCTTGCCTCCTCGGCGACAGAGGCGCTGGCGGCTCGGGAAGAGTTGATAGGCATTTATGGTGACGTGCCCCCTGAAGAGGCCGACGTGATCGTCGCCCTCGGCGGCGACGGTTTCATGCTGCAGACGCTGCATGGCACGATGAACTCGGGCAAGCTGGTCTACGGCATGAATCGCGGCTCCATCGGCTTCCTCATGAACGACTATCGAACGGAAGATCTGCAGGATCGAATCTGCACAGCAGTCGAAAATGCCTTTCACCCTTTGCAGATGACAACGGCGAATTCCGACGGCACGAATTCGACAGCACTTGCCATCAACGAAGTCTCGCTGTTCCGGCAATCCTATCAAGCCGCCAAACTGCGGGTCGAAGTGGACGGTGTCGTGCGACTCGACGAGCTTATCTGCGACGGCCTGATGGTGGCCACGCCCGCGGGTTCGACGGCCTATAACCTCTCCGCGCATGGACCGATCCTGCCGCTTGACGCCCCTCTGTTGGCGATGACTCCGGTCAGCGCGTTCCGGCCGCGGCGCTGGCGCGGCGCCCTTCTGCCCAACAAGGTGACGGTCGATATACACATACTCGAGGCGGAGAAGCGGCCGGTCAACGCGGTCGCTGACAACACGGAAGTGAAATCGGTGCTGCATATTCGCATCGCGCAATCGGAACTTACGACCGCGCGCATTCTCTCCGATCCCGATCGATCATGGTCCGATCGTATTCTTGCGGAGCAGTTCGAGGACTGAGACATGAGCTTGCGACGAACGACGCTTTGTACCTTGCTGCTAGCCGCGTCCACCCTCTGCGCGCGAGGCGTTGAGGCAGAAGACGCGATCCTACCGGCTTCAGTCATCTTCGCGACCAGCACCGGTTACTGGGAAGACGACGGGGCGGCGCCGGCCATTCAACGATCACCTTCGGCGCCCCAAACTGCGGCTGCCGTTCCCGCTCCCGCAAAACCGCGCCACGGCTACTACAAGCTGTTTGCCGTCAGGCAGGCGGACCGCACCGCCAAGATATATTTGCAGCAAATCGAGCAGAGCGACGCTGAGCCGTCCATCACCTCGACGGTGGAGTTGCAGGAACTCAGCGATCTGAAGCCGTATGTCACCGACATCAGGCCCGAAAACTCCTCCGGCATGCTCAAGGAGCCCGGCCTTTTTGCAATGGTCTACCTGAAGACCGATCCGGATGCGGAATCGGAGACTTGGACTGTCGTCATCGACGAATTTGGTGAGGTTACCGTCGGCAAAGCCAGCAACTAGTCGAAGCCGTTGATTTGTCGCTGGAGAACTTCCGGTTTTCCCGCTTGAATCGAAAAGGCCCCATTCGGGGCCTTCTCTATGTTCATACGTTTGAGCGGTTACTCGACGTCGTCGACGACAGCGTCCGGCTTGCCGCTGATGCGGTGAGCGAGAGCGGCTTCCATGAACTCGTTGAGCTCGCCATCCAGCACGTCGCCCGGCGCCGTGCTCGCCACGCCCGTCCGCAGGTCCTTGACCAGCTGGTAGGGCTGCAGCACGTAGGAGCGAATCTGGTGACCCCAGCCGATGTCGGTCTTCGAGGCTGCCTCGGCGTTCGCCGCTTCTTCGCGCTTCTTCAACTCGGCTTCGTACATACGAGCACGCAGCATGTCCCAAGCCTTGGCCCGGTTCTTGTGCTGCGAGCGTTCCTGCTGGCAGGAAACCACGATGCCGGTCGGGATATGCGTGATGCGCACGGCCGAATCGGTCGTGTTGAT
Source organism: Rhizobium sp. 57MFTsu3.2 (assembly GCF_012932765.1). Classification (NCBI taxonomy): domain Bacteria; kingdom Pseudomonadati; phylum Pseudomonadota; class Alphaproteobacteria; order Hyphomicrobiales; family Rhizobiaceae; genus Rhizobium; species Rhizobium sp. 57MFTsu3.2. The sequence goes on from NZ_JDWI01000006.1 coordinate 11,127, forward strand.
GTGCTGACCGCCCGCTCCCGAGGCGCGGTAGGTGTCGATGCGGCAGTCGCTCTCGTTGACCTCGATGTTGATCGAGTCGTCGACCACGGGATAGACCCAGATCGAGGAGAACGAGGTGTGGCGCCGCGCGTTGCTGTCGTAGGGCGAAATACGCACCAGGCGATGCACGCCCGACTCCGTCTTCAGCCAGCCATAGGCGTTGTGGCCTTTGACCAGCAGGGTTGCCGACTTGATGCCTGCTTCTTCACCATCGTGCACTTCAAGAAGCTCTACCTTGAAGCGCTGACGCTCCGCCCAGCGGGTATACATGCGCAGCAGCATGTTGGCCCAGTCCTGGCTTTCCGTTCCGCCTGCGCCGGAGTGGACTTCGAGATAGGTATCGTTGCTGTCGGCCTCGCCCGATAGCATCGCCTCCACCTGGCGGCGGGCGGCTTCAGCCTTCAGGCTCTTGAGCGCGTCTTCGGCGTCCTTGACGACATTCTCGTCGCCCTCTTCCTCGCCCATCTCGATCAGTTCGACGTTGTCGTTGAGCTGCTGCTCGAGCTGCTTCACGCCGTTGATGCCGTCATCTAGCTGCTGACGCTCGCGCATCAGCTTCTGTGCTTCCGAAGCATCGTTCCAGAGGGTCGGATCCTCTGCCTTGTTGTTCAACCAGTCCAGTCGTCTTATCGCCTGGTCCCAGTCAAAGATGCCTCCTCAGCAGGGTGATAGCCTGCTTGGTTTCATCGACTACGTTCTGGATTTCCGCTCGCATTTTCCTGCTTCTTCGCGTTGCTTGAAAAGTTGCCCGTCAAATAATTGTGGCGGCTGCGGATGTAAAGGGCCGCAACCGCCACAACGGGTCAGGGAAAAGGTTAGTAGAGGCCGCCGGCGCCGGACTGGACGGCCTGGTTGGCCTGCGGCGACGTCCGCAGAATTTCTTCGGGCGCCATCGCATTGTCCATGCCGATAACAGAGAGGCTGTCGGCAGGACCGGTACCTGGCTTGAAGGCCTCGATAATCGTGTTCGGGTCGCCCTGAACCGCAGCCATGCCGGTCTTGCGGTCGATCGGAATGAGGTTCATGCCCGCCGGAATGACAAACTTAGATTCCGGCATGTCCTTCACAGCAACCTGCATAAACTCGTTAAAGATCGGCGCAGAAAGCGAGCCGCCTGTGCCACCGCGTCCAAGCGTCGACGGCGAGTCGAAGCCGATGTAAAGGCCGGCGACAAGATCTGGCGTGAAGCCGACGAACCACGCATCTTTTTCATCGTTGGTCGTACCCGTCTTGCCAGCAACGTCACGCCCGCCGAGATCGACCTTGCCGGCGGCCGTGCCGCGCTGGATGACCCCCTGCAGCATCGAGGTGATCTGGTAGGAGGTCATCGGGTCGAGAACGGTTTCGCGATTGTCGACGACGTTGGGCTCGTCCTGGTTATGCCAGTCGCTCGCATTGCAGCCCTCGCAGACGCGCTCCTCGTGCTTGAAGATCGTACGGCCATAGCGGTCCTGGATCCGGTCAACCAGGGTCGGCTTGATCTGCTTGCCGCCATTGGCGATGACCGAATAAGCCGATACCATGCGCAAGACCGTGGTTTCGCCGGAACCGAGCGACATGGCGAGAACCGGCATCATGTGATCGTAGATCCCGAAGCGTTCTGCATATTCGGCGACGACATTCATGCCGAGATCGTTGGCAAGGCGCACCGTCATGCGGTTGCGCGAGTGCTCGATCGCGAAGCGAAGCGTGTTGGCGCCACCACCCTCGCCTTCATAGTTATCCGGTGCCCATACCTGGCCATTGCCCGTCTGGATCGACAGCGGATCGTCGCTGACAACCGACGCCGGCGTATATCCATTGTCCATGGCCGCCGCATAGACGAACGGCTTGAAGGACGAACCCGGCTGGCGCATCGCCTGGGTCGCACGGTTGAATTCCGACTGCGCGTAGGAGAAGCCGCCGACCATCGCAAGCACGCGACCGGTCTTCGGGTCCATCGCGACGAGACCGCCTTCGACCTTCGGCGGCTGGCGAAGCCGGTAGGACTTGGAACCTTCGTCCCCCAACCGCTCGACGTAGACGACATCCCCGGCTGACAGAACGCCGTCGGGCGACTTTGCTGTCTTCCGGCCGGAAGCCGAGCGATATGCCCACTGCATATTCTTGGCCTCGATGGCTCCACGCTCGCGCTCGGAAGGGATCTTGCCCGCGCCATCCTTCGGGGGCTGCAGCCCGATGTCGACGCCGTCGGCCGATACGGCCAGCACGACAGCCAGTCGCCATTCTGGCACGTCCGTCAAAGCCGGAATATCGGCCAGCGCCTTACCCCAGTCAGCAGCCGTGTCGATCTGCTTGATCGGACCGTGGAAGCCACGACGCTCATCGTAGTTGGTCAGACCATCCTGAAGGGCCTTGCGCGCAAAGACCTGCAACGCGGGGTCAAAAGAGGTACGAACGGACAATCCGCCTTCGTACAGCATCTTCTCGCCGTACTGGTCGATCAACTGACGGCGGACCGCCTCGGCGAAATAGCCGGATGCAAAAAGCGAGGGCCCGCTGCTGCGACCGGTGACACCGAGCGGCTGTTTCTTGGCCTCGGCACCATCGGACTGACTGACATAGCCATTCTCGACCATGCGATCGATGACCCAATTGCGGCGGGTGATCGCTGCTTCGGGATGGCGGAAGGGATGATAGTTGGCGGGACCCTTCGGCAGGGAGGCAAGATAGGCAGCGTCGGCGACCGTCAGTTCGTTCACCGACTTGTTGAAATAGGTGAGCGAGGCGCTCGCGATACCGTAGGAATTCAGGCCGAAGAAGATCTCGTTCAGGTACAGCTCAAGGATCTTGTCCTTGCTGTAGGCTTGTTCGATACGGAAGGAAAGGATCGCTTCCTTCGCCTTGCGCTCCATCGTCTGTTCGCTGGAAAGCAGGAAGTTCTTGGCAACCTGCTGCGTGATCGTCGAACCGCCCTGCGTCGGACCGCCGGTCAGATAAGCAACCAGTGCGCGCGCAAAGCCGGTAACATCGATGCCGGGGTGCTGATAAAAGTTCTTGTCTTCAGCAGACAGGAAGGCCGCCTTGACGCGGTCGGGAACAGCCTGGATCGGCAGGAAAAGTCTGCGTTCCTTTGCATACTCCGCCATTAGCGCACCGTTGCCTGCATGAACGCGGGTCGTCACCGGCGGCTCGTAGCTGTTCAGCACTGCGTAGTCCGGAAGGTCCTTCGTGACGGTTGCCAAGTAAACGGCAACAACAGCCGCCACGCCCAAGAACAGGACGCAAGCCACTCCGAAGAAATATCCAAGAAGTCTAATCATATTTAAGCTACCGGTATCTCAATCATCGATCAGCGCGACATAACAATCGCAGGATCGGGGCATCTTGCATGTCGGGCGACTTACTCCATGAGCGTTTTCGCCACAAGCCGATTCCGTTTCATCTATGGAAACACAAGGCTGAGTAACGGCGTGAATGTGAGTAAAATAGGGCCTTGAAGCGCTATTCCCACATTGCGATCGTGTTACACCAGAAAGTGTCACATCTGCGCCACGGCTGCAATCAGCCCCCATTTGCAACCATCGCCGTGCGGTAGTGCTTGACGGCCTCCGTCAGCAGGTCGGCCATCCTTCCCCGCCATCCGTCATCAAGCAGGAGCTTTTCGTCGTCCTTGTTGGAAAGGAAGCCCAGTTCCAACAGGATAGACGGCACATCCGGTGCCTGCAGAACGCGGAAGCCCGCATGGCGGTGTGGATTGTTGATCGTCCCTACCTGATCCTTGAAGGATGTAAGCACGCTTTCAGCAAGCGAAATAGAAAAAGCCTGCGTTTCGCGGCGCGTCAGGTCGAGCAGAATATCGGCGACTTCGGGAGGCTCAGCCACGGTCTCCTTGCCGGCAATCTGGTCGGAGAGGTTTTCGCGGTCGGCGAGATCGGCGGCGAGCTTGTCGGAGGCCCTGTCGGAAATCGTGTAGACTGTCGCGCCGCGAATATCCTTTTGCTTCAGGGTGTCCGCATGCATCGAAATGAAGAGGCCCGCATGGTTCTGGCGGGCAATCTCCACACGCTCGGAGAGCGACAGGAACGAGTCATCCTTTCGCGTCAGGAACGCCTTGATGCCGGACTCGCGGTTGAGGCGATCGGCGAGCGCCTTGGCGAAGGCGAGCGTTACGTCCTTCTCCTGCGTCTTGGTATCGACGCCGATCGCACCAGTGTCGATACCGCCGTGACCAGCATCGACAGCGATGATGAAATCTCCATCAGCCGGTTTCTCCGGCGCAGGAATGGCGCTCGTCGTCTGTTGGGACGAAGGATCGCTCCAGGACTGGGCCTTGACCAGTTCGGCAAACTTCTCGTTGTCCGTCATTGCCGCATCCAGGACGAGACGGTGCCCCTTGCCGTCCTCATCTTCCTGGACCTTGGCGACTTCCATCTTCACCGGCTTCTTGGCGGTCAGCACGATACGGGCGCTGTCCTCGTCCATCTTGCCGTAGCGTATGTCCTTGAAGAGACCCCTCGCCGCGAGATCCGCAGCTGGGAAGCCGAAGGCTGTCGCAGGCAGGTCGACGACGATGCGTTCGGGATTGGCGATATAGTGGACGGAAAAATCGGGAGCCCGATCGAAGTCGATGACAATGCGCGTACGTGCATCGTCGCCGATGATTCGGGCGCCATAGGCGAGCAAGGGGTCGGCCTTCGCTGCTTCGTCTGCTCGCACCTCAGGAAGAAATGCAAAAGCCGTCGCGGCCGCGGCAACGGCCACCACGCCGGTAAACCTTATTTTCCGCCATCCGGATATTACCGTCGCGGGTCGTACCCTCTTAAACAATCGACCGCCACACCTTAAATATCATTCCGATCAACTTCTCCCGGCAAACGCGAGATCGCCGGTATCAGCGACGTTCGCGGCCACGGAGCCGAATCGGCGCCCTTAATCCCCGACTTTGTATGCCTTCCAAAATCCATCAATATTATGGCACATTTGGCTTTTCCCTTGCTATTGTGACAGAGAAAACATACAAGGATTTTTAGGGTAGAAGTGCTGACGGGATAGAGTCGCCTGCACGGCAGCCAAACCGCAAGGGAACTGGCGCCACAACCGGCAATCGTCCGCCGTCTTATGTGTTTCCACTCGAAATTGGATCCTGAATTTTCCGGCGTATGCGGGAACTTCATCGGTGGATAGCCACCAACCGCTCTTTACAGAGAGAGCAAACTCATCGGACCTGAACAAGGTCTTAGTTTTGTCGATCTCGCTTGGTCTTTGATGGTGTCGCAGCAGGTTTTATCTGAAGTCTACAGGCCCCGGGAGAACATCTCCCCCGCTGCTGTCTGGCTGCTGCCTTCCACACCGCACCAATCGCGACTTTCATTATCCGGCGCTGCAACGACGAGCCGCCTCTCCTCTGTCTCTTCGACACAAGGGGATGCCGACGTTCGGCCGCGCCGAGGAGCACAGCTTACATGGCAGACAAGATGCTTATCGACGCGTCTCACGAGGAAGAGACGCGCGTTGTTGTCGTTCGCGGAAACCGCATAGAAGAATTTGACTTCGAGTCACAGCACAAGAAGCAGATCCGCGGCAACATCTACCTCGCAAAGGTAACGAGGGTTGAACCCTCGCTGCAGGCCGCGTTCGTTGATTACGGCGGCAACCGGCACGGCTTTTTGGCCTTTGCCGAAATTCACCCCGACTACTACCAGATCCCGCTTGCCGATCGTCAGGCCCTGCTTCGCGCCGAAGCTGAAGAGCATCGCCGCGACGACGACGTCGAACACGTCGAGACGGCGCCGGTCGATCTCTCCACCCAGGAACAGCCCGAGGTTGGCGTAGCCGCAACTGCCGAAGCGCCGGCAGCGGAAGCCGCTCCCGAAGAAGACGGTGCCGTAGCAACCGAAACGGTCGAGGCCGTTGCGGAAGTCGCCGAGGAAGCACCCGTCAAGAAGGCAAAGCCCCGCCGCAGCCGCAAGAAGGTGGCGCCGGCTGCTGAAGCGCCTGCCAGCGACGAGGCTGCCAGCGAAGCCACCGCCGACAACGACGATGAAGGCTCGTCGGGCAACGAGATGGCCGCAATGGTCGAGACCGACTCGATCTCCGAAGAGGTCGACGCCCGCCGCCGCAGCGATGACGACGATGACGACGATCACGACCACGAAGAGGAAGTGATCGAATCCGTCGGCGCCGAAGACGCCATGGAGGAGGTTCCCGATCGCGTCCAGCGCAAGCCGCGCAAGCAATATCGTATCCAGGAAGTCATCAAGCGCCGCCAGATCCTGCTGGTGCAGGTGGCAAAGGAAGAGCGTGGCAACAAGGGCGCTGCCCTGACGACCTATCTTTCGCTGGCCGGTCGCTACTCCGTCCTCATGCCGAACACGGCGCGTGGCGGCGGCATCTCCCGCAAGATCACCAATCCGCAGGACCGCAAGCGCCTGAAGGAAATCGCGCGTATGCTCGAAGTCCCGCAGGGCATGGGCGTCATCCTGCGCACCGCCGGCGCGAATCGAACCAAGGTCGAGGTCAAGCGCGACTTCGAATATCTGATGCGCCTGTGGGAGAACGTCCGCACGCTGACGCTGCAGTCGACCGCTCCCTGCCTCGTGTATGAGGAAGGCTCGCTCATCAAGCGCTCGATCCGTGACCTCTACAACAAGGATATCGGCGAGATCATCGTTGCCGGCGAGGAAGGCTATCGTGAAGCGAAAGACTTCATGAAGATGTTGATGCCGAGCCACGCCAAGGTGGTTCAGCCCTATCGCGACATCCACCCGATCTTCTCGCGCTCCGGCATTGAGGCTCAGCTCGACCGCATGCTGCAGCCGCAGGTAACGCTGAAGTCGGGCGGCTACCTGATCATGAACCAGACCGAAGCGCTGGTTTCGATTGACGTCAACTCCGGCCGCTCGACGCGCGAGCACTCGATCGAGGACACTGCTCTGCAGACCAACCTCGAAGCGGCGGAAGAAATCGCTCGCCAGCTTCGTCTGCGCGACCTTGCCGGCCTGATCGTCATCGACTTCATCGACATGGAAGAAAAGCGCAACAACCGCGCTGTCGAGAAGAAGCTGAAGGAATGCCTGAAGAACGATCGCGCGCGCATTCAGGTCGGCCGTATCTCGCATTTCGGTCTTCTGGAAATGTCGCGCCAGCGCATCCGCGCATCCGTTCTTGAATCGACGACGCAGGTCTGCTCGCATTGCGGCGGTACCGGCCACGTCCGTTCGCAGTCCTCCGTTGCTCTGCATGTCCTGCGCGGCATCGAGGAGTACCTGCTCAAGAACACCACGCACAACATCACGGTTCGCACGACGCCTGATATTGCGCTGTACCTGCTCAACCACAAGCGGCAGACGATCGTCGACTACGAAGCCCGCTTCGGTGTGTCGATCATTATCGACGCGGATGGCTCGGTCGGCTCGCAGCACTTTGCGATCGACCGCGGCGAGCCGGTCGAGAACCCGGTCAAGATCGAGACCCTGTTCAACTTTGCTGCCATCCCCGATGACGAAGACGACGATATCGTGGTCGAAGTCGACGAGGAGGAAGAAGAGGAACTGGGGGCCAAGCCGGCCGCAGCCGAACGTCCGGCTCAGCGCGCCGAAGGCGATGGCGAGGGCCGCAAGCGCAAGCGTCGCCGTCGTCGTCGCGGCCGCAACGGCAATGGCGAGGCGGTTGCTCCCGACAGCGTTTCGGCTGATGCGGTGGAAGGCGACCAGATCGACAGCGATGACGAGGAAGAAGGTGACGAAGGCGTTGCCGCCACCTCGGAAACGCGTGACGAAGGTGATGAGAGCCAGCGCCGCAAGCGCCGCCGTCGCGGCAAGCGCGGCGGCCGCCGCAACCGCGAGGAAGGCGGCGAGCAGGAGGCTTCTGCAGCGGAAGCGGCAGATGACGATGCCGAAGATGGTGAGACGGAAGTGACCACCGTCGAGGTGATCGAAGCCGCCGCCGAGGAAGCAGTCGAAGCTCAGCCGGCGATGGCCGCTGTTGAAACGGGCGCCTCGGTTACGGAAGACGTAAAGCCGAAGCGTGCACGTCGCAGCCGCAAGGCATCGCCGGTCGAAGAGCCTGTCGTCGAAGAAGCATCGACGGAGGCAGCACCGGCCGCGGAAGCCGAAGTCGAGGCTGTATCCGCAGACCTGGCTACGCCCGCAGTCGAAGAATCGAAGCCTGTGCGCGCCAACAGGGAGTCGAACATCTCCTCGTCTGAACCAACGGTTAAATCGACGCGCAGCGATGCTGCCGAGACCGAAGGTGACGGCAAGCCGAAAAAAGCTGGCTGGTGGCAGCGCCGCGGTTTTTTCTAAGACTGATTTTCGGTGATAAGTAACAGGATCCGACTGCGGTGACGCAGCCGGATTTTTTTATGCTTTTGGCGATGGCTGTTTCACCCGGATACGGAGCGGCTTGCCTTCGACAGTGTTCATGTCGAACGCGTTCGTCTTCTTGACGAGGTCGCTTAGCTTCCGGAAGCCATATGTCCGAGGATCGAAGTCCGACGCCAGATTTGCGAGCTGCGCTCCAACCGCACCGAGCGATACCCATCCATCTTCACTCTCCATCTGAGCGATGACCTTCTTGATGACGGGCGTCGCTGCGCTCGGCTGGCGTAGGGAGGGCGCTTGCGTAACCTCCCTGCCGTTTGATGTGACCGTGGGCACCAGGTTTTCGGTATAGATGAATCGACGGCATGCCTGCCGGAAACTCTCCGGTGTCTTCTGCTCGCCAAATCCGAAAACATCGATGCCCTGCTCACGGATTCGCGAGGCAAGTCGCGTAAAATCGCTGTCCGAGGATACAAGACAAAAGCCGTCGAAACGGCCACTGTGCAGCAGGTCCATGGCATCAATGACAAGAGTGATGTCGGAAGCATTCTTGCCGGTCGTGTACGCGAATTGCTGCTGAGGGACTATCGCGTGTCGCGCCAGCACGTCGTTCCATGCTTTTGAACAGGAACTGGTGAAGTCGCCATAAATGCGCCGAACGCTTGCCTCGCCGATCTTGGCTATCTCCTCGAATAAGCCAGCAGCGATTCTTGCGGAAGTGTTGTCAGCATCGATAAGTACGGCCAGTCGTGGCGAGCGGGGTTCGGGCATTCAACGGCTCCAGTCCCTCTTGATAGACCCAACGTCCACCATCAACGAACCGACTATTTCTTGCAACCAGTAGTAATTAAACCGGTAAACAACACGTCGACGGCCTCAAATGAGGCTGGCGGCATTTGCCATCTGATGCTTGACGTTCGAACGGGACTTTCGCTGATCCCAGCGACGCGCCTTAGTCCCGCTCGGCAATCATGGTCTCGCGCGGATACTCTCCATAGAACCCCCGCCAATTGGCGATGGCGAAGCCAAAGACCACCAGCGCTCCCGCCTGATGCAGCAGCCCCCAATGAAGAGGGACCTGCAGCAGCAAGGTCGCGATACCAATCGCCGCCTGTATTGTCACCAGAACAAACAGGACGACGGTGCGCCGGGCATGCGTCGTGGAGGGCGCTGCGGTCAGAGCTATGATCATGTTGATCAGCGTCAGCGCAAAAAGGGTGTAGGCGCCCAGCCGATGAACGAACTGCACGGTCTTGGGGTTCTCGAAGAAATTGATCCAGGCCGGTTGCTGGATCAGCAGATCCGAGGGCACGACGGCGCCATCCATCAATGGCCAGGTATTATAGGTGAAGCCGGCGTCGAGGCCTGCGACGAGCGCTCCGAGGTAGATCTGGAAAAGCGCAAACACCGCGATTGCGCCCGCCCAGACATGCGAGCCTTGTGTGGGCGCCTTGTCATCGGAGTGAGGGGAAAGCCCTCGCATGATCCACATGCAGGACGCGAAGATAAGACAGGCCATGATCAGGTGCGTTGACAACCTGTATTGGCTGACGTCGGTTCGGACGGAGAGTCCTGACGACACCATCCACCAGCCGATCGCACCCTGCAGTCCACCCAGCATGAGAATTCCGAAGAGCGGCCAACGCAATCGTCTCTCCACCTTTCCCGCCAACCAGAAATAGAGCAGCGGCAGCGCGAAGATGACACCAATGCCACGTGCGATCAGGCGATGGGCCCATTCCCACCAAAAGATGCCCTTGAACTCGTCGACCGTCATTCCGCTGTTCATCTGCTGATATTCGGGAATGCGCTGATAGAGCCTGAACTCCTCGTCCCACTGCGCGGCGCTGAGAGGCGGAATGACACCATGGATCGGCTTCCATTCGGTGATCGAAAGCCCCGAATTCGTGAGCCGGGTGGCTCCGCCGATGATCACAAGACAGAACAACGCCAGGAGCACAAAGCCCAGCCAGATGCGAACGGCCCGGCGATTGCCATCCTGCCGGCGTATCTCACGCAGTATTTGCTGTTCGGTGGTCAAGTTCGCGATCGCCATGGCTGCTCCTTACGTACGGTAGTTGATTTGCCTGAGCGGCTCATGCAAAACAAGCCCCGAACCTTTGCGGCATGCCGTCGCGGCAATCGGAACACCAGTTTGAAAGATATTTGATGCCTGTCCGCCTCCGCAAATTCATCGGTACGATCCTGATCGTCGTGCTCGTGCTCGCCTATGCGCTGCTCGCAAACACGATTGCGGTCGCCACGCTCGGTGACGCGCCATGGTGGGGCCAGCTCCTGTACTTTTTATTGACCGGCCTGCTGTGGGTGCTGCCCGCGATGGTCATCATCAAATGGATGGCCGGGCCGAAGCAGCAGTGATCCGTTAACGACGGGATAACCGTGATCGATGGAAAGCAAGGTTTAGCGCCGCTCATAAACCAAATGGACGTTCCGTTGGACTATTCTTCGCGCCTGCAAGTCAGTCCGGAGAAAATCAGTGCAGGCGCAGAAGCTTCCTGTTTCAGATAGGGCACACCATTCAACGGAACCCGACGCCGGTATTTCCGAATGGCTGGCGCCGGATGCGCAGCTTGGGGCGGCAGAACTCGATATCGCCGTCCTGGATAGCTTGGCGCCGCTGGAGACCGTTTGGCGCGCGCTCGATTGCGACAACCTGAATTCTCTTCACCAAGGCTATGACTGGTGCATGGCGTGGACCAAGGCCTTCGGACACCAACTGTCGATCGTCTGGGGCAGGATTGGCGGAGAGACTGCATTCATTCTACCGCTAGAGATAACCAGCTTTCATGGCTTCCGGACCGCCAGATTTATCGGCGCCGATCACAGCAACATCAACACCGGCCTCCTCTCAACGCGCTTCATTGAACTTGCCGACAATCTGGAGCCTCAAAAGCTTGCGATGTCTCTGCGCCGTGCTCTGGCCGGACGCGCCGATCTTCTGCTGCTGCAGAATGTTCCGTTGGAATGGCGCGGCCGACGTAATCCCCTGGCATTATTGCCGATGGTCCAGAACCAGAATCACGCCTACCAGCTTCCACTTCTCGACAAGATGGAGTCGACGCTTCAACAGGTGAATGCCAAGGGCCGACGCAAGAGGTTCCGGGCGCAGCTGCGGCGTTTTGAGGCGCTCGGTGGCTTCGACTACATCTCCAGCGGCACCCCGGATGAACAACACCAGTTGCTCGATCGCTTCTTCGAACAGAAACGTGAGCGTCTCAAGGCGCTCGGGTCGCCTGACGTATTTGCAGACCCGGAGACCAAAGCGTTCCTGCACGGCGCCATCGACATCCGCGACCGCGACCGCGGGATGGTGGGACTGGAAATGCACGCAATCCGCCTGAAGGGCGAACATGACGGCCGCATCGCCGCGCTCGCCGGTCTTTCTCGCAAAGGCGACCACATCATCTGCCAGTTCACCGCCTTCGATGAAAGCGCGGCGCCGGAGACGAGCCCTGGCGAATTTCTGTTTTGGCAGATGGTAGCCGGCCAGCACGGCAAGGGCGTAAGACTGTTCGATTTCGGCCTTGGCGACCAGCGATACAAACGCTCATGGGCGCCTGTAGAGACTGAGCATCATGACGTCGTTCTGCCGCTTTCGCTCCGCGGCACCGTGGGTGCCGCAATGCACCGGGCCATCACGCGCGGCAAAGGCTTCATCAAGTCTCAACAGAGGCTCTACGCCGTGGCCCAGCGCCTGCGCCGCGTTATCGGCGTTTGATTACGCGGCACGCCGCGAGATTGGGTTCTCGATGGACTCGTTGCTATCGGACATCAGAACGACGCGTTCATAACCGGCGGCTTCGAACTCGGTCATGACAGTCACGAACTCCTGCTCGACGATCTCAGGCATCGAGAGAATGATCTCGACATCCTTGCTTTGGGTCAGCCTGGAAACGCCGGCCACGTCGGCGGCGCCGCATTCCACCATCACCAAATCATAGGCCGAGATCAAAGCGTCCAGCAGCAGAGACAAGCGATCGGCACCGCGCATTGCCCGGCGCGGATCGCTGATGCCCTGCGGAATGAAATGCGCGTCTGAGCGGCTGTCGCCGTGGATCGTATCGCCAAAGGCTGCATCGCCGCAGAGCAGATCGGTTATGCCGAGCATCTTGCGGTCCTCAGCCATGAGGTTTGTCGGCAGACCGGAACCGGTCATGTCGACCAGAATGACCCGCGAGCCATCCTCAGCCAACTTGCGCACAAGGGACACGGTCGCCGCCGAGCCGTCGTCGCCGGTTGGAGAAATGGCGATAGCCAGAGGCGCCCTGCTACCTCGAAGGTAGTCCGAGACGGATGCAATCGAGAATTCGTTTGTTTCAACGATTTTCTCGTCCTCAGCCTGTTCGGCCACCGGCTCGTCGTCTGCGGGCGTGGCCAACAGGCTCGGTGTGCCCACGCGATTGACGGAGCCGGTGGTCGCTGATTGAGGTTCCCCATCCTCGCGCTCTTCCTCTTCGCTTAGCCCAACCGGGCGGAGCGCCCGGCCGCTGAAGAGTTCGGCGAGCATGATCACAATGGACGTCATGATGAAAGTTGCGAAGGCCGCAACGATGACGATCGGCAGAACCTTCGGGAAATAGGGATCGACGGGCTGTATGGCCTTCGACACGATGCGGGCGTCGGCCGGGCTTGAGTTCTTGTCGGCGCGCGAGGCGGCCTCCCGGTAGCGAGAGAGATAGGTCTCCAGAAGCTGGCGCTGCGCGGTCGCTTCACGCGTCAAGGCGTTGAGGCCAACCTCGTCCTCGCCGGCCTGGGCGCTGTTCGCCTTCAGACTGTCGACCTGCTGCTCCAGTTCCTTTTGGCGAACAGCAGCGACCTTCGCTTCGTTTTCGATGCTTGCAAGGATCTTCTGCGTCTCCTGGCGAATCTGGACCTTGATATCCGAAAGCTGCGCGCGGAGGCTTTTGAGGCGGGGATGGTTGTTGAGCAACGACGTCTGCAGGTCGGATATCTGCGACTGCAGCCCCGACTCCGTGCTCTTCAGTCGCTGGATCGACTGAGACGACATGATGTCCTGCAGCGTGTCGGACGGCTCACCTGACGAGAGAGCATTGCGGACGGACTGGGCACGCGCCTCGGCGTTTGCGCGATCTCCCCGGACCCGGGTGAGCTCAGCCGAAATGTCGTTCAATTGCTGTGTCGCGAAATTCGAGCCGCCGTTGGTCGGAAGCAGTCCGTGCTCAGCACGGTATTCCGCCACCTTCTGCTCGGCGTCATTGACCTTCTGGCGGAGGTTTTCGATCTCGGGCTCCAGCCAGCGCGTTGCCTCGGAATTCGAGTCCAGCTTGGCGCCGCTCTGCGTGGCGAGATAGACCGCCGCCATCGCGTTCGGGATTGTCGCCGCGAGCTTGGGATCCTTCGACGTAAAGGTAATGCCGATCACCCGCGATCCCGGCACCTGATAGACTTGCAGCCGCTCGGTGAAAGCGTCGATCACGCGCTCTTCGGGGGGATTTTCATATGGATTCTTCTTGAGGTGAAGGGCGACCAGGATGTCGGTGAGCGCCGAGCCATTCGCGGCAGCGTCGAATTCCGGCAAATCGTAGAGCTTCTGGCCGTTGATGACCTGCTTGATGAGATCCGCGGACTGCAGCAGCTGCACCTGGCTTGCAATGTTGAGCTCGTCCAGCAACGGACCAGAATTGGTGTCGTTCACCTGCGCATTGGCGAAAGCAGGAGCACGCGGCTCGATCAGGATGCGCGTTTCGCTTCGGTATTTGGGGGAGATCATCTTGGCGCCCGTGAAGGCGACCCCTGCCCCCAACGCAATAATCGCCAAAGCCTTTAGCCGGCGCGCCCAGACGGCGCGGACCAATTGTCCGAGATCGATGTCCACATCCTGATTACCCGATACGCCGGACATGCTGGTACTCCGAGAACAAACGTGGCCGCGAGGGTAAATGACTATAGTAACCCAACGGTTAATGCTTGCTCGGGCAATCCCGGCGACACGTCGACTGGCCGAAGCCAAAAAAATCGGCGCTTTTTACCGACCATTAACCCTAACGGATTGATAACGGCTGAGACCTATTTCGTTTTCCGATGAGCAGACGCGATGCCTTTCGCACAGCCCAAGTTCTTGATGGCTCTGAGCCTCGCCGCCATGACTGCGGTCGTGAGCGGCTGCAATAGCTACAAGCCTGCCCCCCAGGCTTTCAATCAGGCGACGATCCAGCCCTATTCGCTTGATAGCGGCGACCGGCTGCGCATTACCGTGTTCGACCAGCCAAGTATGACCAACACTTATACGATCGACCAGGCCGGCTATATCGCCTTCCCGCTCATCGGGCAGGTGCCGGCTCGTGGACGGACGCTGCAGCAGTTGTCGGGCCAGATCGCGCAGAAGCTGAGACAGGGCTACCTGCGGGACCCTGATGTCACGATCGATGTCGACCGCTATCGCTCGATCTTCGTCATGGGCGAAGTCGGTCAATCCGGCCAATACGCCTACGTTCCGGGAATGACGGTGCAGAATGCCGTTGCCATTGCCGGCGGCTTTACGTCGCGCGCCAACCAGGGCGCTGTCGACGTAACCCGGAAGGTCAATGGGCAAGTGATCACAGGTCGCGTCAACATCTCTTCGGCGATCGTCGCCGGCGACACGATCTACGTTCGCGAACGACTGTTCTGATCCTCGATGACCGAACAACCCCCCCTCCGCATCCTCCATTGCTTCAGATCACCGGTCGGCGGAATTTTCCGCCATGTCCGCGATCTGGTGTTGGAGCACAGCAAGGCGGGGCACGAAGTCGGCATTCTTTGCGACAGCTCAACGGGCGGCGAGCATGAAGACCGCTTGTTCGACGAGATTCGTCCCTACCTGGCGATGGGATTGACCCGCATGCCCATGCGGCGGCACGTCAGCCTCTCCGACATCGGAGTGATCTGGGATACGTACAAGAATATTAAAAGTTTGCGGCCGGATGTGCTGCACGGTCACGGCGCCAAAGGCGGTGTGCTCGCGCGGCTTGCCGGCTCGGCCTTGCGGGTAAACAGGTATCGCGTAGCCCGCCTCTATACTGCGCATGGTGGAAGCCTGCATTATTCTCCGAGGTCGCTCGTAGGGCAATTCGTGCTCCGCATGGAGCGTCTGCAGGAGTACTTCACGGACGCCCTCGTCTTCATCTGCGAGTACGAGCGCGAAGCCTATACGAGGAAGGTCGGGCGGCCGCGAACGGAAACGCGGCTGATCTACAATGGCCTTGCGGAGCGCGATTTCGAGCTCATCCCAACGCGTTCGGATGCCGTGCATTACATCTACGTCGGCATGCTGCGGGACCTAAAGGGTCCCGATCTCTTTGTGGAGGCCTTCGCGAAGGCGGAGCGCATTCTCGGACGCCCACTTTCGGCCGTGATGGTCGGCGACGGGCCCGAGCGCGACAAATACCGAGACATGATGATCGAGCGTGGTTTGGGCAAGCGCATCAGCATGCTGCCGGCGATGCGCGTTCAGCAGGCGTTCGCGATGTCACAGAACCTGGTCGTTCCGTCGCGCGCTGAAGCCATGCCCTACATCGTGCTCGAGGGTCTCGGCGCCGGGAAGACCATCATCGCAACTCGCGTCGGCGGAATTCCAGAGGCGCTGGGCAAAGACAGCCCTGCACTCGCCAACCCCGAGGATACCGACGATCTCGCACGCGCCATGGCGGACGCGATCCGCATCCCGGGCTGGCATGATGCGGCGATGCCGTCGATGGAACAGGTGAGGTCGGTCTTCTCGGCCTCGATCATGGCCAACGATGTCCTGAAATTGTACCACGACCTCCTGGATCCCCAATCGAAGCAAGCTATTGCTCTTGCTTCGTAAAAGTTTTCTTAGGGGCTTTCTGTTATTGCCGGCGTGATAACCAGCGGCGGTAGCCTCATGAACAAGGCAGAGAAAAGCGAGCAGTTTGACCTGGAAGCGCTGCGGAAGCAGGTTTCCGACATCCATCGACGCGACGAAGGCGCGGATGGAACGGTTCAACCGGAGCCGATCAACGCCTATGCCCGTCAGATCGCCGAGCAATTCAGCACCGGAAACCGCTCGCCGGCCATCATTATCGGTCAGTTCCGACTTTTTGAATTCGCCTCACAGTTTCTCGTCGGGTTGCTTGCATTCCTCCTCTGGCCCGGGAACGGGGGCGAAACCCTTGCAGGGCGGGCGATCGCTGCCACCGTTGTTGCGGCACTCCTCGTCAGTGCGCTCCAGACGGCCGACACCTACTCCATCCCAGCGCTCCGCGCCCGCATGCGCCTGCTGCCGCGAGTCCTTGCCATGTGGGCATCCGTCTTCCTGATTGTCACGGCTGCAAGCGTACTCTCCGGCAACATCGGCCGGGCACAGCCGCAAGCACATTTTGCGTGGTTCATTGCCGGCGCAATCGTCCTCCTCGCCGCTCGCTTGTTGACGGCCTACGGTATCCGCAACTGGTCACGCAATGGCATCATGGAGCGCCGCGCGGTGATCGTCGGTGGCGGGGCACCGGCCAAGGAGTTGATCCGCATTCTCGAACAGCAACCCGACAACGACATCCGGATCTGTGGCATTTTCGACGACCGCGGCGAGAAACGGTCGCCGATCATGGTCGCCGGCTATCCGAAGCTCGGAACGGTCGCCGAACTGGTCGAGTTTGTACGCATTACCCGTATCGATATGCTGATCATTTCCCTGCCGCTTAGCGCGGAGGCCCGCATCCTGCAGCTGCTGAAGAAGCTTTGGGTGCTGCCAGTCGACATTCGCCTTGCCGCGCACGCAAATCGCCTGCGCTTTCGCCCGCGTGCCTATTCGCACATCGGGTCTGTCCCGATGCTCGATATCTTCAACAAGCCGATCAGGGACTGGGACTCGGTTGCCAAGCGCTGTTTCGACATTGTCTTTACGCTGCTCGCCCTGGCGCTCCTCTGGCCGATCATGCTTGCAACGGCAATCGCCATCAAGGTCACCTCGAAGGGGCCGGTCTTCTTCATGCAGAACCGTCATGGCTTCAACAACGAGATCATCAGGATCTTCAAGTTTCGCTCAATGTATGCCGACAAGGGTGACCCCACCGGACGTGCCGCGGTCACCAAAGGCGATCCACGCGTCACACCCGTCGGACGCTTCATCCGCAAGAGTTCGATCGATGAACTGCCGCAGCTTTTCAACGTGTTGAAGGGTGACATTTCGCTGGTTGGCCCGCGCCCACATGCCATTCTGGCCCAGGCGAAGGACCGCCTCTTCGGCGACGTCGTGGAAGGCTATTTCGCGCGTCATCGCGTGAAGCCCGGGGTGACGGGTTGGGCGCAGATCAACGGCTGGCGCGGCGAGGTCGATCACGACGACAAAATCAAGTTCCGGACCGCCTACGATCTCTACTATATCGAGAACTGGTCGCTCTGGTTCGATCTGAAAATCCTGTTCCTCACGCCCTTCCGGTTGTTCAATACGGAAAACGCCTATTGAACGCGGCCTCGGCGACACATCTTCGCGTTGCTCAACCGCAACGAGCAACGGTGCGGCTGATCGGTTCGGCGATGGTTGCCTTTGGTGTCTTTCTCTCCGGCTTCGTTATCGATGAGCCGGCGCCCTACGAGCTGTGGATGGCCGCCCTTCTCGGCATCTGGTTCATCCTCGGTCTCAGGATTTCACGCTTCACAGCGCCGCTGCTTGCCCTGCTGCTTGCCTTCAACATCGGCGGCATGCTCTCGCTGACCCAGATGAAGGACCTCGGGACCGGGCCAATGTATGTCGCGGTCTCGACGTTCCTCGCATTGACTGCGATCTTCTATGCCGCGATCGTCGAGGACAGCCCTCGGCGCCTGCCGCTCATCTTCAATGCCTGGGCGTTCGCCGCCGTTATCACCTCCCTGCTCGGGATACTCGGCTATTTTCACGCCTTCCCCGGCGCAGAGGTCTTCACGCTCTACGATCGTGCCAAAGGCGCCTTCCAGGACCCGAACGTATTTGGCCCATTCCTGATCCCGCCATCGCTCTACCTTGTCCACGCCATTCTTGTCAGCAATCTGAGGACGTCGCCGATCAAAGCGGTAGCGCTCTTGATCCTGGCACTGGGCGTTTTCTTGTCGTTCTCGCGTGCGGCCTGGGGCCTCTTTGCCGCCGGGATTCTCCTGCTGATCTTCTGCATGCTACTCAAGGAACGCAGCGGCGCGTTTCGACTGCGCATCCTGATTCTGTCGCTTGCGGCGATCATGTTGCTGGTTGCGTCGCTGGTCGTCGCGTTGCAGTTCCCGAAGGTCAGTGCGCTCTTTTCGACGCGCGCCCAGCTCGTGCAGCAGTATGACGGTGAGCACCTCGGTCGCTTCGAGCGCCACCGCATCGGCTTCACGATGATGATGGAACGACCGCTCGGAATCGGTCCGCTGGTCTTCGGCACGATGTTTCCGGAGGATGAGCACAATGTCTGGCTGAAGTCGCTGACGAGCTACGGCTGGCTTGGCTTTGTCAGTTACGTCACCATGCTCTGCTGGACAATCTATCTCGGGTTCAGGAACCTGCTGAAGGATCGGCCTTGGCAGCCCTATCTGATGATCGCGTGGATCGGAGTGCTAGGGCATGTGGCAATCGGAAACGTCATCGACATCGATCACTGGCGACATGTCTATCTGCTTTTCGGTGTGGTCTGGGGCTGCGCCGCGCTGGAACAGCGCCATAGACGCAATGGCGCTTCACATCGGGCTTGCGAACGAGCGCCGACGCGCTAGTCTTTGATTCATGATCACAGCGACACAAATGCGCGGCGCCCGCGCGATGACCGGAATGAGCATCGAGCAACTGGCAACCGCCTCAGGTCTGCCCGCTGCCACCATCGAAATAATGGAGCGCGATGAGCGGGAAGGCGAGCCGCATGCGCTGCTCGCGGTCAAACAAGCGCTGGAGGCGGCGGGCATCATCTTCATCGCCAGCGGCAACCATGACGAAGGCGGACCGGGCGTCAGGCTGCGAGCACGTACCGGGATCGACGAAGGGATCCGCCCGGAAAATCTCAACGCGGCAAACGACGACTAGTCGGGCGCTCTTCAGGTTCCGAAATTACAAATAAGCCCTTGCGAGGGCGGCAAGCTTGCCCTTGTCCCTAACGCCCTGTCGGTAGAGCTGGATCAGGAGCGCGCCGATGACTTCGGCAGCCGGTGTATCGCGCGCAAGTCCCCTGTCCCGGCAGACATCGTCAAGTACTCCGGACAGGAGGTCTAGATCATCCGAGAAAAGTGGCAGGTCACGTGGAAGAACTGGGGATTTAAGCATCACGCCACAGGTTCCATGAGGGCTAATGACACCACTAGCATTGACGTCGACCGCCCATCCATAGCCGACGATGCGGGCACTATGCGCCCGAGCCGGTGATTTATCAACCGAACATTTCCAACGGAAACATATATGTGAACGGCGTGTTTCAGGCCGGTCTGATGGGCGACTTCCGCCTCAATTTTTCAGCCGCTCAAAGGCAAGCTGCGAATAGATTGAGTCCTCGATGATGACCGTTGCGCCGACCTTGACCAGATAGGTCTCGGCGAGGTCCGTCAGTGCCAGTGCGACTTCCTGTTCCGACCAGCCCGACGATATGGCCTTCTCGACCAGAGCCTCGAAGGACTCCGCCAGAGCTTCCCGGCATGTTTCGCTTGCCTCGCGGTTGGCCATAGGTCGTCCACCAACAGTTGTCGAACATATATTACATGAAACTAATAATTATTCGAGTGATTAAGAAATTTTTCTATCAGCGATATATCCGTGCTGCCCCGACATCAGAAACACTGACAGGAAAAGGGCAACTGCGTCGCAGTTGATTTTCGGCAAGGCTAGCCATGAGAGAGAGATCACCATCGGCTGCTGGGGGTGCCGAAGGTTACTATGTAAATGGTCGGGGCGACTGGACTCGAACCAGCGACCCCTTGACCCCCAGTCAAGTGCGCTACCGGGCTGCGCTACGCCCCGACCTGCCGAAACGGCCTGATCCTGTTAGTATTTTGGAATTTCCGGCGCAAGGGAAAAATCATGCATGAGGAATAAAAAGGAACGAAAGCCGGGGATAGGTGGGGTTGCAACAGAAGTTCCACGGCAGTTCCGCTGCCGTCCGTGAGACCTGCGTCTCACAGCAAATCAGGCCAGCGAGCGTCTTTTGCATGTCGGCAATCAAATATGTGCGGTCCCTCCGATAAAAGATGCGCGCACTCAGAGTGGCGATCGCAATCGAAACGCTTGCCGGCAGTGACGAAAGGCTTTGAACGCGAGGCTTGACTAGAGGCAAAGAGAGTCACAAACTTCTGAATTGTAAGTAGCCTGTTTCGGACCCCGGCTCATAGTTCCCATCGAGATACGTCGAAATACTGGCTTGATTTAGCAACTGCTAGAAGAGATTTTCTTGGCGGGGGGCCTGTCGTTTGACGCCCTCATGGGGGAGCACATGAAGAGAATCATGATCGCCGGCCTTTTGTTGCTTAGTTCCTGCGGAAGCGTCACTCAGCAGACAATCCCGTATACCCTCTCGGAGGGCGAGGTTTCTGCCATTCAGAACACAGTTCGAAGCTACCTCAAAGATCCCTCCAGTGCGACGTTCAAGAGCATGATGGCGGCACAGAGACAGCCCGGGATCGTCTATGTTTGCGGCATAGTGGACTCCAAGAACAAGGGCGGTGCCTTTACTGGCGGAGAGCCCTTCGCCGGTGTTTTGAGAAACACAAGTGCGACGGGAAGAGCGGCCTTTTCGTTTACCCTGACGGCCCAAGGCAGCGCACAAACAAACTTCAACAATATGTGCCGGCAGAATGGGGTCGTCAGCTGACGCTTGTCCTCTGAGCGTCTCCTGACATCACCCAGCTGGCCAGCTCGTTGGAATCTACATTTCGGCTCGACATCGAAAATCGAGGCGTCATGCCCGTTTATGGTTGCCTGGATCGTTTGCTTTGTGTCTGCTCAGGCCCGCCAAAGGCGAATTCTTGCCAAGATGGAAAATCCGACAATGAAGACGCTACAGACAATAGCAATTGTGGTTCTGAGTTCGGCATGCATTAGCGCAGCGCAACCACCAACGATGACAGGCGATTTTGGCTCCCAGACGCTCGCTCTCATCAATTCGTATAGGGCGAGCCGTGGCCTGTCTCCCCTCGCCGCAAATGGCACTTTGAAAGCCCTGGCGCAGCAGCATAGCCGCTACCAGGCAGCTCGGCGAAGCATGAGCCACTATGGTTTCCGCCAGAGATCGGCTCAAGCCAGAGCCGCTGGGCTCAGTGTGGTATGTTCAGAGAATGTCGCGATGGGGTATACGACACCGCAGCAGCTTTTTGCTGGCTGGAGGCGCTCCTGGGGCCATAACACGAATCTGCTTCGACCTAATCTGCGATACGCGGGAGTGGCCACTGTCGGAGGCTACTCGACTTTCTTCGCTTGCCAGTAGCATCATCTCGATTTTGATTTTTGCCAACGCCGGGAAGTGTCAGTGCTCGGTCGTGGTCGAAAACGCTTGCTCGATCGGCCCTCCGCGAATAAGAAACCTCGGAAACGCGAGACTTTGGATAAGACCATGCAGATTGAGATCCCCTGCCCCAAATGCAGGAACACCCGAATGAAATTCGAGCGGCCCGAACCGCTCGACACCGATATCCTTACCTGCTTCACCTGCGGACATGAATTGGGAACGCTGGGTTCGGTAAAGGCAAAAATGATTGCTGCTTTCGAGCGCATGAAGAAGCAGGCGCAGCAACAGCGCAAGCACTAGCGCGCTATCTGACCAGCGCAACGCGCCCGTCTGGGCCGGTGTCGACACGCCACTCCCGATAGTCGGAGATCGAAAAGTGCGGCGTTGCGAACGGCGTCGTATGCGTCTCGGTGATGACTGTCACATCCGCGCCCGCCGCTTCGCCTGCGAGAATTCCGGCAACGGCATCTTCGAACACCAGGCATTTCGTCGGATCGACTCCGAGGCGCTTGGCCCCCAGCAGGTAGCACTCCGGGCTCGGTTTCCCGGCTACCACTTCTTCACCGCTCACCATCGCCACGGGCGTCGGAATGCCTGCGGCGGCCATGCGCCGCCGGGCGAGTTCGATCGGTGCCGAGGTTACGATCGCCCACTTTGCCGGTGGAATGCTGTTCAGGAAATCGATCGCGCCGGGGATCGAGACGATACCTCCAACGTCCTCCATCTCCTCCTTCAGTAGCTGCTTTGCCTCATACTCCGGATCGACGCCTGGCAACGCCAGCTGGCGAATGACGTCGGAGGCGCGAATGCCATGGATCGTCTTGAGGAAAACCTCTGGCTCGAGGCCATGCCGCATAGCCCATTCCGTCCAGACGCGTTCGACCACCGCGATCGAGTTCAAGAGCGTGCCATCCATATCGAACAGGAAGGCGTCATAGAATTTGCCGGGAACGGAATGAGACGCGGTCACGAAGGTTTCCTTGGTACTGACTGGAATTACGCTCGCCGCCGACTACGATGCGTTTGGCAGAGGCCGTCCGAACGCGCGGGCGATGCTTCACTAACTAAGCCATCGAGGCGCTCCGGTAAATTGGATCAGCGAACTTGATCCAACAGGCGCTTGCATTCGAGGAGATCGTAGAGTGCTTCCTGAAGCAGCGCTCGATCCTCCTTGCCGACGCTCGACTTGCCGATCGAGATTTCCGGGGATTCTTCATCGCCACCGCCGAAATTGAAGAAGCGGCGTGTGATCGGCGGCTTCGCGCGGCCAACCACCTGATCCTCCTCGGACATTCCGACCCGTGGCTCGGCCGCATCACCGCCCTCCGGCGGGCCGCCCGTCAGCGCCTGGACGCTGGCGAGATCGCCATGCCCGATGGAGATGACAAACTTGTTGCCGTTGGTCTTCAGAAGTTTCTGCACGCCCTTGATGGTGTAGCCGTGATCATAGAGCAGGTGGCGAATGCCCTTCAGAAGATCAATATCCTCGGGCCTGTAGTAGCGGCGGCCGCCGCCGCGTTTCATCGGTTTGATCTGAGGAAACCGAGTCTCCCAGAAGCGCAGGACATGCTGTGGAAGGTCTAGGTCGTCCGCCACCTCGCTGATGGTGCGGAACGCATCGGGGCTCTTATCCAACATCCTTACTCCCTACGCGGTCTCGGGGTGCGCCGCGCGTCTGTTCGGCTGACAAGGCGCAGCTGTGTCTCACGAACGTCAGAACCGAGCCGCGACTCATCATATTTCAACGGTTTGACGCCGCGAATTCAAGTCACCTCTTGAATACCGCACAGATCGTTCAGGGAAGATTGCAGGTTGTTGTCGTCGAGCGAGAGGGACCTCCCTCTCCTCAGCCCAATCAGGAAGCCGGATTTGCGGCCTTCTGCTTGGTCTTGCGCAGAGTATGCGCCTTGAGGATCCGCGTCTTCAAGACATTGGAGGCCTTGAAGGTCATGACGCGTCGGGGAGAAATCGGTACTTCCTCGCCAGTCTTCGGATTGCGGCCGATGCGCTCATTCTTGTCGCGCACCTGGAACGTCGCAAAAGACGAGAGCTTGACGGTTTCGCCGCGAACAATCGCGTTACAAATCTCGTCAATGACAGTTTCCACGAGCTCAGCAGATTCGGTTCTTGAAAGACCGACCTTACGAAAAACTGATTCCGCCAGGTCTGCTCGCGTCACTGTCTTTCCGGTCATGGTTTCCCCGCCCATTTGCCAATTATATTATGAAAGCGGACAAAGAGTATTTGTCTTGCGCCTCACGGTCAAGCTCTTGTTCGTCGGTAGTTTTTTGGATTTTCGGGTTACCAGCGCAGGAGTGCTGCGCCCCAGGTGAAGCCGCCGCCCATCGCTTCCAACATCACCAGATCGCCTTCCTTGATCCGGCCGTCGCCAGCGGCCGTGGCCAGCGCGAGCGGAATCGACGCGGCAGACGTGTTGCCGTGGAGATCAACCGTAATGACTACTTTCTCAGGTGCAATATGCAACTTCTTGGCGGAACCGTCGATGATACGGCGATTGGCCTGGTGTGGCACGAGCCAGTCGAGATCGTCGGCGGTCGTTCCCGTGGCGTCGAAGGCGGCCTGAATGACGTCAGTGATCATGCCGACTGCATATTTGAAGACTTCGCGGCCCTCCATGCGCAGCTTGCCAACCGTGCCAGTCGTCGAGGGACCGCCATCCACATAGAGCTTCTCCTTGTGGGAGCCATCGGAACGCAGGTGCGCCGTCAGCACGCCACGATCAGCGGTCGTGCCCTTGCCCTCGGCAGCCTCCAGCACGATCGCCCCGGCGCCATCGCCAAAGAGGACACAGGTCGTGCGATCGTTCCAGTCGAGAATGCGCGAGAAGGTCTCGGCGCCGATTACCAGCACGCGCCTGGCGAGACCGCCCCTGATAAAGGCGTCGGCCGTTGTCACAGCATAGACGAAGCCTGTGCAGACGGCCTGTACGTCGAACGCAAAGCCATGGTGCATGCCCAGGCGGTTCTGGATATTGACGGCAGTCGCCGGGAATGTGTTGTCGGGCGTCGAGGTGGCACAGATGATAAGATCGATATCAGCTGGCGTCAGGCTTGCCTTGTCGAGCGCAGCACGCGCCGCAGCTTCGCCGAGCGACGATGTCGTCTCGCCCTCGCCCGCGATGTAGCGTTGGCGAATGCCCGTACGCTGGACAATCCATTCGTCCGATGTGTCCACGACATCTTCCATGTCGCGATTGGTCATAACGCGTTTCGGAAGTGCGGCTCCGAACCCGCGAACAACTGAACGGATCATATTGCTTAAACCCCGTCGCTCATGCGGCTTCCGGCCCGATCGGGGGCAGCCGCTTGGCATGATACTTTTGAAGATCGTTTTCTATTTTCTGATTGAGGCCATTCTTGGCCATGTCGTAGCCGACCTCGATGGCGGCAGCGATGCCTTCGGCATTGGCGCCGCCATGGCTCTTGATGACGACGCCGTTGAGGCCGAGGAAGACGCCGCCGTTCACACGGCTCGGATCCATCTTTTCGCGCAGCATGTCGAAGGCGCCCTTGGCGAAGAAGTAGCCGATCTTGGCAAGCAGCGTGCGCGACATTGCAGCGCGCAGATACTCACCGATCTGCCGCGCTGTACCTTCGGCCGCCTTCAAAGCAATATTGCCAGAGAAGCCTTCGGTCACGACGACGTCGACGGTACCCTTCCCCAGGTCGTTGCCTTCGACGAAGCCATAGTACTCGAGCGAGTCGATGTTGGCCTCACGGAGCAGGCGCCCCGCTTCCTTCACCTCTTCCTGGCCCTTGATCTCTTCGACCCCGACATTCAGCAGGCCAATCGACGGACGCTCGATCTCGAACAGCGCACGGGCCATTGCCCCGCCCATGAGCGCGAAATCCATCAACTGCTGCGAATCCGCGCCGATCGTCGCGCCCACGTCGAGAACGATGCTCTCGCCCTTCAAGGTGGGCCAGATGGCAGCGATCGCCGGCCGCTCGATATTGGCCATCGTACGCAGACAGAACTTGGCCATCGCCATGAGCGCGCCGGTATTGCCGGCCGACACCGCGACGTCGGCTTCCTTCGTCTTCACCGCTTCGATCGTCCGCCACATGGTGGAGATATAGCGACCGCGACGGAGCGCCTGGCTCGGCTTCTCGTCCATGCGGACGGCCAGCTCGCAGTCGTGGAAAACGGTCTTTTCCTTGAGCTTCGGAAACCTGTCGAGAACCGGCTCGCACTGTTCCTTCAGTCCATACATCACGAAGAAAATATCGGGATGTCTTTCCAGTGCCTTGGCGGCGCCGGGGATGACAACCTGGGGACCAAAGTCGCCACCCATGAGGTCGATAGAAATTCTGATCACGCGTCCCTGATCCTTGTTTTTCGCCTCCGGCGGGCGAAATTTCGGCCAAAATACCGGTTTTCCCGTCGCTTACAACTGAATTGTGTCAAATCCCCAACGGGGTTCAGTCCTTTTTCCAATCCTTCAGCACGGCGAAGGCAGACGGCTTTTTATCGTTCTCTCCAGTGTCTTCTATGTGACCGGAGAACTCCACACCGGGCTTGCGCGGATAGGGATCGATCGCAAGAGCTGCGAATTCCGTAACCACCTCACCTGCGTCAATCGTATCGCCGGTGAAGCTTTCGGGAAGGTCCGGGCCATCGGGGTCCAGCACCATTTCGCCGGCATCATTGGCGGGCCGGCGCGCAAGCTTGGAATTCTCCGGCACGAAGATCTGCTCGAAGCTCTCGTCGATCTCCGATGGGACCGGATCGAGGGTCACGACGCAGGACTGGACGATGTTGGCACGCACCCTGCCCTTGATGCGCACACCATCCCGCTTCCACCGACCGATCTGGAGGTCAGCACCAAAGCTGTCCACCGATAGGACACTCCAACTGTCCGCAAGGGCTGCCAATTCGCGCTTGTCGGCCTCCAGATGCACCTCGACAGGATTGGCCGATATATGACCTACATTTACGAGGTAGGAGAACGGAACGTCGTCTCTTTTGTTTTTCATCGTCTCTTCCTCACGCTACCTTCGGAAGTGTCGCCGAGCCTGTCGCTATGACGTCCTCCGACTGAGACAAAAGATGGTCTTCGGCAACAAACATCCAGTCCGCGAGACCGCGCATATCCACCGGCTCATTCGCCTTCGGATGAATGTTTCGCACGAGCGCCGCAGCGAGTCCTTCGGCATCCCCGGTGTCCATCGCCTTGGCGTAGGCCTCCAGGCGGCCATAGAACATGCCGGCCAGCTTCTTCATGCGTTTGGGAACCGTGTTGTCACCGATCCCCAATTCACGGATGGAGTAGTCGATATCCTGGAAGAAGGCGTCGACGATTTCCTGCGCGATCTCCTGGCCGCTCGTCCCGGAGGTTCGTGTGCGCCGGAAGAAGAGGATCATCACCGCCGAAAGCATCTCGAAACGCCCCATCACCGTATCCGGGACATTCAAGCGCTCATAGAATTCCGGCATCCGTGCGGCCGACGTCAGTGCCTGATATTGCCGATCTACGATTACCTGGTTGTTGTTTTTCTTGCCAAAGAGCCCGAAGATCATCGTTTTTTCCGGAAAGGCCTCATTCTGGGCGCCAAGCGGCGTCCGGCCTTGTTGCATGATTTCGAAAGCTGGTTTACCGAAGCAGGCGCGAATTGCAATGCCGAAGGTGGCCACTTTCGGGACAGCACCCCTTCTGTCCGCATGAGCCAACGGGATGTCTCTCCCCGGAATGGCCACAATGGTTTTGCATCAGCGATCTGAGGCCGGTGGCTGCCATTCATAATTTTAGGGAGTAGATGTCGTTGACGAAACGGTATTTCAAGTCTGACAAAAAATTCCTCAGCAATGCCGCTATTGCCATCATGATCGCCTCCGCCGGACTTTCAGGCTGCCAGACACAAACCGTCCTCAACGGTGGATATGTCGCCGACGAGCAGTCGCTGAATCTCGTCCCAGTAGGATCGAGCCGCGAGCAGGTTCTCCTATCCCTCGGCACCCCGTCCACGACGGCGACGTTCGATGGCGAAGTCTTCTACTACATCTCGCAGCGCCGCGAGCGCTCCATGGCCTTCCAGAAGCTGAAGGTGGTCGATCAGAGCGTGCTGGCGATCTATTTCGACAAGGACGGCATCGTTACGCGCCGTGCGAACTACACCCTCAAGGACGGCAAGATTTTCGATACGATTACCCGCGTCACCCCGACGGGCGGCAAGGACTTCACCTTCCTACAACAGCTGCTATCGGGCGGCAGCGCGGCGAACGCTGCGAAGGGCCTCTTCGGTGGCGGCACCTCGCAGCCGGCCTCGCCGCAGAACCCGGCCAGCCTCCGCTAAAGCGGGAGCGAACTCTCAAAGAAAAACCCGCCGGATCGCTCCGGCGGGTTTTTAGTTTCGGCGATGTGCCTCAAGCCAGGACGGCGAGAAGCAGAAGAGCGACGATGTTGGTGATCTTGATCGCCGGGTTAACGGCAGGACCAGCCGTATCCTTGTAGGGGTCGCCGACCGTGTCGCCGGTCACCGATGCCTTATGCGCGTCGGAGCCCTTCATATGGCGAACGCCGTCCTTGTCGACGAAGCCGTCCTCGAAGGATTTCTTGGCATTGTCCCACGCGCCACCACCCGAGGTCATCGAGATCGCGACGAACAGGCCGTTGATAATAACACCGAGCAGCGATGCGCCCAGCGCCGCGAAAGCGGAAGCCTTCGAGCCCGAGATGATCAATACGCCAAAGTAGACGACGATCGGGGCAAGAACCGGCAGAAGCGAAGGAATGACCATCTCGCGGATGGCTGCCTTGGTCAGCAGGTCAACCGCCCTGCCATAGTCTGGACGCTCGGTCCCTGCCATAATGCCGGGCTTCTGCTTGAATTGACGGCGAACCTCTTCGACAATTGCGCCGGCCGCGCGGCCGACGGCGGTCATCGCGATGCCACCGAAGAGATAAGGAATGAGACCACCGAAGATCAGTCCGGCAACGACGTAAGGATTGGAAAGATCGAAGGAGATGTCGCCAATACCTGCAAAATAAGGGTACTTGTCGCCGTTGGCGGCAAAGTATTTGAGGTCGTAGGAATAGGCCGCAAACAGAACCAGGGCGCCGAGGCCAGCGGAACCGATCGCATAGCCCTTGGTAACGGCCTTCGTCGTATTGCCGACTGCGTCGAGCGCGTCGGTCGACTTGCGTACTTCCGGCGGCAGGTGGGACATTTCCGCAATGCCACCGGCATTGTCCGTCACCGGACCGAAAGCGTCGAGAGCAACGATCATGCCGGCAATGCCGAGCATGGCGGTAACCGCGATGCCGGTGCCGAAAAGGCCGCCGAGCTGATAAGTCGCCAGGATGCCGCCGACGATGACAATCGCCGGGAGGGCTGTCGATTCCAGCGACACCGCAAGACCCTGGATGACGTTCGTGCCATGGCCGGTCACAGAGGCCTGGGCGATCGAATTGACTGGGCGCTTGTTGGTGCCGGTGTAATATTCGGTGATGACAACAATCAGTGCTGTGACGAGCAGGCCGATCAGACCGCAGACAAAGAGATGCGTGCCGGTAATGTCCTCGCCACCGACCGAGCCAATCGAACCCCAGCCGATGGTTAGTGATGTCGCTGCGCCAAGGCCGATGATCGACAGCAGGCCGGTGACGATGAGACCCTTGTAAAGGGCGCCCATGATCGAGCCATTGCTGCCGAGCTTGACAAAGAACGTACCAATGATCGAGGTGATGATGCAGGCGCCGCAGATCGCAAGCGGGTAGAGCATCGCCGATTCAAGAACGGGTGCGCCGGCAAAGAAGATTGCGGCGAGAACCATGGTCGCGACGACGGATACGGCGTAGGTTTCGAAAAGGTCAGCTGCCATGCCAGCGCAATCGCCGACGTTGTCGCCGACGTTATCGGCAATTGTCGCGGGGTTGCGCGGATCATCTTCCGGGATACCCGCTTCGACCTTGCCGACGAGGTCACCGCCGACGTCAGCGCCCTTGGTGAAGATGCCACCGCCGAGACGGGCGAAGATCGAAATCAGCGACGCACCGAAGCCAAGCGCGACGAGGGAATCGATGACTTCGCGAGAGCTGCCTTCGTGCCCAAGCACGACAGTCAGCACGTAGTAGTAGATCGACACGCCAAGGAGCGCGAGACCGGCCACCAGAAGCCCGGTGATGGCACCCGACTTGAATGCAATCTCAAGTCCGGCGGCCAGGCTCTGGGATGCCGCCTGCGCCGTGCGAACATTGGCGCGCACCGAGACATGCATGCCGATGAAGCCAGCAGCGCCTGACAGAACAGCGCCGATGAGGAAGCCGATTGCAGCCGTGCCGGAGAGCAGCAGCCAGGCTGCAATGAAAACGACGATGCCGACGATTGCGATGGTCTTATACTGGCGCGTCAGATAGGCCTGCGCACCCTCACGAATATAGCCTGCAATTTCCTGCATGCGCTTGTTACCCTGATCGGCGGCAAGCACCGACCGGGTTGCCCAGATGGCATAGACCACCGAGAGCAGACCGCATGCTATTACCCATAAAAGAATGCTCATTTCGCTCTTTCCTCCAAAAGAGCCGGAGCTCACTCCCTCTCCGGCTGCGAATACGCCGACTCGATTTCCTCCCACAGAAATGCTGCAACGCCGGGCGGAGATTGCGTGGAGGAAAACGGCGCGTCAAGCCCGTAAGAGCCAAAAGCCCTTGCAGCACAATGGGAACGGAGGATTCTTGGAGGTCGGGCCTGCCGACCCGGCAGAACGCTACTTCTTGGCTTCGCCGCGCACCTGCTTTGCGATGCGGTCAAGCACGGCGTTGACGAGCTTCGGCTCATCGTCGCTGAAGAAGGCCTGAGCGATTTCGACGTATTCCGTCACGATGACCGCAACGGGAACATCCTTGCGTTCGAGAATCTCGAAGACGCCGGCACGGAGGATCGCGCGGACCGTGCTATCGAGACGCGACAGCGCCCAGTCGTCCTGTAAGGCGGACGCAATCATTGGGTCAAGGCGACGCTGCTCCCGCACGACGCCTGATACGATCGAGCGGAACCAGGAGGGGTCGGCCTTCAAATAGGTCTCACCGTCAAGTTCCTGGCCCAGGCGATGCGCCTCGTATTCAGCCACGATCTCCAGCACGCCGGTGCCGCCAATATCCATCTGGTAGAGCGCCTGAACGGCAGCAAGGCGCGCAGCACCTCGCTGGTTTGCAGCCTTGACCGGACGCTCCGAGTTCTCGTTGTTCATTCGTTATGCACCCAACTTCTTCTTCAGCTCTATCATCGTAAGAGCTGCGCGGGCGGCAAATCCGCCCTTGTCCTTGTCCGAACGGCGGGCGCGAGCCCAGGCCTGATCGTCATTCTCAACAGTCAGAATGCCATTACCAATGGCAAGGGATTCGCTCACGGCCAGATCCATCAGCGCGCGAGAGGATTCGTTCGACACGATATCGAAATGGTAGGTCTCGCCGCGGATGACCATACCGAGGGCGACGTACCCATCATACTGCGTGCCCTCATTATCTGCTCCGTCGAGCGCCATGGCAATCGCCGCCGGAATCTCGAGAGCGCCCGGAACGGTGACGACCTCATAGGTCGCGCCCGCCTCTTTCAAGGCGAAGGTCGCGCCTTCAAGCAGGGCATCGGCCATGTCGTCGTAGAAGCGTGCTTCGACGATCAAAATGTGGGGAGCGGTTTCTCGCGCCATGCTTCACCTTCAGTAGCTAGAGGACTTCACCATTCGGCAGGCCGCGGTCAAAACACGCCGCGACCCGAATGGCAAGCAAATTCCGACCATGGTTGGATGCCGAATCCGGAATCCCGGCAACGGCGGAGCGGGCAATTCTTGCGTCATTTTGTGCCGGCGTCGGACCGGCGCCTCGAAGATGGCAAATGAAGGGCAATTCGCATGAACAATATGTGACTAAATTCCAGATACTTATGAATTGAAGGCGGATGACCCGATTACCAATTTCATCTGCGTAACGCTGACGATCCACTGCCGACGGTCGATCGTCAGAGCAGATGAAAGGATACCCCATGAATCGCATTGCAGCCATCGCCTCCGCAGTCGCTACCCTTGCCTTTGCAGATGCCAGCCGTGCCGAAAGTCTCGACATGACGACCCCGTCGGGCATCGAACGAACGCTCCGCAGCTTCAGCGGCGCAAATCTCGATATTCGGCAGGTGGCCGACCACGGCAGTTCGAAAAATATCGGAGCGCCCAATTCATTTGCCGCACACAGTGTCCACGACATCCAAGTGATCCGTGCGGCCATTGCCGTCAACAAACCCCTTATGCATCAGCTCAACGCCAGAGGTGTGCTGCTCGGGAACATCGTCAACGCTGATCAGGCCGCGAACGGCGGTATCACGGTCTACTATCGATAAGGTCAAGGGCGACAGCGGAAGACTGTCGCCCGTCACGATGCTTTGCGGGTTGTATTTTCTCGCAGGATGATGCCTTTTCTCCGGAAACAGGAGAAGACAATGTCCGGCGTATCGAAGCCCGTCATCAACGTCGCTGATTTGAAGCTTGAGCACTGGAAGCAAGGGGATCTGTACGAAGGGACGGATGTCTCATTCGGCTCGCTTCTCGGCCTTGCAGGTCTCGGCATAAGCTACAACGAGGTCCCGCCCGGCAAATCCAGCTGTCCATTCCACAACCATCACGTGGAGGATGAGCTGTTTTTCGTCATCGAAGGCACCGGCGAATATCGTTTCGGTCCTGATCGCTATCCGATCCGGAAGGGTGACACGCTCGGCGCTCCAGCCGGGGGACAAGAGACCGCCCACCAGATCATCAACACTGGTTCGACGCCTCTGATCTACCTCGGCATTTCGACAATGGCGAAAACCGAGATTGTCGAATATCCCGATTCCGGAAAGTTTCTCGCCAAGACCAATCGCGACGAGGGACAAGCGAACCGCTTTCGCTTTATCGGCAGCGAGCATGGCAAGCTGGACTACTGGGACGGCGAGCCGGGTGCTTGACCTCCATCCGAGGGAACACTTCAAGATGACCAGCATTCCTACCATCGAGACGGCGCGACTGCTGCTACGTCCGCACACCGTTGACGATTTTTCTGACTATATGACGATGTGGAGCGACGAAGCGGTGGTGCGCTTCATCGGAGGTGTCCCCTCCACCCGCGAACAGGCCTGGGCACGCATGCTGCGTGTCGCCGGCATGTGGCATCACATAGGTTTCGGATTTCTGGCGATCGAGGAAAAGCAGTCAGGGCGTTTCATCGGGGAAGCAGGCTTCCTCGATATGAAACGGGATATGCACCCCGTTTCCACGGAAGGCACTCTGGAGACCGGTTGGGGACTGATGCCCTTCGCGCAAGGGCACGGCTACGCCAGCGAAGCGCTCACGGCGCTGATCGCCTGGGCGGAAGAGCGGTTCCCCTCCAAGCCAATGACCTGCATTATCGACCCGGGGAACGATCCCTCGCTGCGCCTGGCGCACAAGCTCGGCTTTCGCGAAGTCCAGCGATGCAACTATAATGGAGAGGTTATTCTGCTTTCGCGGTCGGGAACTCCGCCAGCCTAGCGGCATAGCGCGCCATGGTATCGACTTCGAAATTGACGAAGTCGCCTGCCTTGCGTTCGCCCCAGGTCGTGACCTCAAGCGTGTGACGGATCAGCAGGACGTCGAAATCGGTACGGTCCACCGCGTTGACGGTGAGCGACGTGCCATCCAGAGCGATGGAGCCCTTAGGTGCAACGAACTTGGCGAGATGCTCAGGCGCACGCAGGCGAAAGCGCGTCGCATCGCCCTCTTCCGTCACCGAGAGGATCTCGGCCTTGCCATCAACATGACCGGAAACGATGTGGCCGCCGAGTTCGTCGCCGATCTTCAGCGAGCGCTCGAGATTGATGCGGGTACCTTCCTTCCACGTCCCGATCGTCGTCAGGCGCAGAGCCTCTTCCCAAGCTTCGACCTCGAACCAGCGGCCGTTGCTGCCCTCGCCGGGCAGGCCGGTCACCGTCAGGCAGATACCGGAGTGCGAGATCGAGGCGCCCATGTCGATGGTCGCCGGATCATAGGCAGTGGCGACACGCAGCTTGATGCCTTCCTTCAATGGGGAAACAGATTCGATCTTGCCGACGTCGGTGACAATTCCGGTAAACATCAAAGCTCTCTTTCGTATTCGTCCAGGCGATCGTCGCCAAACATGAAGGTGCCCCTGTGCAGGAATCCCGATGGCATATCGGTCTTCTGGACCGGCGATTCAATACCGTCCTGCCCGATCACCGCAGGGCCTTGATAGAGGAGGATGCGGTCGATGTAACCGGCATCCAGGAAAAGCTTCGCCGTCCGCGCGCCGCCTTCGATGACAAGCGAAGAAATTCCGCGCGATGCTAGTGCAGGCAGCAGTTGGTCGGGCCGGTAGGGACTGCATTGGACCACTTCGACGCCAGCCTGATCCAAAGCGTCTCGTCGTGCGAGAAAGGCCTCGTCCTCGCTATTGTCGAAGCGGGGCGGTTCGGCCGCGACGACGATCAATGGCACCTGCTTGGCCGTAGCGACCAGCTTGCTGTCCAAGGGCAAAGAGAGATCTTCATCGAGCACGACACGAACCGGTGAGCGGGCCTCAAGTCCAGGCGTGCGAACGGTGAGCAAGGGATCATCGGCGATCGCAGTCCCGATCCCAACCAGAATCGCATCGGTTTCGGCGCGCAGCTTCTGCACCTCTACCCGTGCCGCAGGCCCGGTGATCGCAATCTGCCCCTCGCCCTTTTTTCCGATCATGCCGTCAGCGGAAACCGCAAGCTTGAGAGTCACATAGGGCCGGTTCTTCGTCTGCCGTGTGAGGTAAGCAGCAAGCGAACGCTTGCCTTCCTTTTCGAGAATTCCTGACTCGACCTCGATCCCCTCATCGCGCAGCATGGCAATGCCCCTGCCCGAGACACGCGGATCCGGATCGGTGACGCTTATCACCACACGACCAATGCCGTAGGCAATCAGCGCCTCCGCGCAGGGTGGTGTCTTGCCGTAATGCGAGCAGGGTTCGAGCGTGACATAGGCGGTGGCGCCGCGCGCCAGTTCGCCGGCTTCGGCCAGGGCCTGCGGTTCGGCATGGGGACGCCCGCCGACTGCCGTCACTGCACGGCCGACGATCTGACCGTCACGCACGATCACGCAGCCGACGGAAGGATTGGTAGATGTCTGGCCGAGATGCAGGAGACCCAGGCGGATCGCCTCTTCCATGAAACGCGCGTCGTCTTCCGAAGCGCTCATGAGCTAGTTGTCCAGGGGATCGCGGGCGATCTTGGCGTTGATCTCGGAAATGACTTTCTCGAAATCCTCGGCATGCGAAAAATCCCGATAGACAGAGGCATAGCGAACGAAGCCAACATCATCTAGGCTCTTCAATGCTTCCAACACCTGAAGGCCGATCTGCTCGGAGCTGATCTCGACTTCGCCGGAGCTTTCAAGCCGTCGAACGATGCCGGATACCGCACGTTCGATGCGGTCGCGGTCGACGGGACGCTTGCGCAGTGCGATCTCGAAAGATCGCACCAACTTGTCGCGGTCGAACGGTACCTTGCGGCCGGTCTTCTTCGACACCATCAGCTCGCGCAGCTGCACGCGCTCGAAGGTCGTGAAACGACCGCCGCAATCGGGACAAATACGCCTGCGGCGGATGGACGTATTGTCCTCCGCCGGGCGTGAATCCTTGACCTGTGTGTCTTCCGATCCGCAGAATGGGCAGCGCATGCGCTATCCTTAGCCCATGTAATCATACATTGGGAAGCGGTTGGTCAGCTCGACCACCTTGCCGCGAACGGCTGCTTCCACGGCTGCGTTCCCCTCGTCGGAGTTGGCGACCTTCAAGCCGTCGAGAACCTCAACGATGAGGTTGCCGATTTCCTTGAATTCCGCTTCCTTGAAGCCACGCGTCGTGCCGGCTGGCGCGCCGAGGCGCACACCCGAAGTTACGAATGGCTTCTCAGGGTCGAACGGGATGCCGTTCTTGTTGCAGGTGATGTAGGCGCGGCCGAGGGCTGCTTCGGCACGCTTGCCGGTCGCGTTCTTCTTGCGAAGATCGACGAGCATCAGGTGGTTGTCGGTGCCGCCGGAGACGACATCGAGGCCGCCGGCGATCAGGGTTTCCGCAAGCGCCTTGGCGTTCTTGACGACCTGCGCGGCGTAGTCCTTGAACTCCGGCTCCAGCGCTTCACCGAAGGCGACGGCCTTGGCGGCGATGATGTGCATCAGCGGACCACCCTGCAGACCGGGGAAGACGGCCGAGTTGAACTTCTTCGCCAGATCTTCGTCGTTCGTCAGGATCACGCCACCGCGGGGACCACGCAGCGATTTGTGGGTCGTCGTCGTGGCAACGTGGCAGTGCGGGAACGGCGACGGATGCTGGCCACCGGCGACGAGACCGGCGATGTGCGCCATGTCGACCATCAGGTAGGCGCCGACCGAGTCAGCGATCTCGCGGAAGCGCTTCCAGTCCCAGATGCGGGAGTAAGCGGTGCCGCCGGCGATGATCAGCTTCGGCTTATGCTCTTCGGCCTTGCGGGCAACTTCGTCCATGTCGAGCAGGTTGTCGCCTTCGCGCACGCCATAGGACACGACGTTGAACCACTTGCCGGACATGTTGACCGGGGAACCGTGCGTCAGGTGACCGCCCGAGTTGAGGTCGAGGCCCATGAAGGTGTCGCCCGGCTGCAGCAGTGCAAGGAACACTGCCTGGTTCATCTGCGAACCGGAGTTCGGCTGAACGTTGGCGAAGTTGACACCGAAGAGCTTCTTGGCGCGTTCGATCGCCAGTTCTTCAGCGATATCGACGAACTGGCAGCCGCCATAGTAGCGCTTGCCCGGATAGCCTTCGGCATACTTGTTCGTCATGATGGAGCCCTGGGCTTCCAGCACCGCGCGGGAAACGATGTTTTCCGAGGCGATGAGTTCGATCTCGTGCCGCTGGCGGCCGAGTTCCTTGCCAATCGCGCTGAAGATTTCCGGATCGGTATCGGCAAGCGAGCGATTGAAGAAGGTCTGGGTGGAGGCATTGGTCATGAGCGGGCTCCTCAACTGGAATGCGCGAAGGTATTAGCGCCCCGCCCTTTCAAGGGCAATACGGAGAACGACATTTGCTAGGCAATCTACGCGCCGCGCGTTCTATGCCCGACAGGACAACAAAAAACCGCGCCAGAGAGGCGCGGTTTCTTCAAAATCAAACGCGATCCAATTGACTTATTGAACCGGCTGCTCCGTGGTTGCGGTCGTGTCGAGCGCAAGCTCGGCGTTGCCGTCGAGCTGATAGATATCGTCGCGGAACTGCACGACGCCATCCGGCATGCCCCAGGCGGAAATGTAGACGAAGTAAACCGGCACTTCTTCGGCGAGCTTGATCGGCGTGTTGACGCGGGTCGTGATGACCTGCTCCATCTGCTGACGCGACCACGGCGGGGTCTCGCGCAGCAGCCACGTCGTCAGATCGCGAACGTTCTGGACGCGAACACAGCCCGAGGACTCAAAGCGCATCAGCTTGTTGAAGAGACCCTGCTGCGGCGTGTCATGCATATACTCGCCGTTCTTGTTGTAGAAGTTGATCTTCGTGGACGCCATGGCGTTGATCTTGCCCGGGTCCTGACGGAACATGAAATTCGGAGCCTTCTCGGCATTCCAGTCCACCGTTTCCGGCGCCACCTCGTTGCCCTTTCCGTCGATCAGGCGAATGGCATTCTTCTCGAGATAGGTCGGGTCCTTGCGCATCAGCGGTACGATGTCTTTTTCGACGATCGAGCGCGGTGCCGTCCAATAAGGATTGAGGATAACTTCGTAGATCTTCGAGTTGACGAGATGCGTCGGACGGCTGAGACGGCCAACGACCGCAGCGTGGCGCGTCGCAACGCTGCCGTCTTCCACGGCCTCGACGTAGGCGGCCGGAATGTTAACCATCACGTGGCGGCGTCCGAGCTCTTCCGGGAAGGTCTGGATGCGGATGAGGTTGGTGTTCAGCTGCTGCAGACGAACATCGGCCGGAATGTTCATGGCCTTCAAGGTGAACTCGCCGATGACGCCGTCGGCCGGAAGGCCGTGGCGCGCCTGGAAGCGCTTGACGGCGCCGTCGACATAGGAATCAAACGCCGAAGACATGCCAGCCTCGCGCGGTAGGTCGCCTGTGATGGCAAGACGCTGGCGAAGGCTCTGGACGGCCGGGTCGGTCACGCCGATCTGCAAGCGCTGCTGGCTTGGGCTGACTTCGGGCCAACCGCCAGCCGAAGCGATCTGCTGATACTGGGCGATTGCCTGCTGGATGCTCGGCACCGACTGCGGCCCGAGAATCGGCGTGTTGGAAACGACAGCCGTTGCGGTGCGGGACGCAGCCTTCGCATCGAACTGATCGTCCCAATCGCCGCGTTGTGGAGCATTAATGAGCGAGTCGATCGCCGATTGCGCGAGTGCGGGGGCCGCCAATGCGCCCGCGCCAACCATTGCCGCAGACGTCAGAAACGCCCGACGAGAGAAAGCTTCAGTACCGATTTTCTTCGACATTCATCCCAACCACTAAATTGCCGCCGCTTGAGAGACCGGCAGCCTTCGCTATCCCTGCGAGAACGCAGATCTCTCTATCAACCCGTCGCTACGGCGCATCGCACAATCTCTCTGCCGGCGATCACATGATTGCGAGCAGGGAGCGCGAGGTTGTCAGACCTCAATTTGGGAAGCGCCCTTTGCCGTGTATTTCCGCTGACATGCTAATATGGCCAATTCGTGTCGCCCTGCACCACACTCAACCGTCGGTCGCGGGCGATGCGCAAAGAACCATATCCATCCACAGAAATGTGGCGGTTAATAGCGGCTAAAAAACGGCTTGAATACAGTCGATTATGCTTGCCTGCCATGCGTTGCAAAGATGTCACGACCTCGCAGACAAGGCGCGGATTACGCGCGTCCGGTCCGCCCACTGCCTGCAACAAATAGAGCTGACGTCGCGACCGCGTCGCGTGATTCCCGGGAAACCCCAAGCTCGTCGCGGAGGTCATTGTCCAAGTCGGCGACCGAGTACGCAGCCCGGCAGCTAGACGCTGCTAACGGCGAAAAGGCGCTACGGAATACCGTTGCGCCCTTTCGTGCCTTGGAGGTCCGATAAGCCAGCAGGGAAGTTGGCTTACGAGATTACAGGCGATAGAGGATCTGGTCGTTCCAGAAGCGGTCCAGACGGGTAAGCAGCTTGTTCATCTGCGTGAATTCGTCGGAGCCGATGCCGCCAACCTTGTCGATCGAGCCGACGTGACGTTCATAGAGCTTGGCGACGGTTTCAGCGATGTCCTGACCCGCTTCCGTCAGGCTGATGCGGACCGAGCGACGGTCGATGCGCGAGCGCTGATGGTTGATGAAGCCGAGATCGACAAGCTTCTTGACGTTGTAGGAAACGTTGGAACCCAGGTAGTAACCGCGGGAGCGAAGTTCGCCGGCGGTGAGCTCGGAGTTGCCGATGTTGAAGAGAAGAAGTGCCTGGACGGCATTGACGTCGCTGCGACCCTGGCGGTCGAACTCGTCCTTGATGACGTCGAGGAGACGGCGGTGAAGACGTTCAACAAGATGAAGGGATTCCATGTAAAGATCACGGATGCCTTGTTCCTGCTGGTCACGGAAGTTCGATACCGCCTGCGGCTTGATTTTCGTGTTCATGATGACTGCCTCACTGTTTTGTTTGGCGGTGTTGGTTTTCTTCCCGCCTTGAGACAGACCCTATCGAATACAAATAAAATTCTACTTAAACCGCAGGCTTAACAGTGCCTTACCGGAAACCCTAGATGTATCAGGGTAAATCAACGCTTACCTGCCGGCGCCGCTTGCGCTTTTCGTACCAGAGCGCAACACGGAATCCCAGGTAGACCAGGACGACCGCGGCATGCAGCAAAACGATCAGCCGGTTGGACCCGAAAACCTCCGGCATGAAGGCGTACATGATGATCTGTCCGCCTGCCGCGAGCACCCAGATAACCGGCCCCCAGGAGACGGCCAGCCATAGACCGAGAGAGGCGACGGGGAAGAGAACGGCGAGGCTGGTGCTTGCGACCTTCCACGGAAGGCTGAGCAGATCGAAGCGCCCTGCCCCGACCAGCGAATAGCCGACGAGCATCGCCCAATACTGCAATCCGAACCAGAAGCAGGAAACGGCGACAAGCCGCAGGAACAGGATGAAGAGAACGCTGGTCAGCGTCCGCTTAGGTATCGTCGGAGAATCAGCGTCCATGTCTCAAACAATAGGGTTGCCGTTGCGACTTCGCCAGCGCCTCCTCCATTGCGGCCAATCGTCCGGTTTGGATTTCGGCCACGCCATGATAATGAGCGCTTCGACAATTGGAATGGCAGAAAGCTGGAAACCACCATGCAGGACAAGACCCATCTCGTCGACGAGATTACCGGCCATCGGCGCATGCGCCGCAATCGCAAGGCCGATTGGACGCGGCGCCTCGTGCAGGAGAACCGCCTGACGGTCGACGACCTGATCTGGCCGGTTTTCGTCGTTCCCGGCACGGGCATCGTCGAAGCGATCCCGGCGATGCCCGGCGTCAACCGCATGAGCGTGGATAGGCTGGTCGAAGCCACCAAGGAAGCGGCCGATCTCGGCATCCCTGCGATCGCGACCTTCCCGAACATCGAAATGGAACTGCGCGACGAAACAGGCTCGAACAGTCTTGAAACCAACAATCTGATCAACCAAGCGACAATCGCAAT
Source organism: Rhizobium sp. 57MFTsu3.2 (assembly GCF_012932765.1). Taxonomy (NCBI): domain Bacteria; kingdom Pseudomonadati; phylum Pseudomonadota; class Alphaproteobacteria; order Hyphomicrobiales; family Rhizobiaceae; genus Rhizobium; species Rhizobium sp. 57MFTsu3.2. The sequence continues at coordinate 51,514 of NZ_JDWI01000006.1, forward strand.
CAAGAAGGCGGTGCCCAATATCGGTGTCATCACCGACGTCGCGCTTGACCCCTTCACGAGCCATGGCCACGACGGGATCCTGCGACAGGGCGAGATCGTCAACGACGAGACGGTCGATCAGGTTGCGCGCGCGGCCGTCATGCAGGCCGATGCCGGCTCTGACATCATTTCGCCGTCGGAGATGATGGACGGCAGAATCGGCGCCATCCGCCGCGCCCTTGACGCTGCCGGGCACCAGAATGTTGGTATTATGAGCTACGCCACCAAATTCGCCTCGGCATTCTATGGCCCCTACCGCGAGGCGATCTCCACCGGCGGTCTGCTCAAGGGTGACAAGAAGACTTACTACATTGATCCGGCAAACGGCACCGAAGCCATCCGCGACGCCGCGCTTGACGTGGAGGAAGGTGCCGACATGCTGATGGTCAAGCCGGGCCTGCCCTATCTCGACATCTGCTGGCGCATGAAGGAAGCCTTCGGTCTGCCGACCTTCGCCTATCAGGTTTCGGGGGAGTACACGCAGATCAAGGCGGCCGCGATGAACGGCTGGATCGACGGCGAGCGCGCCATGCTGGAAACCCTGCTCTCGTTCAAGCGTGCGGGCTGCGACGGCGTCCTCACCTACTTTGCAGTCGAGGTGGCAAGAATCCTAGCCAGGCGCTGATTGCGCGCCAATATTGCATTTGAGGGAAGCGATACCATATCAGCGGCATCGCTTTCTCGAAAGGAGACCGTAACGATGACGCTCACGCCCAATCCGCTCTATGCTGCACCGGACGACTGGCGCGCCTATAGCGGCACGCTGAGCCGTCGTGTCTTCGCATTCATCCTCGACTACGTGATCATTCTGCTGCTCTGCATACCGGCGGCGGTCATTCTTTTCTTCCTGTCGATCGTCACACTGGGGCTCGGATTCTTTCTCTACCCGGCGCTGTTCGTGATCGTTGCAGGCCTGTATTTCGGCTTTACGGTGGGCGGTTCCCAGCAGGCCTCATTCGGCATGCGCGCAATGGGCATTGCCATCATCCGCGTCGACGGGCAGCCGATGGACTTCCTGACGGCCATCGTTCACCTGGCGCTTTTCTGGATCCTGAACTCAGTCCTGACGCCGCTGATTCTGCTGGTTGGCCTGTTCACCGAACGCAGCCGGTTGATCCACGATTTTCTGGTTGGCACCGTCACGGTACGCACCGCCTGATCAGGCTCGCCACAAGCTAAAATAAACGCTGCTCCCGACCTTTGCCGGGAGCCTTTCGACGCCATATCCAAAAGTATGACGCGCGACATCGGGCAGGAGAACGGCCCCGCTGTTGACGTTTTTTATTCTTAAGTCATCCTGTCAGATAAGCAGCGAACCAAAGGAAATCTCCGCAACAGATGAATACGCAGACGACGCCATCACCGCAGTTCTACCTGACTGCTCCGGCTGCGTGCCCCTATCTGGCCAACGAGATGGAACGTAAGGTCTTCACGCATCTCGTCGGTCCCCGCGCAGCGGAGATGAACGATATCCTGACACAGGGCGGCTTTCGCCGGTCGCAGAACATCGCCTATCGTCCGGCCTGCGAGGCCTGCCGCGCCTGCATTTCCGTGCGCATCCTCGCACAGGAATTCCTGCCGACGAAGTCGATGAAGCGCGTGCTGGCAACGAACGCCGACATCATCTCCACGGAATTCCCTGCCCAACCTTCCAGCGAACAATATTCGCTGTTCCGACGCTATCTCGATTTTCGCCACCAGCAGGGCGGAATGTCCGACATGACGGTGCTCGACTATGCCATCATGGTCGAAGACACCCATGTGAACACCAAAATCATCGAGTATCGGCTTCGAAAGGAAGGGACGGGCCTGGAAGAGCGCCCGACCGGCGAGCTCTTGGCCGCCGCCCTGACCGATACCATGAGCGATGGCCTGTCCATGGTTTATTCCTACTTCAACCCTGACATGGATCGCCGCTCCCTTGGCACGTTCATGATCCTTGATCACATCAGGCGCACAAAGGCCTTGGGTCTTCCACACGTCTACCTCGGCTACTGGGTTCAAGGGTCGAGGAAAATGGACTACAAGACTCGCTTCCAGCCGCAGGAGCATCTGACTTCGCGCGGCTGGGAACGTTTCGATCCCTCCGTATTGCCCGAAAGCCCGCGCTACTAAATGCTCCTCCCCTCCCTTTCCGATCATCGGAAAGGCCTGCTGCTGACGGCAATCGGCGGCTTGGCTCTTTCCATGGACATTCCACTGGTGCGGCTTGCTCACGGCGACATGTGGTCGATCCTGGGCATGCGCAGCATCACGACGGTCGCCGCCGCGCTGCTGGTGATCTGTCTTATCAGATACGCCAAGGGAGCATGGCCCGTGCTCGTGCCCGGCAGGCACGGCCTTGCGACGGGACTGCTCTACGGCTGCTCGACGCTGACCTTCCTGCTTGCCGTCTTCAACACGGCGACGGCCAATGTGGTTTTTATCGTCGCGTTCAATCCGATGTTCGGCGCTCTCTTGTCATGGATTTTTCTCAAGGAACGTCCTACGGCATCCACGCTCGTCACCATGGCGGTCATGGTGTTCGGTGTTGGCCTGATCGTGCATGATGGATTGGCCGGCGGCCATCTCTTCGGCGATGCCATGGCACTTCTCAGCGCCTTTATCCTCGCATCGGCGATAACCATTGCCCGGGCGTCGCGTCGGGAAATGGGCTTCGTGCCCTTGCTTGCCGCCGCCCTGCCGGCGGCCCTCGGCTTTGCAAAGGCCCTGCCGGTCGGGCTAGCCATAGAGCATCCCGCCTGGATCATCCTCAACGGTACGCTTCTGATGCCGGTCGCCTTTTGGTGCCTAGCTACCGGACCACGCTATCTCTCCGCGCCCGAAGTCGGCATGTTCTATCTGCTCGAAACCATCCTGGCTCCGATCTGGATATGGCTGATCTTCGCGGAAGCCCCACCGACGATGACGCTCGTAGGCGGCACGATCCTGGTCTGCGCGATTATGCTGCACTCGCTTTGGATGGTTCGGCGGAAGCCTGCGCGACAATCTCTGGCACACTGACCACCTGCATCGCATCGAGTTCGCGCTCGAGCCCCTGCATGACGTGGACCCAGCCCTTCCGCGTCTCTTCTTCGAACTGGCCCCATTGGGCGCACATTTCGTGCGAGAGCGTCAACCGCGTGCCTTCGGCGAGCGGTTCGATGTCGATCTGTATTCGATCCGCATTGTGATCATGCTCGGCTGCCGAGAAGCAGAAGACCATCCGCCGCGGTCGGCGCAATTCGAGAAATACGCCGTAATGCACCGCATCGCCTGTCGGACGTCGGTCGATGACGAGAAAATGTCCGCCGACCTTTGGATCGATGTCGGCTCGGATAACGCGGCCTTCGTCGCTTGCGAAAAGGAAGCGTTTGGCGATCTGAGGGTTCAGCCATGCGTCGTAGACGGCGCAGGGCGAGGCATTGAATGTATGCGCAACGTTCAAAGTGATGGTATTGCAAGCACTCATCAACAATCCTCCGTGATCGGACATGGCACTCTCCAGGAGCACCACACTCGATCATTCCGTCCGCCTGCGGAATGACGTCTGTCCATGTTGTGATTACTGGCCAGAAGTAGAGGAGTTGCCCCGCTCGCCAAGAGCGAGGCGCAGAATTATTTTCGCTTAGCCGGCAAACTTACCGCTGCGCGGGAAGCCTTTCGGAACGGTCCGACCAGCGGTGGCACGATCGCCAAGCCATTCGGCAAGCTCGTCCTTGTTCTTCGTGAAGGTGCGGCCCGCGCTGTCTTCCCAGACGAGGCCGTCTGATATTGCGAAGCAGCGTACGTCGGAAATGCCGCCATCCTTGTAGCGCTGCAGGCGGACGCCCTTGCCGCGACCCATTTCCGGGACCTGCGACAGCGGGAAGACGAGCAGTTTGCGATTGTCGCCGACGACAGCGATATAGTCGCCACTGACGGGAACGATCAGCTTCGTCTCATCAGGCATGGAGACATTCATTATCTGCTTGCCCTTGCGGGTATTGGCGACCATGTCGGTCTCGGCAACAACGAAGCCGTTGCCCGCCGTCGAGACGATCATCTGCTTGCGGGCAGGATCGTGAACGAAGGCGGTCAGGACGTCCTGATCGTTGTCCATATCGATCATGATGCGCAGCGGTTCGCCATGACCTCGACCGCCGGGCAGCTTGTCGCCGCCAAGTGTGTAGGCCTTGCCACCGGTGGTGATGATCAGGATCTTGTCGGTCGTCTGCGCAGGGAAGGCAACCTTCAGCGCGTCGCCTTCCTTGAAGGTCAGGGTCGCGGTGTCGGAGATGTGCCCCTTCAGAGCGCGTATCCAGCCCTTTTCGGAGACGACGACGGTGATCGGCTCCTTCTCGATCATCGCCTGCTGGATAGCCTGCTCGTCGGCTTCCGGCGCGTCGGCGAACTGGGTGCGGCGACGACCGAGCTCGGTCGCCTTGGCGAACTTCTTCTTCACTTCGCCGATTTCCCAGGCGACGGTCTGCCACTGCTTTTCTTCCGATGCCAGCAGTGCCTCGATCTCGCCCTTCTCCTTGGTGAGTTCGTCGAACTCGGTGCGAATCTCGAACTCCTCGAGCTTGCGCAACGACCGCAGCCGCATGTTGAGGATCGCTTCGACCTGATTGTCGGTCAGGGACCAGCGCGCGATCATCACCGGCTTCGGCTCGTCCTCTTCGCGGATGATGCGAATGACCTCATCGATGTTGAGGTAGGCGATCAGCAAGCCGCCGAGGATTTCCAAGCGGCGGTCAATGGCCGCCAGGCGGAAGCGCGAGCGGCGCTGCAGCACTTCGCGGAGATGGTCGAGCCACTCCTTCAGGACCTCGTTCAACGCCATGACGCGCGGGATGCGGCCCATGGAGAGAACGTTCATGTTCAGCGGGAAGCGGCTTTCCAGTTCCGTCAGCTTGAACATCGATTCCATGAGGATCGTCGGATCGACCGTCCGGTTCTTCGGCACCAGCACGACGCGGACATCTTCGGCGGACTCGTCGCGAATGTCCTCGAGCAAGGGCAGCTTGCGCGCCAAGAGAAGTTCGGCGATCTTTTCGATCAGGCGGGACTTCTGTACCTGGAACGGGATTTCGGTGACGACGATCTGATAACCGCCGCGGCCAAGATCCTCGGTCTCCCACTTGGCGCGTGTACGGAAACCGCCACGGCCAGTCTTATAGGCCTCGATGATGCTTTCACGGCCATCGATGATGATGCCGCCGGTCGGGAAATCCGGACCGGGAATAAACTCGACCAGCTTCTCGACGGTAGCATCGGGATGCTTGATGAGATGGAGGGCCGCGTCGCAGAGTTCGTGGACATTGTGCGACGGAATGGACGTCGCCATGCCGACTGCAATGCCCGACGAGCCATTCGCCAGCAGGTTCGGAAAGGCGCCCGGCAGGACGACCGGTTCTTCGTCTTCCTCGTTGTAGGTCGGGCGGAAATCGACCGCGTCCTGATCGATACCCTCAAGCAAGAGGCCGGCCACATCCGTCATGCGCGCTTCGGTGTATCGATAGGCGGCAGCGCTGTCGCCGTCGATATTGCCGAAATTTCCCTGCCCGTCGACGACAGGGTAACGCTGTGAGAAATCCTGCGCGAGACGCACGAGCGCATCGTAGACAGACTGGTCGCCATGCGGATGGAACTTACCGATGACATCGCCGACGATGCGAGCACATTTCTTGAACGCGGAATTGGGCCGAATGCCCATTTCGCTCATGGCGTGAATGATGCGGCGATGCACCGGCTTCAGGCCGTCGCGCACGTCAGGGAGCGCACGATGCATGATCGTCGATAGCGCATAGGCCAAGTAACGCTCTTCAAGCGCCGCCTTCAAATCGACCGGAAGGATACTGTCGTCGTCTCCGCCAGAGGGCGGCAAAATCTCTTGTCCCATATGTCCTGACTAGCCGAGATGGTTGTTTTGAGCAAGGAATCCGGGCATTCCGGCTGTGGATGAAGTCTTGGCGTACGAGAAAAGAATGACCCGAGACGCTTTGCCTGAATTTCGTCGTTGTTTCGTTTTCCCTTCAACACAAATTTAGAAATCCGCAAATATAAACCACGACCGAACCACAATAGACCGACGGCGAATTCTCGCTCGCCGCACAACGCCGCCACCAGAGGACCCAAATGACTTTTTACCGGACGACACGGCTGATGCTTTCGAGCGTCGCCTTTCTTTCTCTCGCCGGCTCGGCTTTCGCGCTCGACGGCCAGGATCTGCTGAAGAAGATCAACGCAGCCTATAGCCAGCAGGGCGGTACGATCGTTGCCGACGGCGTCGATGTCAACGGAACCACCGTGACGCTGAAGAAGGCAAGCTTCAAACCAAACAGCGGCGAAGCGGTGTCCATCGGCGACATCACCATGACCGGCGTAGAAGCAGACGAGGATGGCAGCTACTATGTCGAGGAAGCATCCTTCCCGAACGTCAGCGCCACGAGTGAAGGCTCCACCTTCACGGCATCCGACCTGACCCTGAGCGGCATTTCGATCCCCGCGGATCCGAAGGGCGAAGGGCTCGACGCAATGCTCCTCTACGAAAATGCCCACAGCGGCCCCGTGAAGGTTGTCCAGAATGGAGAGGAATTGTTCTCTCTCGCCGAAAGCGACCTCAATCTGACGCTTCGCGAAGATGACTCCGGCTTCGATTTCGATGGTGCCTTCAAGGGCTTGAAGGCCGATATCAGCAAGGCAAGCGACGCACAGAGCAAGGAAGCAATCGAGAAGCTTGCCCTCCAGCATATCCAGGGCGACATCACGATGAAGGGCGCCTGGGACCTGACGCCCGGCACGATCGACGTTTCCGAGTTCGCCTTCGACTTCAACAACGTCGGCAAGCTGAACCTGGCCTTCAAGATCTCCGGCTATACGATGCCCTTCGTGAAGTCTCTGCAGGAAGCCGCCAAGCAGGCCGAAGCGAACCAGAACAAGGAAGAGGCGCAGCAGGCCCTCGGTCTCTCGATGCTCGGGCTAATGCAGCAGCTGTCGTTCGAGAGCGCCCGGATCCGCTTCGACGACGCTTCCATCACCAAGCGTGCGCTCGACTACGCCGGTGGCCAGCAGAACATTTCCGGCCAGCAGATGGCGGACTCGCTGAAGGCAATGACGCCGATCATGCTGGCACAGCTCAACATTCCGGAGCTGCAGAACGCCATATCGGCAGCCGTCAACACCTTCCTCGACAACCCGAAGAGCCTGACGCTTGCCGCCGCACCGGCGAAGCCCGTTCCGTTCCCGATGATCATGGGCGCTGCCATGGGCGCACCGAACACGCTGCCGCAGGTGCTTGGGGTCAAGGTTTCGGCGAACGACTGATGCGCCGAGCTCGAGTTTTTGATACCCGGCGTGCAGTTGCCCGCCGGGTTTCTTTGTTTTTGCAAGGTGGTCGCTGCCGGTTAGGCGGCGTAGCGGCGTAGCTCGTTCATAGCGTGCCCGACCATCTCCAGCAGTTCTGCAGTCGTGGCACCGTCACGCGCCTGTACCGACATGCCCTGGACGATCGCACCGAGGAAGCGCGCAAGCGATCCGGCGTTCGCATCCTGCCTGATATCCCCTTCCTTCATGCCGCGCTCGATGCGAGCGGTGAACAGGCCAAGCGTCTGCAATCGCAACGACGAGACGTGGTGCGCAATGTCCCCGCTCTCGGAAGCACAGTTCAGAACTGCAGTGGAGATCATGCACCCCTTGGGATGTTCCGGGGCGGTGAATAGGGCAGCCGATGTCTCGAGGAAGCGCCTGAACGTCGACACCGTATCGATCTTTTCTTCAAACGGATTGCCGGGATTCGGCCGCGGCATGCGCCGGTACTGATTCAACGCCTCGCGATAGAGTTCCGCCTTCGAGCGGAACGCCGCATAGAGGCTTTGCGGGGTGATCCCCATCGAGGCGGTCAGATCGGCAATCGAGCTGCCGTCATAGCCGTGCTCCCAGAAGACGTCGCGCGCGGCCGAAAGAACCGTTTCGCGATCGAAGGCCGGCGGGCGGCCGCGCTTTCTTTGTCCGCTATCTTGTGTGCCGTCATTATTTTTCACAATGGTCACTCTAGAAATATTTCTCGATCCGGTTTATTCAGGAACGGTCATTGTGATTATAGGAGGTTCGATCCGATGAGTCTTCCCCTTGAACCCCAGGATGCACAGCAGACAGTCGGCTTCGCGAACGCGCTCGATGCGGTGATCGACCGCACCATCGCCGCAAAGCGCCTCGTCGGTGCGGTGGTCCTGATCGCCCAAGACGGTGATATCGTCTATAGCCGCACCGCCGGCCTGGCCGACCGCGAAAGGGGACAGGCCATGGCCGAGGACACGATCTTCCGGCTCGCCTCGATCACCAAGCCGATCGTCACGATCGCCGCCATGCGGCTTGTCGAGGAAGGCCGCATCGGCCTCGACGACCCAGTGACGAAATGGCTGCCGGATTTCCGCCCGCGTCTTGCCGACGGCACGGAATCGGTCATTGTCATCCAGCATCTGCTCACCCATACATCCGGCCTCAGCTATGGCTTCACCGAGGAAGACGGCCCCTATGCCCGGGCCGGCATTTCCGACGGCCTCGATCAGCCCGGCCTGCCGATTGCCGAAAACCTGAAGCGGCTTGCGAGCGCCCCTCTTCTCTTCGCGCCCGGTTCGAACTGGCAATATTCGCTCGCCATCGATGTCATCGGCGGCGTCATCGAGAAAGAGACCGGCAGTTCGCTCGGCGAGGCGGTGGCAAGACTGGTGACCGAGCCACTCGGCCTGGCTGACACCGCCTTTGCGGTGCGCGACCGGGATCGGCTGGCCGCCGCCTATATGAGTGCCTCGCCGCAGCCGGAGCGGATGGGCAAGGAAGCGTCCGTGCGGGCGCTGACCGGTTTCGTGCGTTTCGCGCCGGACCGCATCTTCGATCCGAACTCCTATCATTCCGGCGGCGCCGGCATGGCGGGAACGGCAGGCGAGGTGTTGGCGGTTCTGGAGACGATCCGCAAGGGTGGCGCGCCGCTTCTCTCGTCCGAGACGGTCAAGACCATGATGGCGGATCAGGCGAACGGCGTGCGCCAGCCTCTCGATCCGGGCGTCGGCTTCGGCTTCGGCTGGGCGGTGGTGACCGATCCGGTCGCCGCACAGGTGCCGTGGTCGAAGGGGACGATCCGCTGGGGCGGCGCCTACGGCCACAGCTGGTTTGTCGATCCCACAAAGAACCTGAGTGTCGTGGCGCTGACGAATACGGCACTGGAGGGGATGTGGGGGCAGTTTACGGTGGATCTGCGCGACGCGATCTACACAGCGCTCTGAAGCCAGAAACAAAAGAAGCCCGACGCGCGCCGGGCTTCTTTTCAATCATGTACTCTGCCTCAGTCCTTCTTGACCGGCGGGATCGGGCGGATCGCAAGTTCGCGCAGCTGCGTCGGCGTTGCCGGGGTCGGCGCGCCCATCAGAAGGTCCTGCGCCTGCTGGTTCATCGGGAACAGCGAGATCTCGCGCAGGTTCTTGGCGCCGACGAGCAGCATGACGATGCGATCGATGCCGAAAGCGGCACCACCGTGCGGAGGCGCACCGTACTGGAAGGCGCGGTAGAGGCCGCCGAAACGATCTTCCACGTCCTGCTGGCTGAGGCCGATCTTTTCGAAGGCGGCGACCATAGTTTCCGGCGACTGGTTACGGATCGAGCCCGAAGCGATTTCGAAGCCGTTGCAGACCGCGTCGTACTGATAGGCCTTGATGCCAAGCGGATCCTGGTTCATCAGCGCGTCGAGGCCGCCCTGCGGCATCGAGAACGGGTTGTGGGCGAAGTCGATCTTCTTTTCTTCCTCGTTGTATTCGAAGAACGGGAAGTCGACGATCCAGCACAGCTCGAAGCGGTCGCGGTCGATGAGGTTCAGCTCGTCGGCGGCGCGGGTACGGGCTTCGCCTGCAAACTTGTAGAACTTGGACGGCTCGCCGGCGACGAAGAAGCAGGCGTCGCCCGCATCAAGGCCAAGCTGCGTGCGGATCGCTTCGGTGCGTTCCTCGCCGATGTTCTTGGCGAGCGGGCCGGAGCCGCCGATCTTACCGTCTTCTTCCTTCCAGAAGATGTAGCCAAGGCCGGGCTGGCCCTGGCTCTGCGCCCAGGCGTTCATGCGGTCGCAGAATGCGCGCGAGCCGCCGGTCTTTGCCGGGATCGCCCAGATCTCGACCTTCGGGTTCGAGGCGATCATGCCTGCGAAGACCTTGAAGCCAGAGCCGGCGAAGTGATCGGTGACGGCTTCCATGACGATCGGGTTGCGCAGATCCGGCTTGTCGGAACCGTACTTGCGGATCGCTTCGTCGTAAGGAATACGCGGCCATTCCTTGGTGACTGGCTTGCCTTCGGCAAATTCCTCGAAGATCGAGGTCATCATCGGACCCATGGTGTTCCAGATGTCTTCCTGCTCGACGAAGCTCATTTCGAGGTCGAGCTGGTAGAACTCGCCCGGCAGGCGGTCGGCGCGCGGGTCTTCGTCACGGAAGCACGGCGCGATCTGGAAGTAGCGGTCGAAGCCGGCAACCATCAGCAGCTGCTTGTACTGCTGCGGCGCCTGCGGCAGGGCATAGAAGGTGCCGGGATGAATGCGTGATGGCACCAAGAAGTCGCGCGCACCTTCCGGCGAGGAGGCCGTCAGGATCGGCGTCGTGTATTCGGTGAAGCCGATATTGCCCATCTCGCGACGCATGGCAGAGATCACCTGCGTGCGCTTGACGATGTTCTTGTGCAGCGTTTCGCGGCGCAGGTCGAGGAAACGGTACTTCAGGCGCACGTCTTCGGGATAATCGGGCTCGCCGAAAACGGGCAGCGGCAGTTCCTTGGCGGCGGAGAGAACTTCGATCTCCTGCGCATAGAGTTCGATCTCACCGGTTGCCATGTTCTTGTTGACGGTGTCTTCGGTGCGCGCCTTCACGAGACCGTCGATGCGGATGACCCACTCGCCACGAACCAGTTCAGCCTGCCTGAAGGCCGGAGAGTCCGGATCGGCGACGACCTGTGTAATGCCGTAGTGGTCGCGAAGATCGATGAAGAGAACGCCGCCATGGTCGCGAACACGATGGACCCAGCCGGAAATCCGGACGTTCGCGCCGACATCCGACTTGCGGAGGGCTGCACATGTGTGGCTGCGATAGCGATGCATAATCTCAATTCCCGGTATTTGGCTTAAGACGGCAGCAAGGGGCTCTGATGGCTCTCCCGTACCGACAAGAAAATCGGGCGGAAAAGCGCATGGACGGTCTGATTTGTCAAGGGTTGGCGCACCGAGCCTGCGCTTTGCGAGCGGTTATAGCGTGGTGCAACCCCGTGCTGGTGAACAGCCGTGCGGCAGTTTAGCAGCCTCGCACCATATTGCTGAAACTCTCGGTCAACTTTAAAGAGGAGCGATATCGTTCGTGTGGAGCCTCGAAATGCCTCTTCTCACTCGCCGCAATCTGCTGAAAACGTCTGCAGTCGCAGGTGCCTACGGCGTAGGGATCGGGATCGCGGGCAAGTTCGGGCTGGCGGAGGCTGCACCCGCGCCGCAGGTGCTGAAGGCCGTGAGGACGACCGCTGGTATCACCGACGCAGGCATCACGAAGGACATCCTGACCTGGGGCGATGGCGGCATGCCGCCCATCTTGCGAATGACGAAGGGGAAGCCTTTTGCTGCCAGGCTCACGAATACGCTCGACGAGCCGACTACGATCCACTGGCACGGTCTGAGAATCGCCAACAAGATGGACGGGGTGCCCTTCCTGACACAGCCCTACGTCTATACCGGCGACAGCTTCGACTACGCCTTCACCCCGCCGGATGCCGGCACCTTCTGGTACCACCCGCATTGCAACACGCTGACGCAAATGGGTCACGGCATGACAGGCCTTCTCGTGGTGGAGGATCCTGACGACCCCAAATTCGACGCAGAGGTATTGCTCAACTTGCGCGACTGGCGCCTCGGCGGCGATGGCCAGTTCATTGCGGCTTTCCGCCCGCGCGACGCGGCAAAGAGCGGCACCTACGGCACTGTCAGGACAGCCAATTGGCGTCAGGAGCCCCAGTATGATGCGCCCGCCGGCGGCCTCGTTCGGCTGCGGATCGCCGCGACCGACGTCACCCGCATCTTTTCGTTGAGGATGCAAGGGGCCGAGGCGACGATCATCGCAATCGACGGCAATCCGGTGCCAAAACGTTTCTCGCTCGATCTGCTGCTGATCGGCCCCGGCCAGCGTCTCGATCTCGCCGTGCGGATGCCGGATAGCGAAGGCGCCATTGCCGCGCTTGAAGACATCCGCGGTACAACACCGAAGACGATCGCCAAGCTTCGAGCCGTCGGAACATCGCTGAAGCGCAATGTCGGCGATCTCGCCGCGCTCGGCGAGAACCCTGTGGCCAAAGCCGACCTGTCTTCCGCAGAGAAGATCCCGCTCGTCCTCAGCGCCACGGCAGAAAGCGGAGCGGCCGACAGCATCTGTGGCACGCTGGGCTACAACTTCTGGGCCATCAACAAAGTGCCGTGGCCGGGTGACGGGCCAGACCCGACTGCGCCCCTGGCAGAACTGAAACTTGGCAAAAGCTACATCCTGCAGCTCGAAAACGTGACGCCGCACACGCACCCCATCCACCTGCACGGCATGAGTTTTACGGTTCTGTCGTCATCGACGCGGGATGTCACGCCCCTTGTCAGCGACACTTATCTCGTCCAGCCTGACGAAAAGGTGCAGCTCGCCTTCGTGGCCGACAATCTCGGCGACTGGGTGCTGCATTGCCACATCATCGAACATCAAAAGACCGGTATGACCAGTTATGTTAGAGTTGTTTGATAGGTCTTTGCGGGTTCTAGTTGACATATCCGGCCGAAAGGAGAAGGAAGGTTCAACTATGTCTATCCTGCGAATGAATTGAGATGATCGAAACTACCGCCGATTTGGAGGCGGCCTGCAAAGAGCTGGCCAAGTCAGAATTCATTACCATCGACACCGAGTTTCTCCGAGAGACGACGTTCTGGCCGGAACTCTGCCTGATCCAGATGGCAAGCCCGACGACCGAGGTGCTGGTCGACCCGCTCGCCAAGGGTCTCGACCTCCGACCGTTCTTCGAGTTGATGGCCAATCCGGCCGTCCTAAAGGTCTTCCATGCCGCGCGCCAGGATATCGAAATCATCTACAACCGCGGCGGACTGATCCCGCATCCGATCTTCGATACGCAGGTTGCCGCGATGGTATGTGGCTTCGGCGACTCGGTCTCCTATGATCAGCTGGTCAGCCGCACCAAGGGCGTTCAGATCGACAAGTCTTCGCGCTTCACCGACTGGAGCCGCCGGCCGCTTTCTGAAAAGCAGCTGGACTATGCGCTTGCCGACGTGACGCATCTGCGCGACGTCTACCGCTATCTCAAAGCCGAGCTGGAACGCGAAGGCCGCTCCTCCTGGCTGCGGGAGGAGATGGATATCCTTGAGGCCCGCGAGACCTATGACATGCATCCTGATGATGCGTGGCAGCGCCTGAAAATGCGCCTGCGCAAGCCGCAGGAGCTTGCCATCCTGAAATATGTCGCCGCCTGGCGCGAGCGCGAGGCCCGCTCCCGCAACGTGCCGCGCTCACGCGTATTGAAGGATGACGCGATTTACGAGATCGCCCAGCAGCAGCCGAAGGACGCCGAAGGGCTCGGTCGCTTGCGAACGATCCCCAAGGGTTGGGAGCGATCGGCTGCCGGCGTAGCTGTCATCGACGCCGTCAATGCGGCCCTTGCCTTGCCAAAGGCCGACATGCCGCACGCCCCGCGGCAGACGCAGCAGCCGGAAGGTGCTGCCGCTGCCGCCGAACTTCTGAAGGTCCTTTTGAAGCTGATCTCGGAAAAACATGGCGTCGCGCCGAAGGTCATTGCCAACAGCGAGGATCTCGACAGGATCGCAGCGGAAGGCGAAATGGCAGAAGTCGCGGCGCTGCACGGCTGGCGCCGGGAGCTTTTCGGCGAGCCGGCGCTGCAGCTTATCCAGGGCCAGGTCGCTCTTCGCTTCGTCGGCAAGAAAGTGGAGACGGTGGCGCTCTAAGCGCCATCAAGCGGACTTTTTTCGCGCATAGTCATCGCCAGATCGATTTGATCCAAGAACGCCGGCTTGGCGCGCCTTTCGGAAGCGCAGTAGTGTTCCTATATGGCTTGAGCACCGCCGGCGAAGCGACCGCGAAAAGGACGACATGAGGGAAATATCTCCAGTTCAGAACTGGTTGTTGATCGCGCTTGTTATCGCTGCGAGCGGCGTTCTCTACGACATGCGCTTCTATGGCGGCCATCCCTTCGTGGGCGCAACCTTTGCGCTGTTCATCGGCATGCCGATCATGGCCTTTGAGCGCAAGGTGATCCTGCGTGGTCTTTACCGGCGCATGCAGGCGTTGCCGACGGTAACGTTCTTCCTCGCCAAGATCTTCGCCTACGAAATCCTGATGAGCATCGGGTTCGCGATCGCCGGCCTATCCATGTGGTGGCTCGGCGTCTTTAGTCCGGCATCTTGGGTCAATGCCGTTGTCCTGCCTTTCGATGCCTTCCTCTATGCACTTGCGGTGTGTGCGCTTATCATCTTCGTGCTGCGCATCCGCGAATTGCTGGGCCGAGACATCTTCACGAGCATGCTTTTCAGCCGCTACAGGAAGCCAATCAGTGAGGAGCGGGTTTTCCTGTTCATCGACCTGGTGGATTCGACGTCCTTCGCCGAGAAGCATGGCGATCTCCGCGCGCAACAGATGCTGAGCTCGCTGTTTGCCACCTTTGCGGAGCCGGTGAGAAAGTACAGGGGCACCATCGACGACTACGTGGGCGACGCCGCCATCATCAGCTGGCCATTGGAGCGCGGGATCAAGTTCGCGCGATGCGTGAACTGCATCTTCGACATCATCGGATCGATAGAGGCGGATGCCGAGAACTGGCTGAAGACATACGGCCAAGTCCCTCGCCTGCGCGCCGCTCTCCACGGCGGTACGGTGATCACCGCCGAAATCGGGGTCGACCACCATAAGATCACCTATTTCGGCGACACCGTAAACACCGCCTCCCGACTTGAATCGCTCTCCAAGACGCTGAACCGATCAGTCCTGATCTCGAGCGACCTTGCCCAGCGGATCAAGATGCCGGAGACCGTCTCGGTCGAGGACCTTGGAAGCCACGCCGTCAAGGGCCGGGGCCAGAGCCTCGGTGTCATCGCGCTCGCCAAAGCGGACAACCACAAGACGTCACCAAAGCTTCATGCAAGCGTCAACGCACCGACATGAAAGCCTTGCTATTCGAGACCCGCATTCCAATCCCTGGGGGTTTCGATGAAAAATACTCTTCTTGCTTCTGTTTCATTTCTTTTTTTGATCGCCGGTTCAGCCGCCGCTGACCAGCAGGAATTTCCGGCAAAGCTTGCAAGCCAGGCCATCCTACCCGCCAACACGCTCGTGGCGGCTCCCGCCGATGCGCCAGAGTTCCTCAAGCATTCCGGCAAATTCACCACTGCTGACCGCAAGCGCACCGAAGCGCTCAACAGCGTTCCCGGCAAGGACGGCGCACGCGTCACCGATCTGAAACTGCCCTTCGATGGGCAGCCGATCCAGGGCTTCTCCGGCATCAAGAGCATGCCGGACGGCACGTTCTGGACGCTCTCGGATAACGGCTTCGGCGCCAAGGCCAACTCCAGCGACGCGATGCTCTCCCTGCATCAGGTCAAGTTCGACTGGCAGGCCGGCAAGGTCGATGTCGTCAAGAACCTCTTCCTCTCCGATCCGGACAAGAAGGCACCCTTCCCGATCGTGCTCGAAGGCGCCGAAAACCGCTATCTTACGGGTGCGGACTTCGACATCGAATCCGTGCAGCCCGTCGCAGACGGCTTCTGGATCGGCGAAGAATTCGGACCGTACCTTCTCAAGTTCGACACCGAAGGCCGCCTGACCGACGTTACTGCGACCACGGTCGATGGTAAGCCGGTCATGTCGCCCGACAATCCGGTGCTTTCCATCCAGGCAAACCCGACCGCGAAGACGCCGATCTTCAACCTGAAGCGCTCGGGCGGCTTTGAAGGTCTTGCTATGTCCAAGGACGGCAGCAAGCTCTATGGCCTGCTGGAAGGCGCGCTTTATCAGGACGACGGCAAGATGGAATCGGTTGACGGCCACACCGCCATCCGCGTCATCGAATTTGACACTGCTTCCAAAAGCTGGACCGGTCGTACGTGGTTCTACCCCTTCGAAGACAAGGGCGTTTCGATCGGCGACTTCAACATGCTCGATGGCTCGACCGCACTCGTGATCGAGCGCGACAACGGCGCCGGCACCAAGGACAAAGCCTGCGCCGATTCCAAGCAGCCGAAGCCGGATTGCTTTGAAGCCCCAGCCGAACTCAAGCGCATCTACAAGATCGAATTCAACGACGCCAACGTCGGCAAGGCTGTTCGCAAGATCGGCTACATCGACCTCCTGAACATCAAGGACCCCGACAACAAGAAGAAAGCTGGCAGCAAGGATGGCGTCTACGACATGCCGTTCGTGACGATTGAGAACGTCGATCGCGTCGATGCCACGCACATAATCGTCGGCAACGACAACAACCTGCCCTTCTCGGCCGGCCGCGCCGTCGATAAGGCCGACAACAACGAGTTCAGCCTGCTTGAAGTCGGCGAACTTCTGAACGCGAAGTAAGTCTCGGGCTTCGCCAAGAAGCCCCGCTCGGAAGAGCGGGGCTTCTTTGACTGGAATGCTCGATCTACGGACGTTCGAAAGTTCGGCTCAGCGCTCGGTCGCGCCCTTTCCGGCAATAATGTGATCGCGAAACTTCACAATGCGTGACGTGCGCGTAACGGACGTCTTCGCCCCGTTGAGATTGATCACGTAACTCTTCTGTCGCCCGGGCGTCAATTCGTGAAAGGCTTCTGCAAGTTCAGGGTCGGAGTCCAATGCCTCGACCAACTCGTCAGGCAATTCGAGTTCGCTTTCTTCCTTTGGCGGTTTAATGCCTGCCTCTGCATATCCCATCGCCTCCTTAAGGTAGGACAGGATGACAGGTTCCATCTTTGCCACTAGGGCGTTGTCCACAAAGCGGATCATGTCGGGATGCCGGGTATTCGGCCCCTGCTTCTCGAGAACGCCTTCGGAATCCTTCATGAGCGCTGCGTTGAAGAACGTGGCGCGAAAGTCGCTGCGAAAGGCACCGAGAATCACGATATTGCGGCCTTCGTGCATGTAGCAGGGATGCGCCCATTTCACCGTCTCGACGAGCCCGGCCTCGAGGCAAATTCGGCGAAGGTCGTTCAGGCCGTCGATCCATTGCCGCGTCGAACAGTCCGGAGTCGCAAAGCGCTCGCAGCGTCCGCATCCCTTCGTGAAGAAGTCCTCGATATCTGTGATCATGTCTCTGCCCGCATTTCGTTTGTGTCATTGGCCAGTTGAAGCATGTCAAACAGATACGTCAACCTCGCCGATAGCCGCCGGACTGCGCTACGCTGCATGCATCGGCAATATTGGCGGGCCAGGCATCGGGGCATGCGGTCTCCCGCTATCCGCAGCGCCAGCCTTCGGATCACCGGACGTCGATGGGCCATCCGTTGGTCGGCTTTCGCGGAACGTCAGTTCCGCGCCGAGTGCTATTCGAAGCGGAAAGCCAGACGCTTGTCCGCCAGCTTGGCAAGCTGCTGCAGCCGGCCATCGAGACGCTCACCTGCAAAGTCGTGATATTCCGCCGGCACTACGAACTCCAGGTCGAGATCGGGTTTGGACGATTTCTGGAAGGTGAGATTGCGCACGACGCCGGGCATCGATGCCGAAAAGAGATAGACGACACGCAGCAGGCCGCCGAGGAGCTTGGCGCGCTCGATAAATCGCGGCGTTGCGATCGTACCAAGAGGCCCCGTGGCGCCATCGTCATAAGGCCCTTCGAACCTGTAGTAGTTCGTCAGCGCAATGAAGGCGCGGCCAGGATGGCTGATGCCGACAAAGGATGAGTGAGCGATAATGTTCAGCGCCTGCAGGCCGCGGTAATCGGGATGCGCGCGCCAGCTGATGTCGGCAAGCAGACACGCAGCCTGGCGATAGCGCGCCTCCTCTTCCGTCTCCGTGATGCCGAAATAGGGCATCATGCGGCCTGTCCAGTCCGCCAGCTCCCTGGCGTGTTCCGGCGAACGGGCGCGCAGAATGGCGAGTTCGCCAGCGGCCGCCAGCAGTGGATCGCTGCGGCGCTCGCTCTCGGAGAGCAATGAATAGAGGTAGCCTTCACGCACGCCCTGCCCCGAGAACGAGATGACAGAGGGTTTCATCGCGCTCAGGACTTCCTTCATGGCAACCGCGCCGAAGGGAAGCAGCGCACGGCGATGCTTCGAAACGGCCATCCACGCAGGATCCTTCGAGTCCTTGGCAATCTCCACCTGATCGAGGAATTGCATCATCGCATCGAACGGAACCTCATAACCCTGCATCATGTGCAGCGGATATTCCGTCATTTCCATGTGCAGCTTCGCGATGTTTCGCCAGGTACCGCCAACGGCATAGAAAGTGCGCCCAGCCCCCTTCGCCAGCAGCTTCGAACTTGTTTTCACATGCTTGCGAGCAAACGTCCTGGCCTTCTCCATCGAGCCGCCGGCATATTCGGACAGACGAAGCCCACCGAGCGGCAAGGTAACCCCCTTGCCGACTTCCTTGCCCTTGATGTCAATCAATTCCAACGAACCGCCGCCGAGGTCACCGGCAATACCGTCTGGCGCATAGAAGCCGCTGACAATGCCGAGGGCGGAGAATTTCGCCTCTTCCTCGCCGGAGAGAACGCGGACCTTGCGCTGAAGAATGGTCTCGGCCTGATGGATGAAGTCGGGGCCGTTCGATGCTTCGCGGGCAGCCGCGGTCGCGAGAACGTACATGGTGGCAGCGCGCGCCTGATCGGACAAAGCCTTGAACCGGTGCAAAGCCGCCAGAGCGCGCTCGACGCTTGCCTCGTCCATCTTTCCGGTCAGCGCGATGCCCCGTCCGAGGCCGCACAACACCTTTTCGTTGAAAAGGATCGTCGGCGATCGGGACATGCCTTCATAGATGACCACACGGATCGAGTTCGACCCGATGTCGACGACGGAGACCGGGGCAATACCGGGAAGGCGCCCCTGGGCTTCTGATTCAACCATGCAGGTCCAATATTACTTGTTGTTTCGGCCAGAAAGCAGACCGGCGATCAGCTTGGGTGCACTGGATTTCAAGGCTTCGCCACGGCCGGACAGGCTGGGGTTGGTCATGAAATACTGCTGCGCATTGAACGGCTCTTCGCCCTTGCGCACTTCCATGCGCCTTGACGTTCCGTCGGGCAATATCTCGTAGCTTTGCTGGTTGTCAATGATATTGCCGAGCATAATCTGTGACAGGACCTGCTCGTGAACCGTCGGATTCTTCAAGGGTACCAGCGTTTCGACCCGGCGATCGAGGTTACGCGGCATCATGTCGGCCGAGCCGATATAGACCAGCGCCTTGTCCGACGGCAGCCCGTGACCATTGCCGAAGCAGAAGATGCGGCTATGCTCCAGGAAACGGCCTACGATCGATTTCACGCGGATATTTTCAGAGAGACCGGCAACTTGTGGACGCAGGCAGCAGATGCCGCGGATCACGAGATCGATCTCAACGCCGGCGCGGCTTGCCGTGTAGAGCGCGTCGATGATCTCCGGGTCGACAAGCGAATTCATCTTCATCCAGATCGCCGCCGGCGCACCACCCTTGGCGTGTTTGATCTCCTCGTCGATGTGACGAAGGATTCGGGTGCGTAGCGTGTAAGGCGAGACCGCAAGCTTCATGCTTTCTTCCGGTTCGCCATAGCCGGTAATGAAGTTGAAGATGTTCGCCATGTCGTGGGCGACCACCGGATTGCACGTGAAGAACGACAGGTCGGTATAGATCTTCGCGGTGACCGGATGATAGTTACCGGTGCCGAGATGGCAGTAGCTGCGCAGCTTGCCCTCTTCCCGCCGGACGATCAGCGACATCTTGGCGTGGGTCTTGAGCTCGATGAAACCGAAAACGACCTGTACGCCGGCGCGCTCCAGATCGCGGGCCCAGCGAATATTTGCCTCTTCGTCGAACCGTGCCTTCAGCTCCACCAGAGCGGTGACAGACTTCCCGGATTCGGCCGCGTCGATCAGCGCACGCACAATCGGGCTGTCGTTCGACGTGCGGTAGAGCGTCTGCTTTATCGCCAGGACGTCAGGATCGCGCGCAGCCTGGAGCAGGAACTGGACCACCACGTCGAAAGACTCGTAGGGATGGTGAACCACCATGTCCTTTTCACGGATGGCAGCGAAGCAGTCGCCGGCGTGCTCGCGGACGCGTTCGGGAAATCGCGCATTGTAGGGGGGAAATCGAAGGTCGTCGCGCGGTGCCTTGGTGATCTCGGAGAGAGTGTTCAACGCAAGGAGGCCCGGCAAAACCGCGACGCGATTGTCGGGAACGTTCAGCGCCTGCACGACGAACTGGCGCAACGACGCCGGCATTTCGGAATCGGTCTCGATGCGGATCACCGATCCACGGCGGCGGCGCTTCAGCGCGGTTTCGAAGAAGCGCACGAGGTCTTCGGCCTCTTCCTCGACTTCGATATCGCTGTCGCGGATGATCCGGAACGTACCCGAGCCCTGCACTTCGTAGCCAGGATAGAGCCGGTGAATGAAGACGTTCGTCACGTCCTCAAGCGTGACGTAGCGGATCGTATTGCGATCATCCGGCAGGCGAACGAAGCGGTCGAGAGCCGGAGGCAGGCGCAGCAGCGCTGTCATCGGTTCGCGGCCGCTCTTGCTGACAAGCTGCAGGCCGATCGAGAAGCCGAGGTTCGGGATGAAGGGGAACGGATGCGCCGGGTCGATGGACAGCGGCGTCAACACCGGGAAGATCGCCTGCTCGAATTCTGTCGCGAGCCACGCGCGATCGGATTCGCTGAGAGCTCCCGGACGCACGA
Source organism: Rhizobium sp. 57MFTsu3.2 (assembly GCF_012932765.1). NCBI lineage: Bacteria > Pseudomonadati > Pseudomonadota > Alphaproteobacteria > Hyphomicrobiales > Rhizobiaceae > Rhizobium > Rhizobium sp. 57MFTsu3.2. The sequence continues at coordinate 72,430 of NZ_JDWI01000006.1, forward strand.
TCAGGATGTCTTCCTTGGCGAGGTACTGCTGGAGCACGGCAAGCGATGCCTGCTGCTCCATCTGCAGATTGTCGATCTCCTGGAGGATAGCATCGAGCTGTTCGGCCGGCGTCTTGCCGTCCGGCGAGCGCATCATAATATTCTGACGTACCTGCCCTTCCAGACCGGCAACGCGCACCATGAAGAATTCGTCGAGGTTTGCGGCCGAGATCGACAGGAAGCGGACCCGCTCGAGCAGGGGATGCTCAGTGTTCAGCGTTTCCTCGAGAACACGGCGATTGAACTGCAACCATGAGAACTCGCGGTTGATGAAGCGCTCGGGGCTAGCCAGCAGTTCTTCTAGCGAAGGCGCAGTCTCATCGGTTTCCGGAGTGGGTTCGTGATGCTCCGTGACTGCGCTGTCCATGGTCTGATTGTCCCGTTTCATTCGGCCAAGCGAATTATATCAGTTTCACGACGGAACTGTGACAGTCAATCCGACGGTTCCGAATTACCCAATTCATTCAACACTTCAGCGGCCAGAGCTCGGGTAATCTTTGTGCCGCGAGAGAGGGCGAGCCGGTCCAGCCTGTCGACGATCGTCTGAGCCGTATTCAGCGATCGTTCCATCCTGACAACGATATAGAGGACCAGTTTGTCATCAATATAAAGCTGGCGGTCTGCAAACAACTTTACCATGACCTGCGACAGCAGTTCCTCGTCCGGCTCGCCAATCTCGACGACGGTCGCGGCCTTGAGGCGCGAGCGCAAATCCGGCAGCTCCACCGGCCACGACATGGGCCAGAGGCGGCTTGTCATCAGAAGGCTGTGGCCGTTCTCCCGCACGCTGTTGATGACATGGAAGAGTTCGTTGTCATCGAACCCTACCCGATCGACATCCTCGAAAAGCACGGGACCGTTCGCCGCATCAATAGCCGCGTTGGCGCCGGCCTTCGGATGGATCTCTACGGCGCCGCTATGGTCCTTCCAGATATTCGCGAGATGCGATTTTCCCGAGCCCACCGGACCGGCGAGGATCACCACGGGAGAAGGCCAATTCGGCCAGGCATCAACGATGGAGACTGCAGCGGCAAGCCGTTCCGAGATCAAGAGATCATCGCGCCCGGTCGCAGCATCGTGCGAAAAAGCCAAGGGAAGCTGCTCGACGGCGGTGCGCCTTGGACCAGCGTTTTTCACATCAGTCATTGGGATCAGCTTTTGTCTTGCCGACCTGGCCCTCTTTCGAGTGGCCGGCATAAAGATCGCTCTGAAGGTAGCGCGAAAGGGCAAAGCGGACAAGCACGCCAACGGCCGCTGCCGCCGGGACGGCAACCAGCAGACCGACAAAGCCGAACAACGCACCAAAGGCAAACAGGGCGAACATCAGCCACACCGGATGCAGCCCGACACTGTGGCCTACCAGCTTCGGCTGCAGGATGTTGCCTTCCATGAATTGGCCACTGAAGAAGACCGCGAGCACCGCGCCGACCCAGATGTAGTCCGGCCAGAACTGAACGATGGCAACGCCGACGGCAAGAACAAGCCCCACCAAGGACCCCACATAGGGAATGAAGCTGATCATGCCCGCAAACAGGCCGATCAACAGGCCGAAGTTCAAACCGACCAACGACAGGCCAACCGCATACCAGACGCCCAGGATCAGGCAGAGCGAGCCCTGCCCGCGGATGAACCCGGCGATCGCCTGATCGATTTCACGCATGATCTGGTGGACGTTCGCCACGTAGTCGCGGGGAATGTACTGATCGACCTTGGCGATCATGCGGTCCCAATCAAGCAGCATGTAGAAGGCCACGACGGGCGTAACGATCATCAGCGAGATCACGTTGACGACGGCAAGGCCGGAACTCCAGACCTGGCCGAAGAGACCGGTGAGCAATCCAAATCCCTGCGACAGGATTTCGGAGAAGTTGTTCTTGATCGTCCCGAGCTGGTTCCTCACCCAATCCGGCATGAGGGAGTTCTGCGAGTTCGTGATAAATGTCTGCAACTGCTCGATGTAGCCCGGCAGGCGACCGGCAAAGTCGCTGAACTGGCTCGCCAAGACCGGTATCAAAATCATCAGGGCCAGCACGATCATGATGATGAAGGCGATCAGTATGACGATCGTCGACATGAGGCGGCTCAGCCCAAGGCGTTCCAACCGGTCCGCGACCGGATCGAGGAAATAGGCCAGTGCCATCCCGGCCAGGAACGGCAACAAGATCGAGCTGAAGATGAAAAGGAAGCCGATGAAGAAGGCAAGAACGATCAGCCAGAAGATCACCTGGCGCTTCAGACCTGCCCCGCTAACCTGCTGTGGCATCACATTCCCCGCTGATCGACTGTCTCGATCTTTCGCACCATACAGATGCAACCTTTCGAGCACATAGGATGTGGCCGAGAGAATGGTCAACCCCGGCGCTAAAAATCCAGAGGGCCTGCGTCAAAAGAGCGGGAAATTGGGGCTTTTTCCATGCAATCCCTTGCATGTAGGCCCGTGTCATGCAATGGCGACCCAAATATTGAGGCGGTGACATTTCCCGCCCCCGCGCAGCCATCGGAGAGCAGTATGAGCCAGTCTGGAAAAAACGGCCTGACCTATAGCGACGCAGGCGTCGACATCGATGCCGGAAACCTTCTGGTGGAGAAGATCAAGCCGGCTGTGCGCTCGACGCGCCGTCCGGGCGCGGACGGCGAGATCGGCGGCTTCGGCGGTTTGTTCGACCTCAAGGCTGCCGGCTTCACGGATCCGGTTCTCGTTGCCGCCAATGACGGCGTCGGCACCAAGCTGAAGATCGCCATCGACGCCGATTATCATGATACCGTCGGCATCGATCTTGTCGCCATGTGCGTCAACGATCTTGTGGTCCAGGGCGCAGAGCCGCTGTTCTTCCTCGACTACTTTGCGACAGGCAAGCTCGATCCCGACCAGGGTGCGGCGATCGTCGAGGGCATTGCTGCCGGCTGCCGCGACGCGGGTTGCGCGTTGATCGGCGGCGAGACTGCCGAAATGCCGGGCATGTACTCCTCCGGCGACTACGACCTTGCAGGCTTTGCCGTCGGCGCTGCCGAGCGTGGCCAGCTGCTGCCGTCAGGCGACATCGCCGAAGGCGATGTGATCCTCGGCCTTGCCTCCTCAGGCGTTCACTCCAACGGCTTTTCGCTGGTGCGCAAGATCGTCGGGATTTCGGGCCTCGCCTGGGATGCCCCGGCTCCGTTCGCGGAAGACAAGAGCCTCGGCGAAGCGCTGCTGACGCCGACCCGCATCTATGTAAAGCCGCTGCTGAAGGCGATCCGCGAAACCAAGGCCATCAAGGCACTGGCGCACATCACCGGCGGCGGCTTCCCGGAGAATATTCCGCGCGTCCTGCCGAAGCACCTTGCAGCCGAGATCGACCTTACGTCCGTGAAAGTTCCGGCCGTCTTCTCCTGGCTGTCGAAGACCGGCGGCGTTGAAGCCAATGAAATGCTGCGCACCTTCAACTGCGGCGTCGGCATGATCGCAGTCGTTTCGGCTGAGAACGTCGCAACCGTCACTGCCGCTCTTGAAGCTGAAGGCGAGACGGTCGTAACGCTCGGCCGGATGATTGCCCGCGCCGAGGGCGCGGCCGGCACGCTCTACAAGGGTACGCTCGCCATATGACGACGTCACGCAAACGCGCCGTCGTCTTCATCTCCGGCGGCGGTTCCAACATGATGGCGCTGGTCACCGCTGCCAAGGCTGCCGACTATCCGGCGGAAATCGTCGGGGTGATCTCCGACAGGGCCGATGCCGGAGGGCTTGCCAAGGCGGCAGCCGAGGGCATTCCGAGCTTTGCCTTCGTTCGCAAGGATTATGCCAGCAAGGAAGCGCACGAAGGAGCGATCTTTGCCGCGCTCGATGAGCTATCGCCTGACATCCTCTGCCTTGCGGGATATATGCGGCTTCTGAGCGGCACCTTCATCCAGCGCTACGAGGGCCGGATGATAAATATCCACCCTTCCCTGCTGCCGCTGTTCACGGGTCTGCATACCCACCAGCGAGCGATCGACGCCGGCATGCGGATCGCCGGCTGCACCGTGCACTTCGTGACCGAAGGCATGGACGAGGGCCCGGTTATCGGCCAGGCCGCCGTTCCGATCCTCTCCAACGACAGTGCAGAAAGCTTGGCCGCCCGTGTGCTCACCGTGGAGCATCAACTCTACCCGCAAGCGCTGCGGCTCCTTGCCCACGGCAAGGTGAAGATGGAGGGCGGCAAGGCCGTCAGCACCGGCGCTGCGGCAGCGCCGGCGGAACGTAGCAGCGTTATCTCGCTGATCGGCGAAGGGGCCTAAAGCACGGCGCGATCTTTTGGTTTCGCTTGCCCTACCTTAGTTTTTTGCTTTCACGCATGTGTTTGTCCTGAAAGCGGTTCCCACTTTCGGAGACATGCTCTTGGCCTCAGGCGGCAAGCGCCCGAGGCTGGTGCAGGGTGCCGTCGCTGTAAACGAAACGGCCTTTGCGGAACGTCGCGCGGATGCGGTGCACGTCGCCGGCTTCAACAACCACGAGATCCGCCTGCTGCCCAACGGCGATCTCGCCGCGATCCAGAAGACCTGCGGAACGCGCCGCATTACGGGTCGCCATGGCAACGGCGTAAGGCAGGCTCGTGCGGTCGGCAATCTTGAAGATGCCGGGCACGAAGGCCGCGGGATGATAATCGGCAGCGATGACGGTCAGCAGGCCAGCGGCTGCTGCATCGATCGCACTGAGATTGCCGGACATGGACTGGCCGCGCAGGGCGTTCGGAGCCCCCATCAGCGTCCAGAGACCGCGATGCCGCGCTTCTTCCGCCGCCGGAAGCGTCACCGGAAATTCGCTGATCGTGACACCGAGATCGTGCATTTGCGCGACTTTCTCGGCGCTATCGTCATCGTGGGAGGCGAGCGACAGCTTGTGTTTCAGGGCGAGATCGACGACCTGTTTCAGCTTGATCTCGATCTCCGGATTGTTGCGCATCTCGATGCGCTTGGCGACCATCTCGGCGGCCATCTCCTCGGAAATGGCCCGGCGCTCGGCAATGCTCAGGATGTAGCTCTGGATGTTGTTATACTGCCCCTGCCCCGGTGTATGGTCGGTCAGCGAGACCATGTCGACGTGGCCGGCTTCAAGCAGCTTCTCGAGCGCCGGCGCGGCACCGAGGTTGGTGATCTCATAGCGCGCATGGACGCGGTGATCGATAAGCAAATCATCCTGGAGTCGGTTGATACCCTCGATGACGGCCGAGGTGGTCTCAAGCGAGCGGACATGGCCGTAGACGCTTTCCGTTGCGAAGGAGACGGCGGCAAACGCCGTCGTGACGCCTGCAGCGGCCAGCTTCTTATCCAGTTCATGGATGCTGAAATCGATCGGCATCGGCGCATTCGGGCGCGGCGCGATCTCGCGCTCCACCATGTCGCCGTGAAGGTCCACGAAGCCCGGCATCAGCAAGCGCCCACCACCATCGATTGCGGTGTTGGCGACCGGTTCCGGCCTGATTTCAGCGATTACGCCGTCCTCGACGCGCACCGAGCCGCGGCTCACGATCTCATCTGGAAGGACGAGAGTAAAATTGCTGAGCCACATCGGTTTTTCTCCAAGCGCGTATTTATGACAAGGCGGAGCGCATAGCGCTGATTCATGACATCGGTGTGAACGACGAACCGCGCATGATTGAACCTGCGGCTATCGCAGCGACCCGCGGTTCAATGTGGCCCATTGCAGCAACGCAATCGTCTTCAGATCAACAATTTCCCCACGCTCGATCATCGCCATCGCCTTGTCGAGCTGCACTTCCAGAACTTCGATATCTTCGTGCTCGTGAGCAAGGCCGCCGCCATCCGATACCCGATCGGTGGTGTCGAACGTCGCGGCGAAGAAATGCAGCAGTTCCATGCTCGAGCCCGGCGAACTGTAGGCCTTGAAAAGGAAGCGCACATCGCGGACGCGAAAGCCGGTTTCTTCTTCAGCTTCGCGGCGGATCGCCACTTCCGGGGCATCACCATCCAACAGCCCTGCCGGGGCTTCGATGACCCAGGCCGGCTCACCATGCAGGAAGACCGGCAGCCGGAACTGCCGCACGAGGACAACGGTGTCTCGCTTCGGATCGTATAGCAGGATCGTCGCCGCCGGCGTGCGATGGTAGACCTCGCGCTGCAACCGATGCGTCTCGCCGTCGGAATCCGTATAGTCGATCTGGAAGTCGCTCAGGCGCGTCCAGCCGTTCGAGAGCGTCTTTTCATTAACGATCTCGGCTTTTGCCTTGTCAAATTTCGTCATGCAACATCCCTGCGGAGCCAGACCTTGTTGTCGTGGACCGCCGCGCCGCCATAGGGCGCGACCGGATCGGCGCCGGTCAGCACGTTGATCCCTTCACCGTCGATATGCGCCTTGTTCGGCCAGAGGCCTTCGGCAATCAACACGCCCGGCTTGACCTCCTCGGTGACGCGCACATGGATCCGAAGGTCGCCACGGTTGTTTCCGATCCGCACGAGGTCGCCATGCTCGATGCCGCCTGCCGTCGCATCGGCGGGGTTCATCATCAGTTCCGGCCGCCCTTCCTTCTGGCGCGAGGTCTTCGTCTCGGAGAAGCTGGAATTCAGGAAGTTGCGCGCCGGCGACGTTGCCAAGCGGAACGGATGCTCGCTATCGGCAAGCTCGATAACATCGACCTGATCCGGAAACGCCGGCAGCTGCTTGTATGGTCCGAGAGCACCGACAGCGGCCGGCGGCTTGTTCGGCGCAGGGCCGTCGACCCAGTCCGGGCGGAAATGGAACTTGCCGTCAGGATGCGCGAAGCCCTTGAGGAAATGCGCATCCTCGAAATCCGGCTGACGGTCGAACCATTTGTGTTCGAGGAAATGGTCGTATCCCGGCAGGTTGCTGGCTTCGAGAAGCCGATCGATCATTTCGCGGGCCGTGAAACCGAAACCGGGGCGATCGGCGACACCGAGACGCTTTGCCAGTTCTTCGATCACGAACAGGTTCGTCCGGACGGTCTCCGGCGGCTCAACCAGCTTAGGGCCGAGCAAAATGTGGTTCTGGCCCCCGGCGCGATAGATATCGTCATGCTCGACGAACATCGTTGCTGGAATGACGATGTCGGCCATCTCGGCCGTCTCCGTCATGAACTGCTCGTGCACCGCGACGAAGAGGTCCTCGCGAGCGAAGCCGCGTTTCACCAGCCGTTGTTCGGGGGCGATGTTCACCGGATTGGTGTTCTGGATCAGCATTGCCGTCACCGGGCCGCGATGGCGGAGCGCCACGGCATCGCCAGTCAACGCGCGGCCGATCTGCGACTGGTCGATCATGCGGATATCCGCATCCTTCATCGCCTTGCCGGTCAGTTCCGCATTGTTCATGCGGAAGATATCGCTGTTGGAATGGAAGGCACCGCCGCCTTCGTATTGCCAGGAGCCGAGCACCGTCGCGATCGAGGCCGCCGCATGCATGGCAACCGCGCCATTGCGCTGGCGGGTAAAGCCGTAGCCGAGGCGGAAATAGGTCTTCTTCGTTATGCCGACGAGGCGCGCGAAGGCTTCGATCTCATCAACGGAAAGGCCGGTGATGGCGGCGGCCCACTCGGGCGTCTTCGTCCTCAGATGCGCTTCAAGGCCGGCAGGATCGTCGGCATACTTTGCCATGTACTCGCGATCGGCATAGCCGTCGCGGAAGGCGATGTGCATGACGGCGCATGCCAGCGCGGCATCCGTACCCGGCTTGACGATCAGCGCCATGTCGGCCTGCTTCATCGTCGGATTGTCGTAGATGTCGACCACGACGATCTTGGCGCCGCGCTCCTTGCGGGACTTGATCGCGTGGGTCATCACGTTGACCTGGGTGGACACCGCATTCGTGCCCCAGATCACGACGCAATCGGTGCCGCCCATCTCACGCGGGTCGGGTCCGCGCAGCGTTCCCGTCGCCATGGTGAAACCGGTCCAGGCCGGGTTGGTGCAGATCGACGAGAAGAAGCCGGAATAGCGCTTGGCGTGGCGCAGGCGCTCGATCGAGTCGCGCTGAACCCAGCCCATCGTTCCGGCGTAGAAATAGGGCCAGATCGCTTCGCTGCCGTCCCTGGCTTCCGCCTTGACGAAGGCTTCGGCGATTTCATCCAGCGCATCGTCCCAGGAAATCTGCTGCCACTGCCCTGCCCCCTTGGCGCCTGTTCGGCGCAGCGGGTGCATCAGCCGGTCCGGATGATAGAGGCGCTCGGCGTAGCGCGCGACCTTCGCGCAGATCACTCCCGAGGTGTAGCTGTGATTGTTTGCTCCGCGCACACGGCCCATGCGGCCATCGTCGCCGATCTCCACCTCCAGCGCGCAAGTGGAGGGACAGTCGTGCGGACAGGCGGTGTGACCGAGCCTAACATTCGACTTGGCGGATTTGGCGTGAATGGGGGTCGCAATGTTCATGGCTTTTCTATATTCGAACCGGAAACCGGCCAAAAGCCACAAATGTCGTCGATCAGGTGAATTCATCACGGGCATCAGCGAAAATGAACTACCGCCATATCTACCACGCGGGCAATTTTGCCGATGTGCTCAAGCACGCCGTCCTGGCGCGACTGATCCGCTACATGCAGAAGAAGGATGCGGCCTTTCGCGTGCTCGACACGCATGCCGGCATCGGGCTTTACGACCTCTCCTCCGAGGAGGCTCAAAAGACCGGTGAATGGAGCGAGGGCATCGGCAAGCTCCTGGACACAGAGCTTGCTCCACAGGTCGCCGAGTTGCTGGAGCCCTATCTATCCGCCGTGCGTGAGCTAAACGCGGAGGGCGGCATCCGCCTTTATCCCGGCTCTCCAAAGCTCGCCCGCATGCTGTTTCGACCGCAGGACCGGCTCTCCGCGATGGAATTGCATCCGGAGGACTTTGCCCGGCTGCATCGGCTTTTCGAGGGCGATCATCAGGTGCGGATCACCGAGCTCAACGGCTGGCTCTCGCTCGGCGCACACCTGCCGCCGAAGGAGAAACGCGGCATCGTCCTGGTCGATCCGCCGTTCGAGGAAGATGGCGAATACGAACGCCTTGTGGATGGTTTGGCGAAAGCCTATCGCCGCTTCCCCGGCGGCACCTATTGCCTGTGGTATCCGCTGAAGAAGGGGGCGCCGATCAAGGAATTCCACGAGGCGCTGCAGGCCCTCGACATTCCGAAGATTCTCTGCGCCGAGCTCATCGTCCGCAGCGACCGGGGGATCAACGGATTGACCGGCTCCGGCCTGATCATCGTCAATCCGCCCTTCACGCTGAAGGACGAGTTGCATGCGCTTCTACCCGCGCTCAAGGACCATCTTGCACAGGATCGCTACGCGTCGCATCGAGCGTTTTGGCTGCGCGGCGAAACCAAGGCGGCAAAGGACGATTGACCGACTCTAGCTGGCGCGAAATAGTCGCGCCAAGACATGACCGTATGGAAGAATGACCATGAAGATCCTTTGCGCACCGACGTCTCCCTATTCCAGCAAGGTGCGCATGGCGGCGCGCTATCTGGAGCTCGACGCCATCGAAATCCGAGTGGATACCAATGCCGGCCCGGCGATCCTGGTCGATAACAATCCGCTCGGCAAAATCCCGACACTGCTAACCGACGATGGGCTGTCAATCTTCGACAGCGTCGCGATCATGCACTATTTCGACCGGCTGAAAGGCAAGAAGCTCTACCCTGCCAAGAACGGCAAGCGGACCGAGGCGGAAATCCTCGAGGCACTATGCGACGGTATCTGCGATTGCCTGCTGGCGATCGTTTATGAGCGGCGCTTCCGCGACGAGGAAAAGGTCCACCAGCCGTGGATCGACCGGCAGTGGAAGAAGGCCGTCAGCGGCTTGAACCATCTCAGTGTGCACCTGCCAAAGATCGGCAAGCGGCTGCACGGCGGCCACTTCGCGCTTGCCGCCACGCTCGGGTATCTCGATCTGCGCTTCAAGGAACAATGGGAAGCCGATCATGCCGAACTGATCGGCTGGGGCCGCGAATTCGAAAAGAAGTTTGCCGCCTACGGCGAACTGAAACCTCAGACCTGAGACGTTCCCTTGTCGGCCCTGACGAAATCGATGAAGGCCCGGAGCGCCGTCGGCAATTGCCGGCGGCTCGGATAATAGAGGAAGAAGCCCGGATAGAAAGGGCACCAATCTTCCAGCACGCGTATCAGCCTGCCCTCTGCGATCGCCGCTTGCGCCTGCTCTTCGAAAAGGTATCCGAGACCGCAACCGCGCAGCACGGCATCCTGGATAATGTCCTGATCGCCCAATGTCAGGGGACCACTGACTTCGATCTCCAGTTCGATGCCGCCGCGCTCGAACTCCCATCGATAGAAGGCGCCACCGGCAAAGCGGTAGCGCACGCATTCGTGGTCACGCAGATCGTGCGGCGTCAACGGACGGTTCCGGCTCTCGAAGTAGCTCGGCGCGGCAACTACCGCAAAACGGTGGCGCGGACCGATCGGCACCGCAATCATATCGGCCTCGATGCTTTCGCCAAAGCGCACACCGGCATCGAAGCCCGATGACACCATATCGATCAGTCCGTCATCGATGACAATCTCGACCTCGACGGATGGATAGGCCTTCAGGAAACGAGAGACGATCGGCAACAGCACAAGCTTGGTGGAGACCCGCGCCGCATTGATGCGCAGCTTGCCATGCGGTTGGCCGCGGAAGCTGTTGAGATCGTCGAGGGCTGCATCGATGTCGAGGAATGCCGGTCGGATGCGGTCGTACAGTCGCTCGCCGGCCTCGGTCAGAGCTACGCCACGGGTCGTCCGGTTGACGAGGCGGACTGCCAACCGTTCCTCGATTGCCCGCAGCGCGTGACTGAGGGCAGACGCCGTGACACCCAGTTCGACCGATGCCTTCCTGAAGCTTCGGTGGTTGGCGATCGCCAGGAAAATCGCAAGATCGGTCGAACGGACACGTTTCATTGATGAATTTTTCTCAGCACCCTATGAAACACAACGTAAATTCTCTCAGTTATGCCAATACGCTACCTTCACTCCGTAAGCAAATCGCAGCGCAACGGACAAAGGAGATCGTCATGCGTGTTTGGTTCATTACAGGGGCATCGCGTGGTTTCGGCGCCCTCATCGCCCAGGAAGCTCTCAATGCCGGCGACGCCGTTGTCGCTACGGCGCGTAACCCGAAGGGTCTTGAAGAGAAATTCGGCAATCATCCCAATCTGCTCGCCGTGTCGCTTGACGTGACGGACGAAGCCTCGGCGCACAAGGCAACTGAAGCAGCCGTCAAGCGCTTCGGCAAGATCGACATCCTGCTCAACAATGCCGGTTTCGGCCTGCTCGGCGCCGTGGAAGAAGCAACCACTGAGGAGATCGAAAAGCTCTACGCAACAAACGTCTTCGGCCTGCTGAAGGTCACCCGCGCGGTCCTGCCGCACATGCGTCGCCAGCGCTCGGGGCAGGTGCTGAATATCTCGTCCATCGGCGGCTACGAGTCGCATGCCGGCTGGGGTATCTATTGCTCGACCAAGTTCGCGGTCGAAGGTATCTCCGAGGCTCTCGCTGCTGAAGTGGCCCCACTCGGCATCAAGGTGACGGTCGTCGAGCCCGGCTTCTTCCGCACCAACTTCCTCGACGAGAGCTCACTGGCCGTTAGTCCCAGCTCGATTGCCGACTACAAGGAGACGCCGGTCGGCGCGATGCGCGAATTCGCAGCCGGCCATAACCACCAGCAGCCCGGCGACCCTGCTCGATTTGCCAAGGCGATGGTCACGCTGGCGCATTCGGACAATCCTCCGCTGCGCATGCCCTTCGGGAGCGATACCGTGGCGGTGATCGAAGCCAAGAACGCCCATGTCGCCAAAGAACTCGCTGCATGGCGTGAGCTTGCCGTCTCGACTGACTTTCCCAAATAGGCCGCAAGCAGTTCATCGCAGAAACAAAAAAGCCGGGATGGGAACCCGGCTTTTCCGCATTCGATGTTCGGCTTAGAACTTGACGCCGATACCGACCTTGACGCTGTGCTCGTCGTAGCCACGCGAAATGTTCGCGCCGCCGACGTGGAAGTCGCTGTCAGCGTAGTTGGTGTAGCGGTACTCGACACGGGCCGTGATGTTGTTGGTGACGAAGGTTTCCGCTCCTGCACCAACCGTGTAGCCGAGCGACGTGTCAGTGTCGGAGCCAGCGGCGTTGCTGAACTTGTTCTTGGTCGCAGCGAGACCGGCCGTGCCGTACAGCAGGAACGGATTCAGGTCGTAGCCGATACGGCCGCGGATCGAGCCGTTGACTTCGTTCTTGCCTTCGCCGCCGCCAGCAGCGCCGTCAGCACCGGAATAGCCGATGTCGGCTTCGGCACCGTAAACGATCTGGCCAGCCTGCCAGTTGTAGCCGGTGTAGACTTGGCCGCCGAGCGCACGCGCGTTGTACTTGTTGCCAAAGCCGCCCATGTTGTAGGTGCCGGCACCACCGAGGTAGAAGCCCTGCCAGTTGGCAGCGGGAGCCGGCTCATTCTGTGCAACCGGAGCTTCCGGGATCTGATCAACGGCATCGGCTGCATAAGCGGCGGAAAACCCACCAAGGGCAACGGTCGAAACCAACAGGCTAGCAATAAACGTACGCATACTCGTCTCCTTTCAGACCCGCGCCCTTCGTCAACTGTCCTACAGCGAAGCATTCGCGGGTTATTACAAATGTCCCTTGCGGTTCGGAAGGGAAATTGATGCCCAATTAAGGATTTGAAAGAGCCAAATTGTGATTTGATTGTGGCGCGGGGGCGGCTGAAATTCGATGTTGCTTTGCCGCAACAGACTATTTGTTAACCATAATGAATGGTTAAATCATGAATACTTATTTTACGGAATTATATTCTTAAATAATACATACAGTAATTCCGGCAACATCGCAATGAAAACGGCTATTTATCTCATCTTCTCCCGCGCCTATATAAGCAGCGAACAGAGTTGCGCGGCGAAAAGGCATTATTTTGAACAAGAAAAGACTTCGAACGGCGCTGGTGACGGGCGCGGCGAAAAGAATAGGCCGGGCAATCGCTGTGGATTTGGCTGCGAATGGCTTTGCGGTCGCAATCCATGCCAGCCGCTCGATTGAGGAGGCCGAGAATTTCGCGGCGGAATTGCGGCAAAACGGTTCCCGGGCGATTGCCGTAAGGGCAGACCTTACGGAAGTTGGCGAGACGAGCGACCTGATAAAAAGGGCATCGGAAGCGATCGGGCCAATCGATCTCCTCGTCAACAACGCCTCTGTTTTCCACGAGGACTCCGTCCGCCACATCGATGCCGACGCCTGGGACGAGCACTTCGCGGTCCATGTTCGCGCCCCCTCGATTCTGTCGGCCGGCTTTGCGGCGCAATTGCCCGACGAGACGGATGGTCTCGTCGTCAACATCATCGACCAGCGCGTTTGGGCGCTGCGGCCGAGCTTCTATTCCTACACACTGTCTAAGTCCGCCCTGTGGACGGCGACGCAGACCATGGCGCAGGCGCTCGCGCCGCGTATCCGTGTCAATGCGATCGGTCCCGGCCCCTCGATGCCGAGCGAGCGACAGTCGCAAGAAGACTTCCAAGCGCAGGTTTCAGCGCTTATCCTCAAACGAGGGCCGCAGCTCGGGGAATTCGGCAAAACGATTCGCTTCCTCTACGAAACGCCCTCGATCACCGGTCAAATGATTGCCCTGGATGGCGGCCAGCATCTTGCCTGGCAGACGCCCGATGTGGCGGAGATTACGGAATGAATTCAAGAAAGCTGCCGGATGGCGGCGTTCTTTACGACGAAACGGACGACGCAGACGACGAAATCGAAGTGGAGAGCGACGTCTCCGCTGCGCCCACCACGACTGCGATCGATTGGAACGAAGGCGGGGTGAACGAAACCGGCCTCGTCGGCGCCGACCTGATCGCCGAATTCGTCAAGCGACTGCCCAACAGCCCTGGCGTCTACCGCATGTTCAACGAAGCCGGCGACGTGCTTTACGTCGGCAAGGCCCGCAGCCTGAAGAAGCGCGTCAGCAACTACGCGCTCGGGCGCGTGCACTCCAACCGGATCGCCCAGATGGTACGGCTGACGGCGAACATGGAGTTCGTGACGACCCGCACCGAGACGGAAGCGCTGCTGCTTGAAGCGAATCTTATCAAGCGCTTGCGGCCTCGTTTTAATGTGCTCTTACGTGACGATAAGTCGTTTCCCTACATTCTGATCACGGGGGACCACCGCGCCCCGGCCATCTTCAAGCACCGCGGCGCCCGCGCTCGCAAGGGCGACTATTTCGGTCCCTTCGCGTCAGCCGGCGCCGTCGGTCGGACGATCAACTCGCTGCAGCGCGCCTTCCTCATCAGGACTTGTACCGACAGCGTCTTCGAGACGCGCACCCGCCCCTGCCTTCTCTACCAGATCAAGCGCTGTTCGGCGCCATGCACGCATGAGATCAGTGACGAGGGCTACGCCGAGCTCGTGCAGGAGGCCAAGGATTTCCTCTCCGGCAAGAGCCAGAAAATCAAGGAGCATATGGCCGAGGCGATGAATGTCGCTGCCGAGGATCTCGACTTCGAACGCGCCGCCGTCTACCGCGACCGCCTGGCTTCGCTGTCGCATGTTTCCAGTCACCAGGGCATCAACCCCGCGGGCGTGGAAGAGGCGGATGTCTTTGCGATCCATCATGAGGGCGGGATCTCCTGTATCCAGGTGTTCTTCTTCCGCACTGGGCAGAACTGGGGCAACCGCGCCTATTTCCCGAAGGCTGACCCGCAGCTCTCGGCTGCCGAGGTGTTGAACGCCTTCCTCGCGCAGTTCTACGACGACAAGCCGGTACCGAAGCAAATCCTGCTGTCGGAGACCGTCGAGGAACTCGAACTGCTCGCTGCCGCGCTCGGCGAAAAGGCCGGACACAAAGTATCGATCCTCATTCCGCAGCGCGGAGAGAAACGTGACCTCGTGGAGCACGTGATTGCCAATGCCCGCGAGGCGCATGGCCGCAAACTCGCTGAAACCGCGTCGCAATCGCGGTTGCTCGAGGGGTTCAAGGCGACCTTCAAGCTTCCCTATGTGCCACAGCGCGTCGAGATCTACGACAACTCGCACATCATGGGCACCAATGCGGTCGGCGGCATGGTCGTCGCGGGACAGGAAGGCTTCGTGAAGAGCCAGTACCGGAAGTTCAACATCAAATCGACCGACATCACGCCGGGCGACGACTTCGGCATGATGCGCGAGGTGATGACACGACGCTTCTCGCGTCTGCTGAAAGAAGAAGGCATTCCCGATCGCAGCCAACCGGCATCGCCGGCGGATGCCGCCGACATGCCCTTCCCCGCTTGGCCCGACGTCATCCTGATCGACGGCGGCCAGGGACAGATGACGGCCGTGCGTGCGATCCTTGAGGAATTGGGGATCACCGACAGTGTGATCGCCATCGGCGTTGCCAAGGGCGTCGACCGCGACGCCGGGCGCGAGCGCTTCTTCCCACCGGGACGCGAGAGCTTCACGCTGCCGCCGCGCGATCCCGTACTCTATTTTATCCAGCGCATGCGCGACGAAGCGCACCGCTTCGCCATCGGCTCGCATCGCGCCCGGCGCAAGAAGGAGATGGTCAAGAACCCGCTTGATGAGATCGGCGGGATCGGACCGTCGCGCAAGCGCGCCCTGTTGCAGCACTTCGGAACCGCGAAAGCGGTCTCCCGCGCCGCTTTGTCCGATCTGATGACCGTCGAAGGCATTTCGGAGACCGTCGCCAAGCAGGTTTATAATCATTTTCATGATGACGCCGCGAAATAGGTGGCGTCAGTCGCAAATTCCACGCAAAGGCAGCGAAAAAATAGAAAGAATGTTGACGCTTTACGCTCAAAGCCGTCATCTACGAGCACATAACTTCAGAGACATGTTTCATGGCATCGCGCGCATATAATATACCGAACCTGCTGACCTATGGCCGCATTCTGGCAGTACCGTTGATCGTGCTGTGCTTTTTCCTCGAAGGAAAGCTGGCGATCAGCAATACGGCACGATGGGTGGCGCTGTGGATCTTCATCATCGCGTCGATCACCGACTTTCTCGACGGCTATCTCGCCCGCATATGGAACCAGACGTCGAACATCGGCCGAATGCTCGATCCGATCGCCGACAAGCTGCTGGTCGCCTCCATTCTTCTCCTGGTAGCGGCCGACCAGACGATTGCCGGTTGGTCGATCTGGGCTGCAATCACCATTCTCTGCCGCGAGATCCTGGTCTCCGGTCTGCGCGAATATCTGGCGGCCCTGAAGGTCAGCGTGCCCGTGACACGGATTGCCAAGTGGAAGACGACGGTGCAGCTGGTTGCGATCGCGTTCCTGCTCGCTGGCCCTGCTGGCGACGAAATCTTCCCTTACACAACGAAGACCGGCATCGGCCTTCTCTGGATCGCAGCACTGCTGACGATCTATACCGGCTATGACTATTTCCGGGCGGGCCTCAAGCACATCGTGGATGATGAAGAATGACAAAGCTCGTCTATTTCGCCTGGGTGCGCGAACGGATCGGCAAGGCCGAAGAAGAAATGACCTTGCCCTCTTCCGTCGTTTCCGTTGCCGACCTTCTGAATCATTTGAAGACGATGGGCGAAGAATATGAGACCGCGCTTCAGTTTCCAGACGTCATCCGCGTCGCGGTCGACCAGGAGCACGTCGAGCATGACGAACCGATCGGCAACGCCAGGGAGATCGGCATCTTCCCGCCGATGACCGGAGGCTGAAGTGAGCAGCAAGGTCGAGCCTTATATTCGCGTCCAACGCGAGGACTTCGACCTTCAGGCGGAAGTCGATCGGCTCAGTACGCAAACCAGCGGCATCGGCGCGATCGTCACATTCTCGGGCCTGTGCCGTGACGAAGGCGGCAAGCTTGCAGCACTCGAACTCGAACACTATCCGGGCATGGCCGAGGCCGAGATGAGCCGGATCGCCAACCTTGCGATCGAGCGCTTCGGGCTCCTCGGGCTGACCGCCATCCACCGTTACGGCAAGATCGCCGCACGGGAGAATATCGTGCTTGTCATCGCCGCGGCGCCGCATCGGCAGGCCGCGTTCGATGGCGCGAACTTCGTGATGGACTATCTGAAGACAGCCGCTCCCTTCTGGAAGAAGGAGCACGGCAAGGATGGTTCGACGGGCGGATGGGTCGCGGCCAAGGATGCGGATGACGCTGCCCGCGACAAATGGAAATAGTCAGGGTATCGCCCGCTCCCTCCGGCTGAGGACGAGAAGAAGCACGAGCAGCGAGAACACCACAAGGTCACGCCAGAGATAAGGGCCGTAAGCGCTCCACATCGTCTCCGCGACACCGAGACCGGCGGCACCGCCGGCCGACTTCAACGGATCTGAATATCCGCCGACGGCTGCCACCATCAGCACCTTGAGGCCGAACATCAGGCCAGCACCGAAATCCATCGTGCCGTAATAGAAGGTCGCAAGAATGCCGCATGCCGTGGCGATCAGGGCAGCCGCCGCGTAGGCGACGAGAAAGACGCGATCGGCGCTGGTGCCACATAATTCTGCGGCCAGGGGATCGTCGGTCACGGCCCGCCAGACGCGGCCCCAGGAGGTCAGCCTCATGACGGCAACGCCGAGCGCGATCATGGCGCACATCAATGCGGTATTGATCAGCTGGATCTCAGTGAGCGTCACCTTAAACGCCCCGTCATTCCAGAAGACGACGACGCTGTTCAGGAACGGCGAAAGCCATAGGCTCTTGGTGTCGGATGCGAGCCTCGCCGTCTCCATCAGCACGATGGTGATGCCGAGCGCCGCGACGATCACGGTGTTCGACGACTGGCGAACCAGCGGCAGCATGATGGAACGGCCAATCCAGACCGCGGCCAGCATCGAATAGATGAGCGAGAACAGAGCCCCCAGCGCCAGCGCAGCCGGCAGGATCAACCAGAGCCTGTTGTAGCCAAGATCCGTGAAAAGCAGGAGAATCTGGCCCGAGAACGCGAAGATCGCGCCATAGGTGATGTCCGCACGCTTAGTGACCCCGAAGGCGACGGCGTAGCCAAAGGCAAGCGCACCATAGAGCGCAGCCAGCGGTACCGCGTTCGCCAATTGCTGCAGCAGATAGGCCATCAAAAGCTCCTGATTGCATAAATCATAACTAGCAAAACTTATTTTACCAGTTATATTTTCATCATGAGCTTTGCCTGGACCCCACACCGCTTTTCCGGAGGCGCATTGGCGCTGGATGTCGCCAACAGCGTCGTGCTTCGCCATGACGGGGCGCGACGGATCGACCGTTTCGAAGCACCCGCTCAACTGGAAGCCTTTCCGCAGGCAGCGGCGGAATTCTGCGCTGAGCGGGCGCTCTTCGGCGACATGGCCGCTCCGGCCCCACAGAACAAAAGAAACTTTCTGGAGTTGCGCGAGGCGACGGACAGGTATTTCCGGACTCGTGTTTCAGGCGAAACCGATGACCGGCTGCTCGCCGATCTTCTGGAAGCGCTGGCGCGCACGTTGCGTGGCGCCAATGGAGCAAACGGCCTTGATGCGGCAACAGCGCATTCGGTGTTGCGGCTGATCGCGATGCCGGATCCCGAGCGCATGAAGATCTGCCGCAACTGCGGCTGGCTCTTCATCGACCGGAGCAAGAACAGAAGTCGCGCCTGGTGCGACATGGCGGTGTGCGGCAATCGCGCCAAGGCGAGCCGCCACTATCGCCGCAGGAAAGAGGAGGAAGCGCCATGAAAGCGCTGTTGATGGCCGTTTCCGTTGCAGCCGCAATGCTGACGGGATGCCAGCGAGAGACCGACAAGCTGGTCGAGATCAGCGGTCGCGTCTTCGTTTTCAACTACAGGATCGCGGTCGCGACCTATGTCGTGACCCTGAACAAGAAGGCGCCGATACCGGAAGGCACCGTCGCCATCGCGGAGTTCGAGAACCCGGCGGGCGGTGACGTGCTGGTCACAAACGAAAAGATCTATCCGTTCTGGGACAAGATCACGCTGCAGAGCCCCGCACTTCATTGCGTCAAGAAGGATAAGCCTTACGCGGTGAACGTTCGCCTCGTCGATGCCAGGGGCGAAACCTTGCAGAGCCTGAAGACCGAGGTGATCTCCAGCCTCGATCAGTCGGTCATGCCCGGCAAGCCCCTCGTCGTTGGGCCGCTCTATACGAAGAACCCCGAGGTTTTCAAACCTGACGGCACCGTGGACTACGATACTGCCGCAACCTGTCCTTCAACGTAGAAAAGCCGGAGCAAAGCCCCGGCTTTCAGTCAATTCAAAAGCTTCAGCGGTTTCGCTGAGAGCCTGAATCAGCCGACGATTTCGGTGTCGGAGAACCAGTACTTGATTTCCTGGGCAGCGGTTTCCGGAGCGTCCGAGCCGTGAACCGAGTTTTCGCCGATCGAAAGGGCGTGAACCTTACGGATCGTGCCTTCGTCAGCGTTTGCCGGGTTGGTCGCACCCATGACTTCGCGGTTCTTGAGGATGGCACCTTCGCCTTCCAGAACCTGAACGACGGTCGGGCCGGAGGTCATGGTTTCAACGAGTTCGCCGAAGAACGGGCGTTCCTTGTGAACGGCGTAGAAGCCTTCAGCTTCCCGCTTGCTCATCCAGACGCGCTTGGAGGCGACGACACGCAGGCCGGCATCTTCGAGCATCTTGGTAATAGCGCCCGTCAGGTTGCGCTTCGTTGCGTCCGGCTTGATCATCGAGAAAGTGCGTTCAATCGCCATGGGTCAAATTCCTTTATTTCGTGGGAAAAGTGGGCGGTGTTTACCCGCCCGATAGCCTGAAAACAAGTGGGCATGGGCAATTTCACGCGCCTGTCATGTAACGATTGCCCCTCGTCGACTGATAGCGACGTCTCCAACACGCGCTTCGCCACACGATACCGGTTCCGCTACAACCAACATCCAACGTCCGCCAGGACAGTAAATGTCAGATGGATACGCTCCATTAACCGCGTTTCACTGTTCAGCACCACAATTCAACTACAAACGACCGAATTTAAGCTATTTTTAGCGCGGTAGTTGCATAGAGAAGCCAACCGCCGGCGCCACAGTCGGCACGAGGGGAACGTCATGCGAACTGCGCCAAACTCACAGGTACAACGAGAAGCCGCACCGCGCCCGCCCGCCGCCCCCACCGATATTCAGCGGATCGCCCAGCATATGACGCGGCTCGCGATTGCCGGCCTGCCGCGCAACTACGAACTCCTGTACGAGGCGATCATCGGCCAGAATGCTGCCCTAGCACAGGACATCGCGGCGCTCGGGCCAAGCCCGCGGCAAGCCTCGCTCGATGAAATCGGCCTGAAGTATCGGCTCGTCAGCCATTGCGGTCTCTCAAGCGAAATCTCGCATGCAGAGACAAGCAGGATGCTGCGCGACGCGGCGGACCGACTTTCGGACAGCTTGCGCCAGAAGCAGGCATTCCTGCGCGCTGCAGAAACAGCATTGCAATCCATTGCAGGAAAACCTGACCAAAGCCTCGGCTCCTTCATGAGCGAGATGGAGTATCTGTCGACCTCCCTCTCAAACGTGCTCGCTTCGGAAAAGGAGATCGAGGCCCGGCTGGAGAGCGACGTCGAACGCCTTGAAGCAATCGAGCTTGGTATCGCTGCTGCTCATTCCGCGTCGGTCACCGACAAGCTCACAGGGATCCCCAACCGCATCGCCCTCAATAAGGCGATCGCCGATCTCTACGACCGGGAGGAAGGTGCTGCCGGCAGCGCCCTCATCATGGTCGACGTCGACGACTTCAAGGCATTCAACAGCCGCTACGGCACACAGATCGGCACGCGCCTCCTGAAGAAGCTCGCGGATCTCTTCCGCAAGTCGATCAAGAAGAACGATCTTGTTGCGCGCACCGATGGTGACGAGTTCGCCTTCCTGTTCGCCAATGTCGGGATGCAGGAAGCTCTGGCGATTGCCGATCGCCTCCGAGCGTCGGTAGAAGATCACATGACATTCGCGGCATCCGACAACGCTGCCCCCTCGGGCCTTACGATTTCGCTCGGCATTGCTCTAAGCGCCGACGCAACGACGGCATCGCAGCTGCAGGCAAATGCACGCGTTGCCCTTCACGCCGCTCAGTCAAATCGACGGCAGCCCGTGCAAGCCTTCGGTCGCTGAGCCGGAGGCTCTTGCGCTGATCGCGGCTTTCGGCCAAAACGCCGGCCATGATCACGATTTCCGATATCTCCGCACGTATTGCCGGCCGCCTGCTTCTCGATCACGCCAGCGTTTCGCTGCCAGCCGGCACGAAGGCCGGTCTTGTCGGTCGGAATGGCGCCGGCAAATCCACACTGTTTCGAGTGATCACCGGCGATGTAGCCGCGGAAAGCGGTTCCGTGTCGATCCCGAAGAATGCACGCATCGGACAGGTCGCTCAGGAAGCACCGGGAACGGAAGACGCGCTGATCGAAATCGTACTGGCAGCCGACAAGGAGCGCTCAGCCTTGCTGGCGGAGGCGGAAAGCGCCACCGATCCGCATCGCATCGCTGAAATCCAGATGCGGCTGGTGGATATCGACGCCCATTCCGCGGAAGCGCGTGCTGCCAGCATCCTCGCTGGCCTCGGTTTCGACCAGGAGGCGCAATCGCGTCCGGCGTCGTCCTTCTCGGGCGGCTGGCGGATGCGTGTTGCCCTCGCCGCGGTGCTGTTTTCCGAGCCCGACCTGCTGCTCCTCGACGAGCCGACCAACTACCTCGACCTCGAAGGCACACTGTGGCTCGAGGATTACGTGCGCCGATATCCGCACACCGTCATCGTCATCAGCCACGACCGCGACCTGCTGAACAACGCCGTCAACTCGATCGTCCATCTCGATCAGAAGAAGCTGACCTTCTATCGCGGCGGATACGACCAGTTTGAACGGCAGAAGGCCGAAGCGGACGAGTTGCAGACGAAGGCGCGAGCCAAGAACGAGGCGGCGCGCAAACACCTGCAGAGCTTCATCGACCGCTTCAAGGCAAAGGCCTCCAAGGCACGCCAGGCGCAGAGCCGCGTCAAGGCGTTGGAGCGCATGGGAACGGTGGCTGCCGTCATCGAAGACCACGTACAGCCGATCACCTTCCCCGAGCCGGAAAAGCAACCTGCCTCCCCGATCGTGGCTATCAGCGGCGGCGCTGTTGGCTACGAGCCCGGCAAACCTATCCTGAAGGGCCTTAATCTGCGGATCGACAATGACGATCGCATCGCGCTGCTCGGCTCCAATGGCAACGGCAAATCCACCTTCGCGAAATTCATTTCCGGTCGCATGTCGGCGGAGGCGGGCGAGGTCAAGCTCGCGCCTAACCTGAAGATCGGCTTTTTCGCGCAGCACCAGCTCGACGATCTGATTCCGGACCAGTCGCCGGTTGATCACGTGCGCCGTTTGATGCTCGACGCGCCGGAAGCGAAGGTGCGGGCGCGAGTCGCTCAGATGGGTCTTGCGACCGAAAAGATGTCCACCGCGGCCAAGGATCTTTCCGGCGGGGAGAAGGCGCGCCTGCTGATGGGGCTCGCGGCTTTCCACGCGCCCAACCTCCTGATCCTCGACGAACCGACCAACCACCTCGACATCGACAGCCGTCGGGCGCTCATCGAGGCGCTGAACGATTACGAGGGCGCGGTCATTCTCATTTCGCACGACCGCCACCTTATCGAGGCAACCGTCGATCGGCTGTGGCTCGTCAACAAGGGCACCGTCACGACCTTCGAAGGCGATATGGACGAGTACCGCGATCTCGTTGTCGCATCGGGCAAGAAGAAGGACGAGAAACCACAGCTTGCTGAAGAACCCGCCTCGAGGGCCGACCAGCGCAAGCTCAATGCCGAGAAGCGCGCTTCGCTGGCGCCGCTCAAGAAAAAGATCAACGAAATCGAATCCTTGACCGGCAAGCTGGAGAAATTGATTCAGGCGCTTGATGCAGAACTTGCGGATCCGCTGCTTTACGAAAAGGCGCCTGCGAAGGCTGCGGAAAAGGCCAAGCAACGTGGCGAGGCTGCAGCAAAGCTCACCGCCGCCGAGGAGCAGTGGCTGGAGCTTTCCTCCGAATACGAAGAAGCGATGGCAGGATAGCCACAAGTATGGCTGGAAGCTTGTCGGGTTGAGCACGATTCGACGCGTTCCGGGGCGATCGAAACCGATCGTTAACCATAATCATCAAGGTTGCCTCAACTTTCATTACTGATTTGTTGAGCCCTTTTATACATCGCTTTGCCCTTCCGGTGCCATCTTGAGCATGGCCCTGGCCGGCTGCCAATCCACCAGGCATCCTGCGCCTGACACCACAATGACCACCTCCTCCATCGTCGCGCCTGAAGGCAGCCCGGCAACGGGGACCGATGCTGCCCTGCCCCAAATGTCGAGCGACAGCCGCCTGCATCACCTCGCCGGTCGAGCACTCATCGTCGCGTCCATTCATGACCTGCACCTCCAGGACAAGGAGGTCATCCTCAGCTTCGATGACGGTCCGATCCCCGGCCGCACGGACCGTGTCCTCGCGACACTGGACCACTTCGGCGTCAAGGGGGCCTTCATGATGGTCGGCGAAATGGCGGAACGACATCCGGAGCTTGCCCGCAAGATCGCGTCTGAAGGCAACGCGATCGGCAGCCACACCTACCAGCACGAGAACCTGGCGACGCTGACCTTCGACATGGCCATGAAGGAAATCACACCCGGCGAGGCCGCCGTGACCAAGGCGACCGGCGGCGACGTCAACTTCTTTCGCTTTCCATACCTTGCCGATAGCCGGAAGCTTCGTGGCGCCGTGGCAATGCGCGATATGGTGGTGATGGATGTGGACGTCGACAGCAAGGACTACTTCAATACATCGCCAGCCGCCGTCACCAAACGGACGATGGACCTGCTGCACAAGCGGGGCCGCGGCATCATCCTCATGCACGACATCCACAATCGCACGGCGACAATGCTGCCGACGCTCCTTTCAACCCTTGAGGCCGAGGGGTATAAGGTCGTAACGCTGCAGTTCAAGAAGCCGACGGCACCGGCCGAAATGGCGTCCATCTGACGGGCCTATCGACGCTTGCCCCCCGGTTTCTTTCTGCTAAAACAGGCGCAAAATAAATCATACTTTTGAGCGAAACACCGAACGCGAGCACCAGCATGTCACCTATCAACCTCGCCATCGTTGGCGTCGGCAAGATCGTCCGCGACCAGCACCTCCCCTCGATTGCAAAGAATCCGGACTTCAAGCTCGTTGCAACGGCGAGTCGCCACGGCACCGTCGAAGGCATCCAGAGCTTCACGACGATCGATGCAATGCTCGACGCCGTTCCGGCGATCGATGCCGTTTCGCTCTGCATGCCGCCGCAGTATCGCTACGAGGCAGCGCACAAGGCGCTTTCCGCCGCCAAGCATGTGTTCCTCGAAAAGCCTCCGGGCGCGACTCTAAGCGAAGTGGCCGATCTCGAAAAGCTGGCGGCCAGCAAGGGCGTTTCGCTGTTTGCGAGCTGGCATTCCCGCTACGCAGCAGCTGTCGAAGCCACGAAGTCCTTCCTCGCGTCGACGACGATCAAGAGCGTTCATGTCATCTGGAAGGAAGACGTTCGCCACTGGCATCCGAACCAGGACTGGATCTGGCAAGCCGGCGGCCTTGGCGTCTTCGACCCGGGCATCAACGCCCTTTCGATCGTTACCCACATCCTCCCAAAGGCGATCTTCCTGACAGGCGCAACGCTCGAATTCCCGGAAAATCGCGATGCGCCGATCGCCGCGGATCTGCACTTCCAGAACGCTGACGGCGTGCCGGTTCATGCCGAATTCGACTGGCGTCAGACCGGCAAGCAGAGCTGGGACATCCTCGCGGAAACCGAAGCCGGCCATGTGGAGCTTGCGGAAGGCGGCTCCAAGCTGTCGATCAATGGCGAGCTGAAGTTTTCGGCGCCCGAGGAAGAGTACCCCGCGCTTTACCGGCGCTTTGCGGAAATTGTCAAAGCCGGCAAATCCGACGTCGATCTGGCGCCGCTTCGCCACGTTGCCGATGCCTTCATGCTCAGCAGGCGCAAGTTCGTCGACGCCTTCCACGATTGATTTCAAATGAAAAAGCCCGCTTGAAGCGGACCGCTTGAAGCGGGCTTTTTCATGCTTTTTTTTCCCAACGCCCTTCCGGGGTCTGTTGCCAATAGGTGAGGTTATGTCCTTCGCCTTTCAGCTTCTTCCATTGCGCGCGAGCCCCTTCGAGCTGCGCCTGGTCGTAACCATCGAACATGAAGACGATCCGGCTATAAGGCTCGACCGGCGGCGGCTCAGCTCCATCGACGATAAATCGTACCGTCGCCGCGTTGGAATTCCCTTCGGAAACCGTAAGGAGAACCGGCTGATCTGCCGCCAGGTCCCCCTCATCCGTGCCATGCGGCAGGAAGCTATCTTCGCGAAATGTCCAGAGATGCTGATCGAGCAGGTCGCGTCGCGCAGCGTCTTTCAACTGCACCGCGACCCGCCAGCCGCGCTCGACGCTTTTCTCGAGCAACGGCGGGAGGGCATCCTCCAGCTTGGATTCCGTCAGATGGTAAAACAGAACTTCCGTCATGACTCGTAGTTGGCACGCACCAGCTCATCGAGCAGGCGTACGCCGTAACCGGAACCCCAGGACTGATTGATCTCATCCTGCGGCGAGCCCATTGCCGTTCCTGCGATGTCGAGGTGTGCCCAAGGCGTTTCCTCCACGAATCGCTTCAGGAAATGAGCGGCGGTGATCGATCCCGCATGACGGCCGCCGGAGTTCTTCATGTCGGCGAACTTGCTGTCGATCAGCTTGTCGTACTCCTTGCCGAGCGGCAAGCGCCACAGCTTTTCGCTGCTTGTCAAGCCGGCAGCGGTCAGCTGCGCGGAGAGCTCATCGTCATTCGAGAACAGACCGGCGTGGACATTGCCGAGCGCAACAAGGATAGCGCCGGTCAATGTTGCCAGATTGATCATGAATTTCGGCTTGAAGCGATCGTTGCAATACCACAACGCGTCACACAGAACGAGCCGTCCTTCAGCATCGGTATTGATGATCTCGATCGTCTGGCCCGACATCGAGGTAACGATGTCGCCGGGACGCTGCGCGTTTCCGTCGGGCATATTTTCGACCAGACCGATGATGCCGACCGCGTTCACGGCTGCCTTGCGGGCAGCGAGGACATGCATCAGGCCGGTGACAGCGGCAGCACCGCCCATGTCACCCTTCATTTCTTCCATGCCGGCAGCGGGCTTGATCGAAATGCCGCCGGTATCAAAGACCACGCCCTTGCCGATGAAGGCGACCGGACTCTCGCCGCTCTTGCCGCCCTTCCACTGCATGACCGCCAGACGCGGGGGTCTGACCGAGCCTTGTGCCACGCCCAGCAGGGCGCCCATGCCAAGCTTTTGCATTTCCTTCTCGGTGAGGATTTCCACCTCGACCCCAAGTTTCTGCAATTCGCTTGCCTTGGCGGCAAACTCCACCGGACCCAGAACATTCGGCGGCTCGTTCACAAGATCGCGGGCCAGGTTAACGCCCGCCGCAACGGCTTCCGAGAGCTTGAAGGCTTCTGCCGCCTCTGTCGCTTTGGCGGTAACGATCTTGATCGGCACCTGCCCGTTCCGGCCATTGCCGTCCTCGTCCTTCTTCTTGGTCTTGTAGGTATCGAAGCTATAGGCGCGCAAAAGCATTCCAAGCGCAAAATCCGCCGCTTCCTTCGCTCCGACGCCGGCACCCGGCGCATCGACGAAGATTGCGACCTTTTCGGCCTTCTTGATCTTGGATGCGGCGACGCCGCCAGCCTTCAGCCAATCGTGAGCGGTCAGCTCTTCAGGTTTGCCGAGTCCTACAACGATAAGCCGCTCAGCTGCGGACCTCTCGGGCGCAACGAGATCCAGCACAGTCGTCGCCTTGGCGGAGAAGCCGGCGATCTTTGCTGCTCTCGGGATGACGCCAGCGGGATCCGCAAGCTTGCCCCCGGCGGCAAGGTCCGCTCCGCTTGCCTGCAGGAGGATCGCGTAGCCACCGGCGATCTCGGTGGAGCTTGCAAATGAGATATCGAACTTGGCTGACATGTCTTCTCCAGTGGGATTGTCCTAAATCCGCTCTATCCGATCATTTCGGGTTTCACCCCCGAAAACAAGTCTTCGGGATGAGGCCGTGGCGGCCTGACTAACCGCCAACCCGTTAAAGGGATGTCATCTTCGGCGCATATTCCTCCCGCGGAATTAAGTCCACAGGAATTCCGAATTGCTTTCCCTTTTGATGTCTGCAGGGACGAGGACGTGTTGGCGCATACAAATGCCCGACAGCGATCCCGCACGTGTGTTTATAGGTCTTTTCTGTCTGTGGTGGCTGCTGCTTCTGCTGTTCAACGGCTTTCCGCAGATCGATGTCTACGCATCAGCGCATTTCTTTGTGCGCGAGGCATGCAGCACTCCAGCCACATTCGGAAAAAACTGCGGCTACTTTCCTTACCGGCACGAGGCTTATCTCGGGTTCCTGAGAACGCTGTTCTTCCGGCTTCCCTACCTCATCGCCATCGTCCTCTTGTGGAAACTTTTGGAGTGCTACGGGCACTGCGGGGCCACTTTCAACCTCGCGCGCGCCCGCGCCTTCAAGATTGCTCTCGGCTCGCTGGTGATCGGCCCCGTGATCCTCACCAACCTCATTCTCAAGACATACTGGGGTAGACCGCGACCGTCCCAAACGCTGGATTTTGGTGGCCACCTCGACTTCGTGCAGGCGGGCTCCATGATCGGAAAATGCGTATCGAACTGCTCTTTCATTTCCGGCGAAGCGGCAGGCGCCGGCTGGGTTTTCTGTCTGATTTTCCTGATACCACAGCCGGCGCGCTTCGCGCTTGCCCTCCCCCTCACAGCAATCGCCTTTCTGACACCGGCCATGCGTCTTGCATTTGGCGCGCACTACCTTTCAGACGTCATCCTGGGTTGGCTTTCGTCCGTTGTTGTCTTTGCAGGTCTTCTTGCGCTTACCGATTCGCCACAGGGCAAAAAAAAATCTGAAATTTGAATGAATTTTCGACTCCAGCTTGTCGCAAAAGAGACCCAAACAGCGTAGATGGATTTCGCTGCGTAGCGGCATTGGTTCGCAAATGGCGTTCAAGGGCATTAATGAAACTGCTTGAAACATACATACTCCGGCGCGTTGGCCAGATGTTTCTCGTTGCCCTGTTGCCGGTGCTCGCGATCATTTGGACGACTCAGGTCCTGCAGCGCGTCAATCTCGTAACCGACAGCGGCCAGTCGATGGGATCGTTCGCCAAGCTGGCAACGCTGATTCTACCGTCGATCATTCCGATCGTGCTGCCGTTCGCACTTGTCATCGGTGTGACGCAGACCCTGACGACGATGAACAACGATTCGGAGCTGACCGTCATCGACGCGGCTGGCGCCAAGCGCAGCATTATCCTGCGCCCGATCCTCATCCTCGCCGCCGTCATTAGCATCTTTTCGTTTCTGGTGGACAACGTCGTCGAGCCGAAGGCCAAGACGGGGGTTCGCCAGATGGTGGCCGCTGCCTATGCGGATCTGCTCTCGACCGTGATTGAAGAGAAGAACTTCCGCCGCATCGACACCGGCCTCTACGTACAGATATCCGAGAGATTGGCCGGACGCGTGCTCAAGGGCTTGTTCGTCGTCGATGAGCGCGACCCCGCATTCGAGCTTATCTACTACGCACGTGAAGGCGCCGTTGACGAGAAGGGCACGTCACTCATCATGCATGATGGCGAGGTTCACCGCAAAACGCAAACCGGTGAAGTCTCCGTCATTCGTTTCGATTCCTACTCCTTCGACCTGTCCGATCTGACCCAAAACCGCGGTCAGGCGACTCTTCGCGCATCCGACCGCGAGCTTGCGTTCCTCTTCAATCCGGATCCGAACGACAAGGATTACATCGCCAGACCCGGTAGTTATCGTGCCGAATTGCACCGCCGCATGACGGATTGGGTTCTTCCGATGGTGTTTGCGCTGATTTCGCTCGCGATCGCCGGTGATGCTCGCTCCCACCGCGAAGCACGGTTGCACCCCATGGTCGCGGCGCTCATCTTCGCGTTCGGTATTCGTTGGGCGTCGTTCTACGCCGCCAACCAGATCGACACGGATCCAGAGTATATCGGCGTGCTCTATGCGATTCCCGTGGTCGCCAGCCTTTTGGCAATCGCATCTCTGTCGCACCATAAGCGCCTGTCGGTCGTGTCCGCGATGAGCGACCGAATCTCCGCCTCTTGGCAGAGACTGTCGCGACGCTTTGGTCGGTCGGCAGATCCCTCCGCCGGAGGCAGCGCATGATTCTCGGGACACTCGGCCGTTACTTCTTCCGTCGATACCTGCTGACCACAATGTGGTTCTTTCTCGGCGTGATTGGCATCGTCTACCTCGTTGATTTCAGCGAGACCGCTGGCCGACTCTCCGGTCTTCCCGGCTACACCGTGACCGGCGGGCTCGCGATGACGGCGGTGCGTCTGCCGCTCATCTTGCAGCAGACCGTGCCCTTCATTGCCCTCTTTGTGGGCATGACCGTTCTAATCGGGCTCAACCGAAAATACGAACTGGTCGTGACGCGTGCTGCCGGCATCTCGGTTTGGCAGTTCATGTCTCCCTTCCTCGCAGGCGCCTTTTTGCTCGGCGTCCTGGTCATGACCGTCCTCAACCCGCTGGCAGCCTGGGGGCAACGTCAGGCTGCCGTCATCGAGAGCAACTGGCGTGGAGAAGTCTCAGGGTCGAACGCCGCGCCGCAAGTTCCGTGGATTCGCCAGATCAGCGGCGGGGACGACGTGATCATCGGAGCGAATACGATTCTCGAAAACGGCACGCTGCTTATGAACGCCGTGTTCGTGCATTTCGATTCGTCCGATCACATCATCCTGAGACAGGACGCCGCGTCGGCAAAATTGGAAGATGGTTACTGGCTTCTTAAGAACGTTGTCGAGCGTCGTCCGGGCGAAGTCGCCACACGGCTCGATGAGGTGCGCGTAAGCACCAATTTGAAACAGGATTTCATCCAGCAGAGGCTGACAGCCCCTGAAACTATTGGATTTTTTGATCTCTCGAGCCGAATTGACGCGGCGAGATCCTTCGGGATTCCGACCAAGGCGCTTGAGACCCAATTTCATTCGTTGTTGTCCCAACCACTGTTGCTTGTCGCAATGACTCTCATTGCTGCAACAGTGTCCCTAAAATTTAGCCGGTTCAACCAGTCGAGGTCGGTGATTCTGGGTGGAATCCTGTCGGGCTTCGTGCTTTATGTGGTCACCGTGCTTGTAAAAGCATTCGGAAGCAGTGGGGTTGTCCCGCCTTTCGTGGCAACGTGGATTCCGGTCATTGTTGCCTTGGCTTTGGGTGCAACAATTCTGCTTCATCAGGAGGATGGCTAGTGGCGGCAGGCGACCGCAAGACTCTTAGTAAACAGTTGGTTGCCCTGCTCCTAGGCGCGGCCCTGTCTACCTATTCGAATGGCTTTCCTGCTGCTTTCGCCCAGGATGCCCTGCAAGGCTTGAGGCCGAACGTGTCCGCCGACCAGAAGCTGATTCTGTCGGCAAACGAACTCGTCTACAACAAGGACGCGCAGATCGTTTCGGCCATCGGCGGTGTACAGATTAACTACGCCGGCTACAGATTGGTGGCGCAACGCGTCGAGTACAATCAGCAGACCCGCCGCCTGATGGCGCTCGGCAACGTGGAGTTGATCGCCCCCGACGGCAACCGCATGTACGGTGACAAGATTGACATCACCGACGATTTTGCCAACGGGTTCGTAAACGCGCTCCGAATTGAGACCCCCGACAATACGCGCCTGGTTGCCGAAACCGGCCAGCGTGTTGGGGGCACGCAAATGATCCTGAACAGGGGCGTCTATACCGCCTGTTTGCCTTGCGCTGAAAGACCGGAACGACCTCCCTTCTGGCAGGTAAAGGCTGAACGCGTCATTCAGGACGGCGTCAAGCATACGATTCGCCTTGAAAAGGCGCGCTTCGAGCTCCTTGGCCACCCGCTCGCCTACGTTCCGTGGATCGAGGTCCCCGACAATACCGTGAAGCGGAAGTCCGGCTTCCTTTTCCCGACCTTTAGCGCATCGCAGAATCTCGGCTTCGGCCTTTCTGTCCCGTACTATTACGTCATTTCGCCGAGCAGCGACGTCACGGTGACCGGCACGGGTTACACCACCCAGGGTTTCCTGGCGGACGCGGAATTCCGCCAGAGATTCGAGAACGGCACGCACACCTTGCGCGTGGCCGGTATCGACCAGCTCAGCCCGGGGACCTTTACGCCCGGCACCAGCGATGCCGAAAATGACTTCCGCGGTGTCGTAGCGTCGAAGGGGGCCTTCCAAATCAACCCGCGATGGGCGTTTGGTTGGGACGTGATGGTTCAGAGTGACAACAACTTCGCTCGCACCTATAACCTGAAGGGTCTGGACGAAAGTACACATACCAACCAAGTTTACCTGACGGGTCTCGGCAAGCGGAATTATTTCGATCTGCGCTCGTTCTATTTCGACGTTCAGAACGCCGATCCGAATGATATCGCCGAGAAGCAGCAGGCAATCGTTTACCCGGTGATGGACTATCACTTCGTGGCGCCGCAGCCGCTCGCCGGAGGTGAACTATCTGCCGATGTCAACTTCACGAACCTGTCGCGCACGCACGACGACTTTTATAGCGTCGCAGGCTTTGATCGGTTCCGCGGCCTTGAGGGCCAGACATCTCGCCTGACGGGCGAACTGGAATGGAAGCGGACCTTTGTCACGCCTCAGGGCTTCTTGATCACTCCGCTGCTTGCAGCCCGCGGCGATGCCTTGGCGTTGAACATGACGCCGCCGCCGACCTCCGGCACCTTTGTCTATGACGGCAATTACGACGACGGTAATGCAGCGACGCGTTCGATGTTTACCGCAGGGTTGGAAATGCGCTACCCGATCCTCGGTACGACCGCGAACAGCACACACCTGTTCGAACCGATTGTTCAGCTTTATGCACGGCCCGACGAACGGCTTGCCGGCTCTCTTCCGAACGAAGATGCGCAGAGCTTCGTGTTCGATGCGACCAATCTTTTCGAGCGTGATAAGTTCTCCGGCTACGACCGTATCGAAGGTGGCACGCGCGCCAATGTCGGCTTCCAGTACACCGGTACGTTCGACAACGGCTACAAGCTGCACGGTATCTTCGGCCAATCCTACCAGCTCGGCGGCCAAAACTCCTTTGACACGGCTGATCTGGTAAACGTCGGCGCCGACTCCGGCCTCGAAACGGACGTCTCCGACTTCGTCGGACTCGGCGGGATCGAAACGCCACAGGGCGTTGCCCTTGCAGCTTCCTATCGGCTTGACGACAAGGACCTGGATTTCCGTCGTGGCGATTTGACGGCCGGTTACCAGACCGACAATTTCCAAGGTCAGATGATCTACACGCATGTCTCAGCGCAGCCGGAATACGGCTTCGCCGAGGACAATGATGAGATCCAGGCCAAGGCTGCTGTTAAGTTCAAGGATTATTGGACGGTATTTGGCGGCGTCGCTTGGGACCTTCAGGACAACACTGTTGTCAGGAAGACAATCGGCCTTACCTATGAAGACGAATGCACCATCTTCACGATCGCATATATCGACAAGCGCGATACCACCGCGGAAACCGCGAGCGACTGGAGTATCGGGGCGAGGTTGACCTTCCGGACGCTGGGCGACATCAATCTCGGCACGCCCATAGATGCCAGCCCAACCATCTACCAGAATTAACTGTCAGTTCTGTAATACGGCGAAAGAAAGGGCCTTTCTTTCGCCGTAAGACTATGCAGGACATTGTCGCCAGTTGAGATCTAAGGCATATGCTGAATTTTCAATTTGCAGCGGTAATGCCCGTGTGTCTCGGGAAGGTATGCGCGCCGCGACGTGAGTGCGCGGCGTCAATGGGAAGGGTCGATAGATGATTGGCGCAAGAAGAACCGTAAGGACGATGATTGCCGGCGCGACTTTCGCGATGCTGGCGGCTTTTGCCTCGCCGCAGACCGGCTCAGCTTTTGCTGCAAGCGAAGTCAGAGTTGTCGTCAACGGAACAGCAATCACCAGCGGTGACATCGCCAAGCGCCAAGCATTCCTGCGCCTGCAGCATCAAAAGGCTGATGCGAAAGCAGCGGAAGAACAGCTGATCGAACAGACGCTGAAGCAGCAGGAAATTTCCCGCGTCCGCATGTCGGTTTCCAAGGACGACGTCAACGCATCGTTCGCGCGGTTCGCGAGCGGCAACAAGTTGACGACGGACCAGATGACGCAAATTCTCGAACGCGCCGGCGTCGGTGTTGATCATTTCAAGGCTTTCATTGCCGTGCAGATGAGCTGGCCGCGCCTTGTCAATGCCCGCTACGGTTCGAGCAATCGCATGTCGAATTCCGACCTTGTTGCCCGCATGATGGAGAACAAGCAGAAGCCGGAAACCACCGAATATATTCTGCAGCAGATGATCTTCGTCGTTCCCGCCAACAAGAAGGGCATCGTCGGCAAACGCAAGAGCGAAGCCGAGGCGTCTCGCGCGAAGTATCCGGGTTGTGACCAGGCAAAGGTCTTCGCAGCAACGATGCTTGACGTGTCAGTCCGTGACCTTGGTCGCGTTCTTGCACCGGAACTTCCGGCCGAATGGAAGCCGCTTGTCGAGCAGGCAAAGGGCAACACGACCGCCACGCGCGTGACCGACAGAGGTGTCGAATACATCGCCATCTGCAGCCAGCGCCAGGTTTCTGATGACCAAGCCGCCGAAATGGTGTTCCGCCAGGAAGACCTTGATAAGGCGAAGGCAGGGAAGAACGCCCCTCCGGAAAATCCGAACGCCCAGAAATATATGGAAGAGCTGCGCAAGAAGGCGCAGATCATGCGTCCCTGAGCAAGATGACACTCTCGTTCTCGCGCCCGCTTGCTCTCAGCCAGGGCGATCCGGCCGGCGTCGGCCCCGATGTCACACTTCTGGCCTGGATGCGGCGCAGGGAGCTGGGTCTGCCTCCGTTCGTGTTCATTGGCGACCCTGATGTGCTGGCATCGCGTGCCAAGCTCCTAGGCTTGACGATCGCCATTCGCGAGACCGATTGCACCAACGCCAATGATGTCTTTGCAGATGCCCTCCCCGTGCTCCCCATTGCCGCAGGTATCGACGTTGTAGCGGGTGAGCCGCATGTGGCGACGGCAAAGAGCACGATCGCCGCGATCGAAAGAGCTGTCTCGCTGACAATGAGTGGCGAAGCCCTCGGCGTCGTCACCAACCCGATCGCCAAGTCCGTTCTCTACGAATCCGGCTTTCCCTTCCCCGGACACACTGAGTTTCTGGCCGATCTCGCCGCACGTGCGACTGGACAGGCGGGGATACCGGTGATGATGCTCGCGGGTCCGAAGCTCCGCACCATTCCTGTTACAATTCATATTCCGCTCAAGGATGTGCCTCAGGCACTGACGGCCGATCTCATCATCGAGACTTGCCGGATTGCTGATGCCGATCTCAGGCGTCGCTTCGGGATCGAGCAACCCCGGCTCGCGATAGCCGGTCTCAATCCACACGCCGGAGAAGACGGTGCGATCGGCAAAGAGGATGAAACGGTCATCAAACCGGCCATCCAATTCCTGAGATCCGAGGGGATAAACGCAATCGGTCCGCTGCCTGCCGATACGATGTTCCACGACGACGCCAGAGCGCGTTACGACGTTGCGATCTGCATGTATCACGACCAGGCCCTGATACCGGCCAAGGCACTTGGCTTCGACGACGCTGTCAACGTCACGCTGGGATTGCCCTTTGTGCGCACCTCGCCCGATCACGGCACCGCCTTCGGGATCGCCGGCAAGGGCCTTGCGCGTGAAAACAGTCTCGTCGCGGCGCTGAAGCTCGCCGGTCACCTCGGACGCACCACAGAAGGGCATCGTTGATGGCTGCCTTGGATGGGCTGCCGCCCCTTCGCGATGTCATTCAGCGCCATGGCCTCGATGCGCGCAAGGCGCTCGGCCAGAACTTCTTGCTCGATCTCAACCTGACGCAGAAGGTTGCTCGCACAGCCGGCTCCTTGGAAGGAGCCACGGTTTTTGAGGTCGGTCCGGGTCCCGGCGGCCTGACGCGCGCCATTCTGGCATTGGGTGCAAAGAAGGTGATCGCCGTCGAGCGTGATTCTCGCTGTTTACCCGCGCTTTCGGAAATCGCGGATCACTATCCGGGGAGGCTCGAGGTCATCGAAGGCGATGCGCTGAAGACGGACTTCGAAGCTCTGACGCCCGAGGGACCGGTGAAGATCATTGCCAACCTGCCCTACAATGTCGGCACGCAGCTGCTGGTCAATTGGATCCTGCCGAAGCAGTGGCCTCCTTTCTGGGACTCGCTGACGCTGATGTTTCAGAAGGAAGTGGGAGAGCGCGTCGTTGCGGCCGAAGACGACGACCACTATGGACGTCTTGGCGTGCTTTGCGGATGGCGTACGAACGCACGGATGGCGTTTGACATTCCGCCGCAAGCTTTCACGCCGCCGCCGAAAGTAACGTCGACTGTCGTTCATCTGACCCCAAAGGAAAGCCCGATCCCCTGCTCGGTCGCCGATCTGGAGAAGGTCACGCATGCCGCCTTCGGCCAGCGACGCAAGATGCTGCGGCAGAGCCTAAAGCCGCTGGGGGGCGAAGTCTTGTTGAAGAAGGCGGATATCGACCCGCAACGACGGGCCGAAACGCTTTCAGTCGAAGAGTTTGTTCGACTGGCGAATTGCCTCTAGCCAGCGTTCGCTTAGGGCACGCCGACTTTCCAGGATAGTGAATCGCGTGACAGCATATCGGCCCGGTCAGTTGATCTAGCCGCAAGCACCATTGCATCGACCGTGCAGGTCCTAAAGGTTCGGCTCTTCAGTCAGCAGCCCGTTGACGAAATCGAACAAGCCGTAACGCCGGTCGCGGCGGACGCGTTCGGCATTGACGATGCAGCTCACATTGCGAAAAGCCTCATCGAGATCGTCGTTGACGATGACATAGTCGTATTCGCGCCACCGTTCGATCTCCGCGCGCGAATTCAAAAGCCGCGTACGAATGACCTCTTCCGAATCCTCGGCCCGGCGATGCAAGCGAGACTGCAGTTCGGTCATGGTGGGCGGCAGCACGAAGATCGAAACGATATCGGCCTTCATCTTGTCCTGAAGCTGCAAGGCACCCTGCCAGTCGATATCGAACAGCATGTCGCGACCTTCGGCCATGGCCGATTCCACGGGCTCGCGCGGCGTGCCGTAAAAGTTGCCGTGAACCTCCGCCCATTCGAGCAGATCGCCTGAGTCGCGCATCCTCTCGAACTGCGGTACAGTGATAAAGTGATAATGCTTGCCGGCAATCTCGCTCGGCCGCTTGGCCCTGGTCGTAACGCTGACAGAGATTTCGAGGCTGTGGTCGTCTCGGAGAAGGTTGCCAGCAATTGTCGACTTGCCTGCGCCCGAGGGCGAGGACAGGACAAGCATCAGCCCGCGCCGGGCGATTTTGGTGGGTGTGCTCGACTGGGCCGGGCTCATGTATCACTCCAGATTCTGGACCTGCTCGCGGAACTGGTCGATGACGACTTTCAGTTCGATGCCGGCGGCGGTGATTGCCGCGGCATTCGACTTCGAGCAGATAGTATTCGATTCTCGGTTAAATTCCTGTGCAAGGAAATCCAGCTTACGCCCGACCGGGCCGCCCTTGCCGAGCAGGTCGCGAGCGGCAACCACATGCGCTTTCAGGCGATCGATCTCTTCACGGAGATCCGCCTTGGTGGCGAGCAGAGCAGCTTCCGCATGCAGCCGGTCGCGATCCAGCTTTCCCGATCCATCCATCAGCAATGCGACCTGCGCGGCCAATCTCGTCGAGATCTCCTGCGGAGAGCGGGAGGGGTCACGCTCGATCACCTCTGTCAATCCCTCGATGGTGGCCACATGGTCGAGAAGTACGCGCGACAGAGCGGCACCTTCCGTCTCGCGCATGTGCCGTAGGTCGGCGAGAGCTGCGATCAGGCCTTCCACAATATCGGAATCGCGGGCGGCGATCGCTTCATCACCGTCCTCGCTCTCGCGGAATTCGATGATACCCCGGATGGCGAGCAATGTATCCAGCTGCAACGGCGCGGGATCGATGATGCCGCCAAGCTGATCGCGCAAGGCGAGCACAGCGGAAAGCGCTTCCTGATTGAGGACGGTTTCAATGCGGCTCTCACCGGCAGAGACGGAAAGCGACGCCTGCATATTGCCTCGGCTGAAGCGCTCGCCGGCAAGGCGACGCACGTCACTCTCCATACGCTCCAGCCCCGGCGGGAAGCGCAAGCGCAGGTCAAGGCCCTTGCCGTTGACCGAACGCAACTCCCAAGCCCAACGCCAACGGCCGCTCGTGCCTTCTCGCCGCGCAAAACCGGTCATGGACTGCAAAGCCATGCGAGCCTCCAAAAATCAGTTCGTCTTCTTTTTCTTTTGGGCAGCAGGCGCGGCAGGTGTGTCCGGCTGCGTCTGGCTCTCGGGCTGTCCGTCGACCGCAATATTGGGATCGGCTCCCTTGGCGGCTTCCAGTTGGCGCCAGCGCTTGACGTTCGCGTTATGCTCCTCAAGAGTGGCTGCAAAAACGTGCCCGCCGGAACCATCGGCGACGAAATACAGATCCTGCGTCTTCCATGGATTGGCGACAGCCTCCAGCGCATCACGGCCCGGATTGGCGATCGGCGTCGGGGGAAGCCCCTTGATCACGTAGGTGTTGTAGGGCGTTTCCTTCTTCAGGTCCGACTGATAGATCGGGCGATCCGTCGGCTTTCCGTCGCCGCCGAATAACCCGTAGATGATTGTCGGATCTGATTGAAGGCGCATCCCCTTGTCCAGCCGGTTAAGGAAGACGGAAGCCACGTGGGCACGCTCATCGGGAACGCCAGTCTCCTTCTCGACGATCGAGGCGAGGACGACCAGTTCGTCCTTTGACTTGAGTTGCAGCGACGGGTCGCGCTTGTCCCAAACCTGCTCGACCAGCTTCTGCTGGGCCGCAGCCATCTGCTCGATGATTTCGACCCGCTTCGTGCCGCGCGAGAACTTGTAGGTATCCGGGCGGAGGCTTCCCTCTGCGGGGACGACAGCCGGGAGATCGCCTTCCAGCACGGCATCCTCGTTCAGGCGATTGAACATCTGGCGGACGGTGAGGCCCTCGGGGAAGGCGACGGAATACAGGATCGACTTCCCGGATTTCAGCAGTTCCATGATGTCGTTCATGGAAGCATGTGCCTTGATTTCGTACTCACCCGCCTTGAGGCTCTCGCCATCATCAAGGTGGGTTGCCGTGAGGTAGCGGAAGATACGGGCATCCGAGACGATGTTGTTTCGTTCAAGGCTCGCGGCAATTTCAGCAACGCCGGCACCATTTCGCACGATGAAGTTCGTATTCGTTTCCAGCGGACCAGGATCTTGGTAGGCCGAGATCGCGTAGTAGAAGAGGAAGACAGCGGCTGCGCAGCCGAGGACGACCAGCGTCATCAGGAAGTTCAGGAAAATGATAACCTGGCTGCGCGCTTTCTTCGAGCGCTTCGGCGGCTCGGGCACGCGTTCCGGCCGCAGCGCCTCGCTTGGCGACTTGGGAATGATCGGCCCACTCTGCGTCTGCTGGCTCTCCTCGCCGATCGTCCCGTTGTTTTGGTTCGTATCGTTCACCGGCAATCCTCTAAACTTGGCCTCAAGTCCCGCTTCTTGCTAAGCAATGCGGCAAAATGCAGGTGGGGCCACGCCGCGCAAGGTGCAGCCCCACCGCCAGAACGTCAACGCCTGAACTCAGGCGACGTAGCGGCGCAGCACCAGCGAGGCATTCGTGCCGCCGAATCCGAAGGAATTCGACAGGGCGACGTTGATTTCCCGCTGCCTGGCCTTGTGCGGGACGAGGTCGATCGCGGTCTCGCGCTCAGGATTGTCGAGGTTGAGCGTCGGAGGCGCGACATTGTCCCGGATTGCAAGCGTTGCGAAGATGGCCTCGATCGCGCCGGCAGCACCGAGCAGATGACCGGTCGCGGACTTCGTCGACGACATCGAGATCTTGGAGGCTGCATTACCAACCAGACGCTCCACCGCGCCGAGCTCGATCGTGTCGGCCATCGTCGACGTGCCATGCGCGTTGATGTAGTCGATATCGGCAGCGGTCAAGCCGGCTCGCTTCAACGCCATCGTCATGCAGCGCTGCGCGCCTTCACCGTCCTCGGACGGAGCCGTGATGTGATAGGCATCGCCCGAGAGGCCATAGCCGACCACTTCGGCATAGATCTTGGCGCCGCGCGCCTTGGCATGTTCCAGCTCTTCGAGAACGACGATACCGGCCCCCTCACCCATGACGAACCCATCACGGTCCTTGTCATAGGGGCGCGACGCTTTGGTCGGATCGTCGTTGTGCTGGGTGGAGAGCGCCTTGCAGGCGGCAAAGCCGGCGAGCGAGATGCGGCTGACCGGGGACTCGGTGCCGCCAGCAACCATGACGTCCGCATCGCCGAACGCGATGAGACGGGCAGCGTCACCGATCGCGTGAGCGCCAGTCGAGCATGCCGTGACCACCGAGTGGTTCGGCCCGCGCAGCTTGTGGCGGATCGACACCTGTCCGGATACGAGGTTGATCAGACGGCCAGGAATGAAGAAGGGCGAAATGCGGCGCGGGCCCTTGTCGCGCAGCGTGTAGCCTGCTTCGACAATGCCTTCGATGCCGCCAATGCCGGAGCCGATCAAGACGCCGGTCGCAACCTGGTCCTCATCGCTCTCGGGGTGCCAGTTCGCATCTTTAAGCGCCATATCGGCGGCGGCCATGCCATAAATGATAAACGGATCAACCTTGCGCTGTTCCTTAGGCTCCATCCAGTCGTCGGCGTTGAAGGTGCCGTCGCTGCCGTCACCAACCGGAATGCGGCAGGCAATCTTTGCGGGCAGATCGTCGACTTCGAACTCAGTGACCAGGCGGGCGCCGTTTTGACCCGCAAGCAAGCGGGACCACGTCACTTCCGTTCCGCATCCCAAGGGCGATACCATGCCGGTACCTGTTATGACGACCCGTCTCATCGACTGCATTCCCCCGCCTTTTATGTTCTTGGAGAACCATGCCAGAAATAAAAAGGGCGGACTCCGGGTCCGCCCTTTTCTCAATCGCTCAGGATTAAGCCTGAGCCTTTTCGATAAACTTCACGGCATCGCCGACCGTCAGGATCGAGTCTGCAGCGTCGTCCGGAATCTCAACGCCGAATTCTTCTTCGAACGCCATGACCAGTTCGACGGTGTCGAGCGAGTCAGCGCCCAGATCGTCGATAAAGCTGGCGCTTTCAACAACCTTGTCGGCGTCGACGCCAAGATGATCAATAACAATTTTCTTTACGCGTTCTGCGATATCGCTCATGTCGGTTTCCTCGACCTTATATCCTGATCAGAATGCCTTGTGACATCCCTACCCTGTTTCAGCCTGCGGCGCCGTTAAGCCACCCTCGGCAAACTCTTTGAACCCGGCTACCAGAAATGTCCCAGGCTTGCACAAAAGCCCGCCGGTCCGTCTGCTTTCTCGGGAGACTGTTCACAGTCATGGCCCGCTTAACACGGTTTAAGTCTGCCGCAAAGCCAGAAAATCAACCCCATCGGGTTGCTCAACACGCTATTGCGGCGAAAACTGCCTCGAAACGCAGTTTCCCGTTTCAGATCATGGCCATGCCGCCGTTTACGTGCAGCGTCTGGCCTGTCATATAAGCAGCTTCCGACGAGGCGAGATAGGCAACCGCAGAGGCGACTTCCGCGCCGGTGCCCATGCGTTTCATCGGGATCGCTCCCATGATCGCTTCCTTCTGCTTGTCGTTCAGCTTGCCGGTCATGGCGGACTCGATGAAGCCAGGCGCCACGCAGTTGACCGTGACGTTGCGGGTTGCGATCTCCTGAGCCAGTGACTTCGTGAAGCCGATCATGCCCGCCTTGGAGGCGCAGTAATTGGCCTGGCCCGGATTGCCGGTCACGCCTACGACCGACGTGATGTTGATGATACGGCCATAGCGGCGGCGCATCATCGGGTGGGTCATCTCGCGCGTCAGGCGGAACATCGCCGTCAGGTTCACTTCGATGACGCTATCCCAGTCCTCGTC
The DNA here is from genome assembly GCF_012932765.1 of Rhizobium sp. 57MFTsu3.2. NCBI lineage: Bacteria > Pseudomonadati > Pseudomonadota > Alphaproteobacteria > Hyphomicrobiales > Rhizobiaceae > Rhizobium > Rhizobium sp. 57MFTsu3.2. Next base: position 113,398 of record NZ_JDWI01000006.1, read on the forward strand.
GCTCATGCGCACAAACAGGCCGTCCTTGGTGATGCCGGCGTTGTTGACGAGGATGTCCACACCTTCGAGATCGGCTTCCGCCTTGACGCCGAGCGCCTTGACTTCGTCGCGGTCTGCGAGGTTGGCCGGGAAGATCTTGACGCGATCGCCGAGATCGTTGGCCAGCGCCTCAAGCTTCTCGACGCGGGTGCCATGAAGGCCGACGATTGCGCCCTGCTTATGCAAGATACGGGCGATTTCTTCGCCGATGCCGCCGGATGCGCCGGTAACCAGAGCCTTGCGGCCGGAAAGGTCGAGCATGGGTAGTGTTCCTTGTAATCGTTAAATCTATCAGGCCATCAGGGCGGCAACGGCCGCGTCGATATCAGCAGGCGTGTTGACGGCGATGCCGTTCACCGTCTTGTCGATGCGGCGTGCAAGGCCGGTCAGGACCTTGCCGGAGCCGACCTCGTAAAGCGTCGTCGCGCCATTGGCCGCGAACCACTCGACAGTCTCGCGCCAGCGGACCTGGCCCGTCACCTGCTCCACCAGCAGCTTTGCAATCTCGTCGGCGTCGGTCACCGGCGCAGCGCGCACGTTGGCGATAAGAGGCACGACCGGGTTGGACTTCCTCACGCCGGCCAGCGCTTCGCGCATCGCTTCTGCAGCTGGGGCCATCAGCGAAGAATGGAAGGGAGCGGAGACCGGAAGCAGGATCGCGCGCTTGGCGCCCTTCTCGGTCGCAATCGCAGCGCCCTTTTCGACGGCCGCCTTCTCGCCTGATATGACGATCTGACCGCCGCCGTTGTCGTTGGCGATCTGGCAGGAGCCGACGGCCGAGGCTTCCTCGCAGACGGCGGCGACATCGGCATGTTCAAGGCCAATAATGGCCGCCATCGCGCCGACGCCGACCGGTACGGCGGCCTGCATGGCGTTGCCGCGGATGCGGAGCAACCGTGCAGTGTCGGCCAGCGAGAAGGTTCCTGCGGCGCAGAGCGCTGAGTATTCGCCTAGCGAATGACCGGCGACATAGGAGACCTTTGCCTTTAGGTCGACGCCGTTGGTTTCGAGGACCCGGATAACCGCCATCGACACCGCCATCAAGGCCGGCTGCGCATTGGCCGTCAGGGTCAGCGTATCTTCCGGCCCATTGAACATCGTCTCGGACAGCTTCTCGCCCAGCGCTTCGTCGACTTCTTGGAAGACGGCGCGTGCCTCGGCGAAGTTTTCAGCGAGATCCTTGCCCATGCCGACAGCCTGGCTGCCCTGCCCCGGAAATGTGAAAGCGATGGTCATCCTATGTCCTTTATAATTGGACCTCTGGTTATTTCGCCTCCAATTGACATTCTTTCCTGCAGAGTCAAGTGCCGGAGCCCCGCGCTCCAAGGCTTTTGCAGCTGCGAGAACGCAGCGTTTTGGCCCCTTGCGCTTACTCAATTCCAGTCTAGATTTGCGCCGCCCCTCCAGACCATTTCTTTTTCAGATCACTTTCAAGGCTTTCAGATGAAATACAGGAAACTTGGCCGCACGGATATTTCCGTGTCCGAAATCTGCCTCGGCACCATGACGTGGGGCACGCAAAACACCGAGATCGAAGCGCACGAGCAGATGGACCATTCCGTCGAGAAGGGCGTCAACTTCTTCGACACGGCCGAGCTCTATCCGACTACGCCCGTTTCGGCGGAAACGCAGGGGCTGACCGAAGACTACATCGGCAGCTGGTTCCAGAAGACGGGCAAGCGCAAGGATATCGTGCTCGCGACGAAGGTCGCGGGCCCCGGCCGTTCCTACATCCGCAACGGCGACGGTGCCGACGCGAAGAATATTCGCCTGGCGATCGAGGCAAGCCTGAAGCGCCTGCGGACCGACTATGTCGACCTCTACCAGATTCATTGGCCGAGCCGCGGACATTTCCATTTCCGTCAGGCTTGGCACTACGATCCCTTCAAGCAGGACCACGCCAAGGCCGTCGCCAATATCACGGAGATATTGGAAACGATGGGTGCTCTTGTGAGGGAAGGCAAGGTTCGCGCCTTCGGCCTTTCCAACGAAACCACCTGGGGCACCCAGAAGTATCTGACGCTCGCCGAACAGCTCGGCCTGCCGCGCGTTGCCACGATCCAGAACGAATATAATCTGCTCTACCGCCACCACGACCTCGATCTGGCGGAGCTGTCGCATCACGAGGATGTCGGCCTGCTCGCCTATTCCCCCCTCGCCGGCGGCATCCTGAGCGGCAAGTATATCGACGGCGCCAAGCCGGAAGGCTCGCGCGGGGCGATCAATGGCGATCTCGGCGGTCGGCTGCAGCCTTTGCAGGAAGCACCGACGAAGGCTTATCTCGATATCGCTGCACGGCATGGGCTCGATCCTGCTGCGATGGCGCTCGCCTTCTGCCTGCATCGCCGATTCATGGCTTCGGTGATTATCGGCGCGACGACGATGAAACAGCTCGATACAGACCTGAGCTCCGTCAATCTCAAGCTGTCGCACGACGTTCTCGTGGAAATCGAGGCGGTTCATCGCCAGTACCCGATGCCGATCTAAGGCAACCGGACGATGCATCACGATCTGGCCGTCGACGGCCAGATCACTGCCCTGAAACCATTGCATCGGGGCCCGCCCCACGCAAGTCGCCACAACGACAAGTTTCGAGAACTTTGCCCGCGCGGCAATTTCCGCTTCTCCGTCCTGCGCAATTCAGCTACGTTTATAGGGCTCTGTGTAGGGCCGCGGGGAGCTCATTCCGTGGAACGGAAGCTCGCAGTCATCCTTGCCGGCGACGTGGCCGGTTACAGCCGCCTTGTTGCAGCCAACGAGGAGGATGCGCTTGCGACCCTGAGCGTCTACAGCACCACGATTGGTGACCTCGTTTGCGAGCATGGCGGGCGGATTTTCGGCAGCTCCGGAGACAGCGTGGTGGCGGAATTCCACAGCGCAGTGCAAGGCGTTCGCGCAGCGGTCGCCATCCAGCGCGCGCTCAATCGCCGAAACGCCGACTTGCCTGTGGATCGCCGAATGGAGTTTCGCCTCGGGCTCAATCTCGGGGACGTCGTGGTTTCCGGCGATAACCTGCTCGGCGACGGGGTGAATGTCGCCGCCCGCCTTCAGGAGGTGGCGCTACCTTCGGGTATCTGCATCTCTGGCGCCTTGCGCGAGCAGATCGAAGGGAAGCTGGACTTCCCTCTCGTGCCGATGGGCGATCGTACGCTGAAGAACATTCCGCGCCCGGTGCCTGTGCATAAGGTCGACTGGACCGGCGAGGACCCCGTGGAGGGCGGCGCGCTCGGGGGGCCGCTCCGACTGCCTGACAAACCCTCGATTGCGGTATTGCCCTTCGTCAACATGTCCGATGACCCAGAGCAGGAGTTCTTCGCCGATGGCTTGACCGAAGACATCATCACCGCGCTTTCGCTCTACCGCTGGTTTTTCGTCATCGCCCAGAATTCTTCCTTCGCCTATAAGGGGCGGGCCGTCGACGTGAAGCAGATTGGACGCGATCTCGGTGTCCGCTATCTCGTGGAGGGTAGTGTGCGCAGGTCCGGGACGCGGGTCCGCGTCACGGGGCAGCTGATCGAAGCGGAGAGCGGCGTTCACCTCTGGGCACAGCGCTACGACCGCGAAATCGCCGACATCTTCGCCATCCAGGACGAGCTCACCCAAAATGTCGTCGGCGCCATCGAGCCGGAAATCCTGATAGGCGAAAGCCGCCGGGCACTGCTTAGAACGACGGACAATCTTGATGCCTATGAAAGCCATATGCGCGGCACATGGCTCCACAATGCCCAGGATACCGCCGAACACTTCATCGAATCCATAGCCTGGCATCGCCGAGCCATCGAGCTCGACCCCGAATTCGCACGCGCTCACATGATGCTGGCTCGCTCGCTCTACGCGCGCTGTTTCCACGGCTTCAGCAGCGATGTCGACAGGGACAGCACGGAACTTCGGGCGGAGGCAGAGCGCGCAGTGGCGCTCGATCCGCGCGATCCCTATTCCCACTACGCCATGTGTCTTGGCCATTTCGTCGCTCACAACGCCCCGGCCGCAGTAGAAGAGGCACAGCAGGCGATCGATCTCAATCCCAATTTCGCGCTGGCGCATATGGGACTTGGGTGGGCCAGAATCTTCACTGGCCACTTTGCGGCAGCTTGCGATCCACTCCATATGGCCCTGCGGCTCAGCCCGCATGATCCCCTGGCCTACCTCATCCTCGACCGGCTGGCGCTGTCGAACTACCATCTCGGCAACTACGAGGAAGCGATCCACTATTCCGAGCGCGGCCTTTCCCTGCGACGCGCCTATTTCAATCGCGTCGTTCTTCTTGCAAGCCTGGGGCAATTGCAGCGGCGCGAGGAGGCACAGCGCCTGATCCCGGAAATTCTCGCGAATGTCCCCGCCGACCTGGAGCATTACTGGAAGATCCTGACGCCCTACGTCGACCCCGGTCACTACGACCATTTCGTCGACGGGCTGCGCAAGGCCGGGCTACCGTCGTTGAACTCGCAACGAGAACATTGCTGACTGTCCCTTGCGTTTCCGCCAAAAATCCGTATAAGCGCCCTGTTCGCAAACCCGGTCTTCTGGCTGGTGGCTGAACGGAGGGCCGGTTTCCTACGGGAAATCGTTCGGAACGGAAGCGTTCCAGCCTCCCGTGTCTCCGCTCTCGACCGTCTCGGAAACGCTTTTCTTGCCTGGGTCCGCCCATTCAGGAGCAGTCGTTGAGGCTTAGCCGCCGAATATCGGGTTGAATAAACGCAAGAAAGGCAAAGCTGTCATGGCTCTTTATGAACATGTATTCCTTGCCCGACAGGATATTTCCGCTCAGCAGGTTGATGCCCTCGTAGAACAGTACAAGGGTGTTATCGAAGCTAACGGCGGTAAGGTCGGGCGCGTAGAAAACTGGGGCCTCAAGTCCCTCACCTACCGTATCAAGAAGAACCGCAAGGCTCACTACGTTCTCGTCGACATCGACGCCCCGGCTGCTGCCGTGCAGGAAATGGAACGTCAGATGCGCATCAGCGAAGACGTCCTGCGCTACATGACGATCGCTGTTGAAAAGCACGAAGAAGGCCCGTCTGCCATGATGCAGAAGCGCGACCGCGACGACCGCGGCCCGCGTGAAGGCGGCGACCGTGGCCCGCGCCGCGAGTTCGGCGACCGTCCGCCGCGCCGGGATGGCGACTTCCAGCGTGGTCCGCGTCCGGACCGTGCTCCCCGCGAAGACCGTGCATAAGGAGATCTAAGAATGTCTGAAGCTTCCTCCGCTCCGGTTCGTCGCCCGTTCCACCGTCGTCGCAAGACTTGCCCGTTCTCCGGCGCAAACGCTCCGCGCATCGACTACAAGGACGTTCGTCTCCTGCAGCGCTACATTTCCGAGCGCGGCAAGATCGTTCCTTCCCGTATCACGGCTGTTTCCCAGAAGAAGCAGCGCGAACTCGCCCAGGCGATCAAGCGCGCTCGTTTCCTTGGCCTGCTGCCGTACGTCGTCGCTTAATCAGCCGACGAGACCAAATCGAGGGAAGGCAGCAGTGCCTTCCCTTCTCCCTTTCGCGATGGGCGCGGATCGGAACTCTTAAAACCCATGTTGAGGCTTTTCTGAAGCTGTTCAGAAGAACCCTCTAACTGCTCGATGAAGCAGGACAGCGACCGTGAACCGACTGAACACAAAAACGCTAAGCATTGGCGCACTCGCCGGAGTGACCGCAGCACTTCTGGTGCTCGGCGCGAGCCTGCAGCCGTCGTTCAGCGCGGTCCTCTACGCTGCTTCGGCACTTCCCATTCTTCTCGTCGGCCTCGGCTGGGGCAACATGGCGGCAATCTCTGCCGTCGTCGCAGCCGCTGTAGTCGGCGCGATCGCCATCTCGCCGTCCTTCGCGCTGATGATGACGCTGGTCACGCTGCTTCCGGCCGGGTGGCTCAGCCACCTTGCGAATCTTGCCCGTCCCGCCTCGGAGCTTGGCGGGCCTGAGCATCTGATGGCCTGGTATCCGCTTTCGGATATCCTGCTGCATCTCTGCGGCCTCGTCACCATCGCGGTGATCGTCGTTGGCGTGATGATCGGTTACGGTCCTGAGCTCATCGACCGGCTGGTCGATGTCCTGTTCGGCTCGCTTGCGCAGCAGCAGCCAGAGTTTTCGCCCGATCCGGCAGTGACGGCACAAACCAAATCGCTGGTCCTGCTCATGCTGCCTGCCATCCAGGGCGGCATGTGGGTGGTCATGCTGTTTTCCGCCTACCACATCGCAACCCGGATCGTCAGTGCATCCGGCCGTGGTCTGCGTCCGCGTGAGGACATTCCTTCGGCACTGCGCATGAACCGCAATTCAATCTTCGTTTTTCTCGTTGGGCTTGCCGCCACGTTCTTCGGCGGCATACCGGCGATGATCGGAGCAACCGTCGTCGGCACCTTCGGCGCCGGCTTCCTGCTTTCCGGCTTCGCCGCGCTGCACTTCCGCACGCGCGGCAAGGATTGGCGCCTGCCGGCACTCATCCTCTGCTACCTGGCATCGCTCGTCCTGATGGTGCCAGCCTTTTTCATCCTCGTGGTGGGACTGAGCGATACCCGCAAGGCGATCGCACTGACCCCGAACAAGGATGTCGATGCCCCCAAACAGACAGACACGAAAATCTAAAGACACGAAAGGAACACCAACATGGAAGTCATTCTTCTTGAACGCATCTCCAAGCTCGGCCAGATGGGCGAAACCGTAAAGGTTCGCGACGGCTTCGCTCGTAACTACCTCCTGCCGCTCGGCAAGGCTCTTCGCGCCAACGAAGCCAACAAGAAGCGTTTCGAATCCGAGCGCGCAACGCTCGAAGCTCGTAACCTCGAGCGCAAGTCGGAAGCACAGAAGGTTGCTGACGTTCTCGACGGCAAGTCCTTCATCGTCGTTCGCTCGGCTGGCGAAACCGGCCAGCTGTACGGCTCGGTTGCTGCTCGCGACGTCGTTGAAATCCTCGCTGCCGAAGGCTTCAACATCGGCCGCAACCAGGTTCACCTGAACACCCCGATCAAGTCGATCGGCCTGCACAAGGTTGAACTGCAGCTCCACGCTGAAGTCGAAATTCACGTCGAGCTCAACGTTGCGCGTTCGGCTGAAGAAGCTGGCCGTCAGGCGAAGGGCGAAACCCTCACCTCCGTCGATGCCATCTACGGCGTTGACGAAGACGCCCTGCGTCCGGAAGACTTCTTCGATCCGGAAGCCGACCTCGAAGGCGACGAAGCTTAATCTTCAGAGAAACCTCTCTGGAATGTACGAAAGCCCGGCTCACGCCGGGCTTTCTGCTTATTTGGATGCTGTGTTCTGTTGCGGCGCGGCACTTTTGTCGACATCGACGACGACCGAGAGACCCGGGCCCAAGTCCTTGACTGCCGGCTGGTCGGGATCGAAGCGGATGCGCACGCCGACACGCTGCGCGATCTTCACGAAATTGCCGGTCGCATTGTCAGCCTTGATGACCGCGAACTCCGATCCGGCGGCCGGCGAGAAGCGCTCGATGTACCCCCTCAGCTGCCGCCTGCCGAGCGCATCGACGGTGATGGTTACCGGCTGGCCGACCTGCATGCCGTAAAGCTGCGTTTCCTTGAAATTCGCGACGACCCAGACGTCCTCCGGCACGACCGCCATGAGCTGCGTGCCGGCCGTCACGTACTGCCCGATTCGAACCCCGACTTCGCCGAGGTGACCGTCGCGTGGCGCCAGGATCCTGGTGTTCTGGAGGTCGATTTCCGCCAGATGCACCACGGCTTCAGCGCTTGAGACGTTGGCTTCCAGCAGCGAACGGTTGACGATGATCGTCGCAAGGTTTTGCTTGGAAACCTCGAGTGCGGCCTTCGCCTGGTTCAGGGCGGCCTTTGCCTGGTCAAGCGTCGCCTGTGCGGCCTCTGTCTCACTCTGCGATGCGATCCCGCGGTTGCTGAGGTTGTTTACGCGATCCCAGGCCTGCTGCGCGCGCGTCAACGCTGCGTTCGCGCTATCGATCTGCGCCTCGCTGGAGGCGATACTCGCCTTTGCCGCAAGCTCGGACTGGCGGGAATTCTCGAGCGACGCCTTCTGCCCGTCGAGCGCAGCACGCGCCTGGGCAAGCTTCTGGACGTAAATGCGGTCATCGATCTGGGCGAGCGTGTCGCCCTGCTTGACCTGCTGATAGTCCTTCACGGGCACATCGACGACATAGCCGCTCACCTGTGGACTCAAGATCGTGACGTAGCCTCGAACATAGGCATTGTCGGTCGTCTCCACTGACGTGACGAACGGCGGAAGGCGCCATGCATAGAGAACGAGAAGGACGCCGGCGATGCCGGCGAGCACTGCGATGATGGTCGAGGGGGACCGAAGAAATTTCAACATGCTGACGCCCTGAGATCACGATTGAGCGGGGATTGCATCGGACTGGCCTGTCCCTGACCACGGCAGCCGGCGCCACGCTTGATGCAGAAGAATGACGATCAGGCCGAAGACGGAGGAGTAGCCGATGACAAGGAACGTATCGTTGTAGGCGAGAATATAGGCCTCGCGGCTGACCTGCTGCGCGAGCAACATCAGGGCCTCCGCGTTGAGCAGCGTCTTGTCGCCAAGCACTTTGCCGTAGGCCGCGCTCATCTGGGAGATGCGCTGCGCCACGATCGGATCTTGCAGCAGAATATGCTCGACGAGCACGTTCGAGTGGAACTTCTCCCGGATCGTCACGAAAGTCCCGAGCATCGCCGAGGCAAAGAGCGAGCCAATGCTCTGCGTGAAGACGAAGATCACCAGGAAATTCACGATATACTGCACGCCGCGGGAGATCGCCGCCTTGAAGCCATTCGCCATGACAGGCGGCAGGAACATCGCCGCACCGGCGGCGACCATCGCCTGGCTCAGATACATCTGAGGCGGACGCGTCAGGCTCGTCGACTGGCTGTCCATGAAGGCGCCGGCTGCAATAAGGGCGAGCGCCAGCACGTGGGCGGTCTCGACGTAACGGGTCGTCATCAGAAATGCGCAGAAAAGACCACCAACCAACGAGGCGAGGAGAATGATCGCGTAGAGCGTCACGGTCTGATCGTTCAGAAGCCCGAGCTGCTGATAGAAATTGGCAGCGGTTGACGACTGCTCGGAGGAGACGAAGCGGAAGAGCAGCAGGACGCCTGCCATCCGCAGGTTCGCGCCGGTGAACAGCCAGCGGAAATCGATCAGGGGACTGGCGCGTGGCAACTCCATGGCGAGCATGAGCGCAAGCGAGCCGACCGACACCGCCAGCAGCACGCCGATCCACGGCGCCTCGAACCACCAATAGAGCCGGCCAAGCGTCAATACGACGGCGAGACATCCGAAGCCGACCGCCAGCAGGAGATAGCTCACTATATCCTGCCGCTGGATGACATTGGCCCGCGGCGGTGCTGTGAGCGGCAGCAGATAGATGATTGGAAAGGCGACGAGCGCGAGCCCCATCTCGAACATATAGAGCGCCTGGTAGCCGCCGAAATGAAGCAGCGAGGGCGAGACGATGCGCGCCACCGGCGAAGCAAACAACGTACACATCAGCGCAAGGCTGATCCCCAGCGAGAGCTTCTTTTCCTGGGGGAAAGGCTCCAGCATGTAGAGGAAGCCGAGCGTCGACAGCGGTGCTGCAGCCATGCCGCTCAGCGTGCGCACGACGATTGCGGAATGCAGGTCGGTGATAAGAAGATTGAGCACCGCCGCAGCGACGAAGCAGATAATGCCGAGTTCAGCGAAACGGCGAAGGCCGTATTGGCTACGGATCTTGAAGAGTGCAATCGACATGCTGGCGTAAGGCGCCATGTAAGCCGCCGACAGCCAGGAGAGTTCAGTCGTGGTCGCCGAAAACGAACCCTGCAGCTGATAGATATTGGCGGTGAGCAGGTTCATGCCGAGGCCCTGCGTCAGAAAAAGCAGGACCGACGCCGCCATGTAGAGCGGCATTTTCCAGGCCGGCATCGGTACGCCCGCCGCTGGAGGCGGCGACGGCATCGGTTGCGTGTCCGGCTTCGCCTCCCCGGCTGGCCTTGGCGCCACATTGTCGTTGGCGGTCTGGGCGAGGCTCATCGGCAGGACCTCAAATTCCCCGAATGCCCTGCAGGTTGGCTTGCATGGCCCGTATCACGTCCAAAGTAGTCTTCAGATCGCTTTCGGGAATACCGGCAATGACCTGCGCCCGCACTTTTACTGCGATGTCTTCAATCTCACCCGCCACGACCTTGCCGGTCTCGGTGATGTAGATTTCCTTGGCACGGCGATCGGAGCCGGCCACGCGCCGCTGCACGAAGCCCTGCGCTTCCATCGCATCGAGGATCCTGACGAGCGTTGGCGTCTCCAGCTCCAGCCGTTCGGCAAGTTCGCGCTGATTGATCCCATCTTTCTTGTTGAGCGTGAAGAAGACCCGGGCGCGCGGCAACGTCATGCTGCGCTCCCGCACTATCTTGTCGAAGACGGCCCTAAGCTTGCGATTGAAGGCAGCAAGGTCTTCGATTAGCTCACGCCCAAGGGTGGGTTTTGCCATATATTTCAGCCCCATTTTGTTAGTGCACTAATTATATCCTTACTACCTATATTATTTTCCGTTGTTTTTCAAGTGCCGACGCGCCTGCTCGGATGCAAGTCTCCTCCGACAGGCCTAGACTACCAAATAAGGCACAATGGAAGTGAGTCGTTTTGGCCGTGTTCCGCAGGTGACACTTTCGGTATTTTTGCATTAACCGCAAGTGAGACTGTGGAGAAGTCGAACAATGGGCAAAGCTCCCCTGTATCGACGGCGGCATTGGCGTCTTCTCTCTTCCGCACTTGATTTTGTCGCGCGCGCGCGCCACACCCGAAGCTGAACAAGACAGAACGGATCAAGATGAACGACGTCGCTCGAAAGATTGCCGCCGTTGCTCCCGCGGAGCAGCACTACCGGGAAGCCCCGAACAATATCGAGGCCGAACAGGCGCTTCTCGGCGCGATCCTGATGAACAACGACGCCTATTATCGGGTGTCGGACTTCCTGAAGCCGATCCATCTCTACGAACCGCTGCATCGCAAGATTTTCGAAGTCGCGGGCGACATCATCCGCATGGGCAAGATCGCCAATCCGGTGACGATCAAGACCTTCCTCAAGGCTGAGGAAAAGGTCGGTGACATGACGGTCTCCGAATATCTGGCGCGTCTTGCCCGCGAAGCCGTCACCATCATCAATGCCGAGGACTATGGTCGCGCGATCTACGATCTGGCGCTGCGTCGCGCGCTGATCACCATCGGCGAAGACGTCGTCAACATCGCCTATGACGCCCCGCTCGACATGCCGCCGCAGACACAGATCGAAGATACGGAACGTCGTCTGTTCGAACTCGCCGAGAACGGCCGCTACGATGGCGGCTTCCAGTCCTTCAACGATGCCGTGGCGCTTGCGATCGACATGGCAGCCGTCGCCAAGGAGCGCGACGGGGGTCTGTCCGGCATCTCCACCGGCATCCATTCGCTTGACGGCAAAATGGGCGGTTTGCAGCGTTCTGACTTGATCGTGCTTGCCGGTCGTCCGGGTATGGGCAAGACTTCGCTAGCGACCAACATCGCCTACAATATCGCGGCTGCCTATGAAGGCGAAGTGCAGCCCGATGGCAGCTACAAGGCCAAGAACGGCGGCGTCGTCGGCTTCTACTCGCTCGAAATGTCCTCCGAACAGCTGGCCACCCGTATCATCTCGGAACAGACGGAAGTCTCCTCCTCGAAGATCCGCCGCGGCGACATCAACGATGCCGACTTCGAAAAGCTCGTTGCCTGCTCGATGATGATGCAGAAGGTGCCGCTCTATATCGACCAGACCGGTGGTATCTCGATCGCGCAGCTTTCCGCCCGCGCCCGCCGCCTGAAGCGCCAGCGCGGCCTCGATTGCCTGGTCGTCGACTACATCCAGCTGATGACCGGCTCGGGCAAATCAGGCGAAAACCGCGTGCAGGAAATCACCCAGATCACGACGGGCCTGAAGGCGCTCGGTAAGGAACTCAACGTTCCGATCATTGCACTCTCCCAGCTGTCGCGTCAGGTCGAAAGCCGCGACGACAAGCGCCCGCAGCTTTCCGACCTTCGTGAATCCGGCTCGATCGAGCAGGACGCCGACGTCGTGCTCTTCGTGTTCCGTGAGGAATACTACGTCAAGAACCTCGAGCCGCGCGATCCGAACGATCCGAAGTATGCCGAATGGGAAGCGCTGTTCGACAAGGTGAAGGGTACGGCCGACGTCATCATTGCCAAGCAGCGCCACGGGCCGACCGGTACGGTGAAGCTCGCCTTCCAATCGGAATTCACCCGATTCGCCGACCTCGCCGATCCCTCCTTCATTCAGTACGAAGAGCACTGACGGGACCCTTTCCGTGAGCACACTGCTCGATCTACAAGCCGGCAGTTCGCAGGATGGCAACGGTCGCCACACCGACGGCAACACTTGCGAGCATCGGCAGCCGCCGCGCTGCGAGCGCCGTCACCAGGGAGGCCGCCGTTTCGGCCCAGCCTGTCGCAAAGGCGGTGGGCGCGATGACAGCCATCAGAACCGCTGGCGGTATCGCCTCGATGGCCGTGCGAGTCTGTTCCGTCATCTCGACATGGCGAAGGAGAAACAGGCCGCTCATGCGGGTCAGCACCGTTGCAGCCGCCATGGCGAGGATCGCAAGAAGCGTATGTAAGTCCAGGGTCATGCCGTGACTGCCTTTGTCTTGCCTGTCCAAAGCGCCGCGGCAAGTCCAGCGAGGGCCCCAGCTGCGATGTACCAAACGCCGGGCACGAATTGGTGCACCAGAACAGCGGCCAGCGCACTGGCGGCGAGCACCGAGCCCGTCGCGCGTCCCTTCCAGAAACCCATTGTCAGCACGACGAAGACTGCCGGAAAGGCGAAGTCGAGCCCGATCGCGGCAGGGTTGCCAAGGAAGGCCCCGAGCGATGCGCCAACCAGGGTCGACCCGACCCAGGCTGCATAGAACGGCGCCGCGACGCCCGCAAACCATGATGGCGTCAGTCGCGCTACGCCCACACGGAACTCTGCGATCGCCCATATCTCATCGGCGAGGAACAGCATGGCGGCATACTTCCGCAAGCCCGAGAAGGCCTGCATCTTCGTGCCGATCGATGCGCTCATCAGGACATGGCGGATATTGACAAGCAGGGCGGCAAATCCGACGCCCGCCCAACTGGCGGGGTGCGTCCAGATATCCATAGCGACAAACTGCGAGCCACCGGCAAAGACGAGTGCGCTCATCAGAGTGGCTTCGAGAGCAGACAGCCCTTTCGTGGCCGAAACCGCGCCAAAGACAAGACCGATCGGAATGACGGCGACGACGAGCGGCAGGATTGCCTTTGCCCCGGCAAGAAAATCGTCTGTCCGTCGCCTTTGAGTGAACATTGAAACCTCCAGAACTGCGAAAGTTCGGAGGGTGTTAAGCCGTTGCACGGCGATGGTCTTGAACGAAAGTGATCAACCCACGCGATACTGCCCCGGCGTGACGCCCGTGCGTGCCTTGAAATGGCGGGTGAAGTGCGCCTGGTCGGCGAAACCGCATTGGATCGCCACATCGGCGGGCGCTTGCCCTGCCCGCAACAGCTTGCGCGCCTCGCGCACCCGCTTGTCGGTCAGGAAGGCATGCGGAGTGATGTGATATTCGCGCCGGAATGCCCGGATGAGATGCGCGCGACTCAGACCCGCGACGTTAGCCAATTCGTCCAGCCCGACGTCGCTGTCGAAATTGTCGGTCAGATAGTCTCGCGCGCGGCCGACTGCGGTGCGCTCCTTGGTGTCCACCGGCACGACGATCGTGCTGCCGTAACGCTGGAAGATCGCAGCAAGCACGCGAAACATCGCCTCCTCGGATTCCAACGCTCCGGCGCCGCTCTCCAAGACGCGATGGGCGGCGTGGAAGGTGGCGGCCATCTCGGGATCGCTGAGAAGCTCCTTGGGGAAGGATGGGGTGGCGTTGAAGGCCTTGCCGGTCACGTCTTCGAGGATATCGACGAAGAGTTTGGTGTCCGGATAGATCATTCGGTAGCGATAGCCATCGCCACCCGGCACACCGTCATGCACGACGCCCGGGTCGATGAGATAGAGATCGCCTGCGCCGGTTTCCTCCCGGACGCCCTTCATCGTCGCGATCTGCGTGCCGCTTTCGATCGCGCCGATCGAGAAGGTGTCATGGGCATGCGGCGCATATTCATGCGTCACGAAGCTCGCGCTCAGGCACTCCATGTTACGGAAACGCCGGTCGCGCCAGAACCGTGCCCGCTCCATGCCTGCCAGCGGCATCGCGTCGGCCGCCTCTTTCTGCGATACGTTCTCCATCGAACCAAACTACTGCAGGCGCGCCCCTGCGTCTTGAACAAAAGTGATCGCAAGATGGATATCTCCTTGGCTTGCTTCCACTTTGCCTTATTGATCTCTAGACTGCGACCCGACTAGCACTCTCCCTATTTTTGTGAAGCACGATGACTGATTTTGTTGATAGTTTCGAAGATGAAGACCCATTCGACTCCGCTGGCCTGCGCCTGACCGTCGATCTGACGGCGCTGACGGAAAACTGGAAGGACATGGCGCGGCGCTCCGGCAAGGCGCGAGCCTCCGCGGTCGTGAAGGCGGATGCCTACGGCACCGGGATCGAAGACGCAGGCGAGGCGCTTTTCATGGCCGGCGCACGCGATTTCTTCGTGGCGACCGTCGATGAGGGCGTGACGCTTCGGCCTTATGCGCCCGACGCCCGCATTTTTGTCCTGTCCGGCGTCTGGCCTGGTACAGAGCGGCGGCTCTTCGAAAACGACCTCGTCCCGGTCATCTCATCGGAGGAGCAACTCGCCTTTTGGATGGCGGTTCTTGCCGACTACGGCGACTACCCCTGCGCGCTCAATGTCGATACGGGCTTCAACAGGCTGGGCCTTTCCATTGAAGAGGCAATGGCGCTCGCTGACGACGTTTCACGCCCGGCAAGTTTTGCGCCGGTGCTCGTCATGAGCCATCTCGCATGCAGTGACGACCATTCCTCGGAGATGAACAAGCAACAGCTTGAATCATTTCGGCAGTTTAGCGCGGCGTATGAAGGCATCGATTCAAGTCTTGCGGCGTCGGGCGGCATCTTCCTCGGCAGCGACTATCACTTCGATCTCACGCGCCCCGGCATAGCACTCTATGGCGGCGAAGCGGTCAACGGCCTGGCGAACCCGATGCGACCGGTGGTGACCGCCGAGGCGCGGATCATTCAGGTGCGCACGGCCAAGGCAGGCGAGTTCGTCGGCTACGGCCGTGCCTTGCAACTGACCCGCGACAGCAGGCTCGCCGTCGTGTCGGCGGGCTATGCCGATGGCTACCTGCGTAGCCAGTCGAGCGGTGGCGTGCCACTGCGACAGGTCGTGCCCGAGGGAGGTTATGGCTTCCTGGCTGGCCGGAAGATTCCCATTGCCGGCCGAATCACCATGGACCTGACGATTTTCGACGTCACTGACCTTCCGGAAAACGCAGTGCGCGCAGGCGATTACGTGGAATTGTTCGGAAAGAACGTGCTGGTCGACGACGTCGCTAGGTCGGCGGGTACGATCGGCTACGAAATCCTGACCAGCATCGGCCTTCGGCACGAGCGGCGTTACCTGCACGAGGAAGACTAAGGACCTAGCGCGTCGTTAGCGCCAATCGCACGCCCAGTGCCACCAGCAGCGCGCCAAGGCCGCGATCGAGCCAGAGGCCGATACTCTTTCTGCGTTTGATGAGATCGGCGAGGCGCCCTCCCGCCAGGATGAGCGGCGGCTCGATGAAGGCTGCAACGACAATGATGAAGACGCCATGGACCGCCAGCTGCAGCCACGTCGGTCCGGCACCCTCCACCACGAACTGCGGGAGGAAGGCGAGGAAGAAGACCGCGACTTTCGGGTTCAGCAGCGAAACGAGGATGCCCTCCTTGTAGACGCGGCTCCAGGGCAGGACATCCTTCGCCGCATTGACCAGGCCTCCTCCGCCCTTCGAGCGCAATGCCTGAATGCCGAGCCAGACGAGGTAGATCGCGCCGACCCACTTCACCACCGAGAAGGCCAGCGAGGAGGCGGCGAGGATCGCCGAAAGACCAAATGCCGCCATCGCCACATGCAGGCCGGCGCCCGTCCAGATGCCGAACAGCGCGGCGAAGCCGGTCCTCGTGCCGCTTTTGACGGTGTGGCCGAGAATGAAAGCCATGTCCGGACCGGGCGACAGATTGAGCAGGACCGCCGCGGTCAAGAACGCGATCCAATGCGCAAGCGAGTAATCCAGCATCGTCGTGGCCTCCAAGACAGTGGAGAACAGGTGCCACCGCAGCCCCTGATAGGGAAATCATTAGTTTTGATCGGTGCCGGGAATGATTATTTGAGCCATCAAAGTGATTCGATGCGACGCGTTGCGGCCATCCAACCGAAAGCATGATTGATGGCGAAGGCCAGGACACATTTCATCTGCCAGAGCTGCGGCGCGGTCCACAACCGCTGGGCGGGCAAATGCGATAACTGCGGCGAGTGGAATACCATCGTCGAAGAAGACCCGATGGGCGGCATCGGCGGCGGCCCGGCGAAGACGCCGAAGAAGGGCCGGCCGGTCACCCTGACGACGCTGTCAGGCGAAATCGAGGAAGCTCCACGCATCCACACAGGCATTTCCGAACTCGATCGGGCTCTCGGCGGCGGCTTCGTGCGCGGCTCGGCCGTGCTGATAGGCGGCGATCCCGGCATCGGCAAATCGACGCTGCTGATGCAGGGAGCGGCAGCTCTATCGCGCCATGGCCACCGCGTCATCTACGTATCGGGTGAAGAGGCGGTCGCCCAGGTACGGCTGCGGGCGCAGCGCCTGCAGGCTGCCGACACCGATGTGCTGCTCGCCGCGGAAACCAATGTGGAGGACATTCTGGCGACGGTCGCCGAAGGCAAGCGGCCCGATCTCGTGATCATCGACTCGATCCAGACGCTTTGGAGCGAACTGGCCGAGTCCGCGCCCGGAACCGTAACGCAGGTACGCACCGGCGTTCAGTCGATGATCCGCTTCGCGAAACAGACCGGTGCAGCCATGGTTCTTGTCGGTCACGTCACCAAGGACGGACAGATCGCGGGGCCGCGTGTCGTTGAGCATATGGTCGATGCCGTGCTCTACTTCGAAGGCGATCGCGGTCACCACTATCGCATCCTGCGAACGGTCAAGAACCGCTTTGGGCCGACGGACGAGATCGGTGTCTTCGAGATGTCGGACAAGGGATTGCGCGAGGTTGCCAATCCATCCGAGCTATTCCTTGGCGAGCGCAACGAGAAATCACCGGGAGCGGCCGTCTTTGCCGGCATGGAGGGCACGCGCCCGATCCTGGTCGAAGTGCAGGCGCTCGTTGCCCCGACATCGCTCGGCACCCCGCGCCGCGCAGTGGTCGGCTGGGACTCGGCGCGCCTGTCGATGATCCTTGCCGTACTCGAGGCGCATTGCGGCGTTCGGCTCGGTCAGCACGACGTCTATCTGAACATTGCAGGCGGTTACCGCATCTCGGAACCGGCGGCCGATCTCGCCGTGGCCTCGGCCTTGGTTTCATCGCTCGCCGGTATTGCCCTGCCGGCCAATTGTGTCTATTTCGGCGAAGTCAGCCTGTCGGGCGCCGTCCGGCCGGTTTCACAGACGTCCCAGCGCCTCAAAGAAGCCGAGAAGCTGGGCTTTTCTGCCGCGCTGCTTCCCTCGGCGTCAGCCGACCTGCCAAAGGGTTCCGGCGGTCGCTGGAGCGAGATCGAGAGCCTTCCGGACCTGGTTGCACGCATTGCCGGTTCGAAAGGCGCACTGCGACGTGTGGAAGAAGAGGTTTGATCCTTTCATCGCCTACACCGGTGATGTTATAGGAAGCACGCAATGAGGCGCGACCAAGCCGTATATAAACGGCGGTCCTGGAGTTGAATTTATATGCCCATTACGATTTTCGACGGTATTGTCATCGGCGTCGTTCTTTTCTCCGCCGTACTTGCAATGGTCCGCGGCTTCTCCCGCGAAGTTCTTTCTATCGCAAGCTGGGGCGGCTCTGCAGCCGCCGCATACTATTTCTATCCCTACCTCGTCCCCTACGCGAAGAAGTACACCGACGACGACCGCATCGCGCTCGTCGGTTCGGCAGCTGTCGTGTTCCTGATCGCGCTGATCGTGATCTCCTTCATCACCATGAAGATCGCGGACTTCATCATCGACAGCCGGATCGGGGCGCTGGACCGCACTTTGGGCTTTCTCTTCGGCGCGGCTAGGGGCATACTTCTTCTCGTCGTGGCCGTCGCCTTCTGGAACTGGCTCGTGGACGCGGATCACCGCCCGGCCTGGGTGAACAACGCCAAGTCGAAGCCGTTCCTGGACTCGATGGTCGTCAAGTTGCAGTCCGTACTACCAGCGGAATTCGCGCAAATGGTGCGGGCGAGCGTGATGGACAAAATTCAGCCGCAGGGCGGCAATACTGACAGCGGCAACGCGCCGGCATCCGACCAGGCGGCGCCAGCCGAAGATGCAGCTCCTGTCCCTGCAACCGGCGCACAGCAGCCGTCTAATTGACGCAGTGTTCAACAGCTTGACCCGCCGCCTGGCAATTGCCATCTGAGCGGAACGTGAATAAAGGTCCGGCCGGGCATCCGCTCTGCCGGGCCTCAGCCGTTTAAAACGCATGATCACGGCGTCATGCTATGGAAAGCCGATCCATTCTTGTGAGAGCAAAGGCCCGCATCGATGAACCAGTCCCATTCCTTGACGCTTAATGACGAATTCGATGGAGACACCCTCCACGAAGAATGCGGCGTCTTCGGCATTCTTGGCCATGACGATGCGTCTACCCTGACCGCGCTCGGCCTGCATGCACTTCAGCATCGCGGGCAGGAAGCAGCCGGCATTGTCTCGTTCGATGGACTGCGCTTTTATTCCGAACGTCACATGGGTCTCGTCGGCGACCATTATACCAATCCGACCACGCTTGCTCGCCTGCCCGGAAACATCTCCATCGGCCACAACCGCTATTCAACGACCGGGGAAGTCGCCCTCCGCAACGTGCAGCCGCTCTTCGCCGAACTTGAAGTCGGCGGCATCGCTATCGCCCACAACGGCAACTTCACAAATGGCCTGACCCTTCGTCGCCAGTTGATCGCCGGTGGCGCCATCTGTCAGTCGACCTCCGATACGGAAGTGGTTCTCCACCTCATCGCCCGCTCGCGCTACACCTCCACGGCCGACCGCTTCATTGATGCTATTCGCCAGATGGAAGGCGGCTATTCGATGCTCGCCATGACACGCACGAAGCTCATCGCGGCACGCGACCCCACGGGTATCCGCCCGCTGGTTATGGGCGAACTCGACGGCAAGCCGATCTTCGCTTCCGAGACCTGTGCACTCGATATCATCGGCGCGAAATTCATCCGCGACGTCGAGAACGGCGAAGTCATCATCTGCGAGATCCAGCCTGATGGTTCAATCTCGATCGACGCGCGCAAGGCCGGTAACGGCCAGCCGGAACGCCTCTGCCTGTTCGAATATGTCTATTTCGCCCGCCCTGACTCGGTGGTCGGCGGTCGCAGCGTCTATGTCGCGCGCAAGAACATGGGCATCAATCTTGCAAAAGAAGCCCCGGTTGACGCCGACGTCGTCGTTCCGGTTCCGGATGGCGGCACGCCGGCTGCACTCGGCTATGCTCAGGAAAGCGGCATCCCCTTCGAATACGGTATCATCCGCAACCACTATGTCGGCCGCACCTTCATCGAACCGACGCAGCAGATCCGCGCCTTTGGCGTCAAGCTGAAGCATTCCGCCAACCGGGCGATGATCGAAGGCAAGCGCGTCGTGCTCGTCGACGATTCGGTCGTGCGCGGCACGACGTCGCTGAAGATCGTGCAAATGATCCGCGATGCCGGTGCCAAGGAAGTGCACCTGCGCGTCGCAAGTCCGATGATCTATTATCCTGATTTCTACGGCATCGACACGCCTGATCGCGAGAAGCTTCTCGCCAACCAGTACGACAGCCTAGAGGCCATGTGCAAATATATCGGCGCGGACTCGCTGGAATTCCTGTCGATCAACGGCCTTTATCGCGCCGTCGGCGGCGAGGATCGCAATGACGCCCGTCCGCAGTTTACCGACCACTACTTCACCGGTGACTATCCGACCCGCCTCCTCGACAAGGAAGGCGAAACGATGGGCCGCAAGGTTTCCCTGCTCGCGACCAACGGCTGACAGCCATTGGCTTTGACATTTGATTAAGGGGCGCTTATTGCGCCCCTTAATTCTTCAGCGACGCAGGACCGGGGCACAATGACTATCAACCTTGAAGGCAAGATCGCGCTCGTTACCGGCGCATCCCGAGGTATCGGCTATTTCACGGCGCTGGAGCTGGCAAAGGCCGGAGCGCATGTGATTGCCTGCGCCCGCACGGTCGGCGGCCTCGAGGATCTCGATGATGCGATCAAGGCCGCTGGTGGCTCCGCCGCTACCCTCGTCCCGTTCGACCTCGCCGACATGAACGCCATCGATGCGCTCGGTGCCTCGATCTTCGAGCGCTGGGGCAAGCTCGACATTCTCGTCGCCAACGCAGGTGTGCTCGGCGTGATTTCGCCAATCGGACATGTCGAGGCAAAGACCTTCGAGAAGGTGATGAACATCAACGTCACCGCGACATGGCGGCTGATCCGCTCGGTCGATCCGCTGCTTTCGCGCTCCGACGCCGGCCGCGCCGTCATTCTCTCATCGGGTGCTGCGCACAAGTGTCGTCCGTTCTGGGGCCCCTACTCCGCTTCCAAGGCAGCCGTCGAAGCACTGGCGCGCACGTGGGCTGGCGAAACGCAGCGCACGCCGCTTCGGATCACCAGTGTCGATCCGGGTGCGACCCGCACTGCTATGCGTGCCCAGGCTGTCCCGGGAGAAGATCCCGAGACGTTGCCGCATCCCTCCGAGGTCGCCAAGGCGATCCTGCCGCTGGTCGGCCCTGATGTGACCGAAACCGGTAAGCTCTTCATCGTCCGCGAGAACAAGCTCGTCGACTACCGCCTACCGGAATAAGCACGCTTCACTTGGCGGCCAGAGCCGGGAACAGGTGCGCGAAACCTGTTTCCGATGGGCAGAGCGCGTTAAGGTCGACCGAACCCTTAATGCCATCCAGCCCGCCGTTGTCAGCGAATTGCCAGATCGACCAACCGCCGCAGTCCTCCCGTTTCGGCGCCTGGCCGATGCTGCGTAGCCAGAGATAGTGATCAGGAAAACGTGCCTCGTTGCCCTTCAGGTACTGATCGAAGAATTGCTGGTTCAGGTAGAAGATCGGTTTGCCGGGATAGGCACCATTCAGCTCATCAAAGAACGCGCTGATCTCGGCGCTCAACTCCTCGAGCGTCGGCACCTTGCCGCAGTTTCCGGTAAATTCGAGGTCGATCGCGATCGGCATCGCATCCATTTCGACCGGGACGGTTCCCATGACATTGCGCGCCTGTTCGCGGCCGGGGCGGCAGAAGGTGAAGAAGTGATAGGCGCCACGCACGATGCCGGCGTCCCTCGCCGCCTTCCAGTTTTCGGCAAAACGCTTGTCGCGGTGGTCGCCCCCCTCGGTCGCCTTCATGATCGCGAAACGGACGTTCGGCTGGCGTGCCAGCGCTTGCCAATCTATGGCACCCTGATGGTGGCTGATGTCGACGCCCTGTATGGGATAGTCCGCAAGCGTCGGAGGTGTGAACGGTGCCATGGCGCGATCGTATGCCAGATACGATGCGACCGCGACAGCTAGAATCACCACCGCGAGGACTGTTCGATAGAGGGTTTTCATCACTCCAATGGTCTTTCGTTTTCCTTGACGCGTTGTAGCAGAATTTCGTGAGGTCGCGGCGGATGGCATCAGCCCGGCCCTGCGCTTGCGCTTCGGGCGTTCGGCGCTGCAATCGATTCACTGGATAGATTGCTCCGGTTAGGGGCCGGACCGCTTCTCACCCCCCTTGACCAAACCGGGTTAGCGCGCCATAAAACCCGCCATGAAAACGGTTATCTGCATTATCTGCCGGAAGATTATTCGCTAGCGCGCTCGCTGGCCTGGCCGTTTTCGTCTCCTGAAAAGTCCAAGATGAGAAACGCCCCGGCCCGCCGGGTAGCAGCATTTTTTTCGGATCATTGCATTTGGGAGAGTAGACATGGCCGGCGCGCCAGACACAAAGAAGCCGGAACTGAAGCTTTACAACACGCTGACGCGCGAAAAGACGGCCTTTGCGCCGATCGATCCGCAGAACGTGCGCATGTATGTCTGCGGCCCTACCGTCTATGACTACGCCCATATCGGCAATGCGCGCCCGGCCATTGTCTTCGACATTCTGTTCCGCCTGCTCCGGCACGTCTATGGCGCCGAGCACGTCACCTATGCGCGCAATATCACTGATGTCGATGACAAGATCAATGCAAGGGCTCTGCGGGACCATCCCGGTTTGCCGCTGAACGAGGCGATCCGCCTGGTCACCGAAAAGACCGAGACGCAATATCTCGAAGATGCAAAGGCGCTCGGCTGCCTCGACCCGACGATCCAGCCCCGGGCGACAGAAAACATCGCCCAGATGATCGAGATCATCGAGAAGCTGATCGCCAAGGGCCATGCCTATCAAGCGGCCGGCGAAGTGCTGTTCGACACGAAATCGATGGTCGACTATGGCCAGCTTTCGAAGCGCAATCTCGATGAACAGCAGGCCGGAGCCCGCATCGCCGTCGATGCGCACAAAAAGAACCCCGGCGACTTCGTGCTCTGGAAACTCTCGAGCGAGAGCGAGCCAGGCTGGGAGAGCCCCTGGGGCCGTGGCCGCCCCGGCTGGCATATCGAATGCTCGGCCATGAGCGAGCGCTATCTCGGCGAGGTCTTCGACATCCACGGCGGCGGTCTCGACCTGATTTTCCCGCACCATGAGAACGAGATCGCACAGTCGCGTTGCGCCCATGGCACCAAGGTCATGGCGAATGTCTGGATGCACAACGGCTTCCTGCAAGTCGAAGGCCGCAAGATGTCGAAGTCCGAAGGCAACTTCGTCACCATCTATGAACTGCTGCATACTCAGAAGTTCGGCGGTCGGCAGTGGCCAGGCGACGTGCTGCGCCTTGCAATGCTGATGACTCATTATCGCGAGCCGATCGATTTTTCCGTCAAGCGGCTGGAAGAAGCCGAGCGCCTTCTCGCCAAATGGCCAGCAGCCGATGCCGCGGGCGCAGAGCCCGATGCCACGGTGGTCAGGGCCTTGGCCGACGACCTCAACACGGTGGCGGCGATCCAGGCGCTGCATACGCTTGCCCAGTCCGGCGATCACGCAACGTTCGCCGCGAGTGCCGCGCTGCTCGGCGTCCTTCCTGAGATGGCCGAGATCGACGAGGCGGTTGCGATCGAAATCGACCGGCGCGTGAAGGTACGGCTCGAATTGCTGAAGGCGAAGAACTTCGCCGAGGCCGACAAGATCCGCGAGACGCTGCTTGCCGAAGGCATCCAGCTCAAGGACGGCAAGGATCCGGCTACTGGCGAGCGGGTAACGACATGGGAGGTGAAGAGATGAACACCTATACCGGCGGATGCCAGTGCGGAGCAATCCGCTTCCGGGTTCGCGGAACCTTGAAGGATTCATCCATCTGCCATTGTCGCATGTGCCAGAAGGCGTTTGGCGCCTACTACGCACCTCTGGTTTCCGTCCGTGGCGCAGAGTTCGAGTGGACGCGCGGCGAGCGCAAGCGCTTCCGCTCGTCGAACCTGGTCGAGCGCGGCTTCTGCGCCGATTGCGGTACGCCACTGACATACGAGGCGCCGGATGGCATGGCGATCGCGGCTGGCGCCTTCGACGATCCCTCGGCGCTTCCGCCGGTCATTCAGTTCGGCACGGAGCGCAAGATCGGCTTCGTCGATCACCTGCATGAGTTGCCCGCGCGCGAGACCGAAGAGGACGTTGAGGCTGCGCCCTTCGTGCTCGACATCGTTTCCTACCAGCATCCGGATCACGACACGACCACCTGGCCCGAGGAGAGGAACCCGTGACAACAGCTGCGGCTCTGAGCGGAGGTTGCCAATGCGGCGCGGTTCGCTACCAGGTCGTGGGTGAACTCGGCTATCCGCACCTTTGCCACTGCCGCATGTGCCAGAAGGCGGCTGGAAACTACTTCATGCCGCTCGCCGCCGCCAAGCGAAGGGTTTTTGCGCTGACGCGTGGCGAACCGAAGTGGTTTCACTCGTCCGATATCGTCCGCCGCGGCTTTTGTGCCGACTGCGGGACGCCGCTTTTCTATGATGTTCCGGATGCGGATTTCGTCAACATCGTGCTCGGCTCCTTGGACGATCCCGATAGCGTCAAGCCGGTGATGCAATCGAACACCGGACGCAAGATGAGCTGGTTTCATGAGCTCGACGTACTGCCCATCGAGCCCGAAGCGGAAACGCCCGAGAGCGAAAACGCGATTGCCGCCAGCAATCACCAGCACCCCGACCACGACACAGCACATTGGCCAACCGGAGCGTCAGCATGAGCGAACCCATTCGTACCGGCGGCTGCCAATGCGGCGCGGTCAGATTCCGCACCAGCGGCAAGCTTGGCCGCCCCTCGATCTGCCATTGCCGCATGTGTCAGAAGCAGTTCGGCGGCCTCTTTTCCGCCCTTGTGACCGCGCCTGACGAGGGGATGGAGTGGACACGCGGCGAACCCAGCTATTTCCAGTCGTCGGTCAATATCGAGCGCGGCTTTTGCAAGAACTGCGGCACGCCGATGACCTACCGCCACCCGGGCGGCCTCGAACTGGCGATCGGCACGTTCGACGAGCGCAGCGACCTGGCCCCGCAGATCCAAGTCAACTACGACGCCCGCATTCCCTGGGTCGAGACTATCTTCGACCAACGCATTCACAAAGAACCCGATTTTTATGCACGGCAGGAGGCGATCATCTCCTTCCAGCATCCCGATTACGATACTGCAATCTGGCCAACCGAAGGCGTAGAACATGACTGAAGTGCTCCGTACCCTCTATCCCGAAATCGAACCCTATGCCTCAGGGCATCTCGACGTCGGCGATGGCCACAAGATCTATTGGGAACGTTCGGGCACAGCGGGTGCAAAGCCGGCAGTCTTCTTGCACGGCGGACCGGGCGGCGGCTTCTCTCCGAGCCACCGCCGCCTGTTCGATCCCGCACTCTACGATGTGCTGCTGTTCGACCAGCGCGGATGCGGCAAGTCCACGCCGTATGCCGATCTCAATGCCAACACCACCTGGCATCTCGTCGCCGATATCGAGCGACTGCGTGAAATGGCAGGCGTCGAGAAGTGGCAGGTGTTCGGCGGTTCGTGGGGCTCGACGCTGGCGCTCGCTTATGCCGAGACGTACCCGGAACGCGTTTCCGAACTGGTCGTGCGCGGTATCTATACGCTGACCAAAGCCGAGCTCGACTGGTACTATCAGTTCGGCGTGTCGGAAATGTTCCCCGACAAGTGGGAGCGCTTCATCGCGCCGATCCCGCCCGAAGAGCGCCACGAGATGATGCTGGCCTACAATCGCCGGCTCACTGGTGCGGACCGGTCCGTTGCCCTTGAGGCCGCTCAAGCCTGGAGCATCTGGGAAGGCGAGACAATCACGCTGCTGCCGGAAAAATCGACCAGCGGCAAGTTCGAGGATGCCGACTTCGCCTACGCCTTTTCCCGGATCGAAAACCACTTCTTCGTCAATGCCGGCTGGATGGACGAAGGCCAACTGCTGCGCGATGCCTACAAGCTGAAGGATATTCCAGGCGTCATCGTGCATGGCCGCTACGACATGCCCTGCCCGGCAAAATACGCCTGGCTGCTGCACAAGGCGTGGCCGCAGGCTGAGTTCCATCTGATCGAAGGCGCCGGACACGCTTATTCGGAGCCCGGCATCCTCGACCAGTTGATCCGGGCTACGGACAAGTTCGCCGGAAAGCAATAACGAGGCACAAGGCCGACAGGACGACCATCATGACACGCGAAAAGATCTACCTCTTCGACACGACGCTCCGCGACGGGCAGCAGACGCCCGGCATCGACTTCTCCGTCGAGGACAAGATTGCGATCGCGAGCATGCTGGATGAGTTCGGCCTTGATTATGTCGAAGGCGGATATCCCGGCGCCAATCCGACGGACTCCGCCTTCTTCAGCGAGAAGCGCACGACACGGGCCCGCTTCGTCGCCTTCGGAATGACGAAGCGAGCCGGCATCTCGGCCTCAAATGATCCGGGCCTCGCAGCCCTCCTGCAGGCTGAGAGCGACGCGATCTGTTTCGTTGCCAAGAGCTGGGACTACCATGTGAAGGTCGCGCTCGGCTGCACCAACGAGGAAAATCTCGAAAGCATCGCCGAGAGCGTCAAGACCGCCGTTGCCGCCGGTAAGGAGGCAATGGTCGACTGCGAACATTTCTTCGACGGCTACAAGGCAAACCCCGCCTATGCCATCGCCTGTGCAAAGACGGCCTATGACTCCGGCGCGCGCTGGGTCGTTCTCTGCGACACCAACGGCGGCACGCAGCCGCCGGAAATCCGCGCGATCGTCGAGGCGCTGATCGTGGCGGGCGTTCCCGGGCACTGTCTCGGGATCCATGCGCATAACGATACCGGTCAGGCGGTGGCCAATTCGCTCGCAGCCGTGGAGGCAGGCGTTCGCCAGATCCAGGGCACCTTGAACGGGATCGGCGAGCGCTGCGGCAATGCCAATCTCGTGACGCTGATCCCGACACTGGCGCTGAAGGAAACCTATTCCCATCGCTTCGAGACAGCGATCGACAGTGAACGGCTGACCAACCTGACGCGCCTGTCGCATGCATTTGACGAACTTCTGAACCGCTCGCCGGACCACCAGATGCCCTATGTCGGCGCTTCGGCCTTCGCGACCAAGGCCGGCATCCATGCCTCCGCGCTGCTCAAGGATCCCCGCACCTACGAGCACGTGACGCCTGATAGCGTCGGCAATTTCCGCAAGGTCATGGTCTCCGACCAGGGCGGCAAGGCGAATTTCATCAACGCTTTGAAGCGCCGCGGCATCGAGGTCGGCAAGGATGATCCGAAACTCGACCGCCTGATTGCGCTGGTCAAGGAGCGGGAGGCTTCCGGTTACGCCTACGAGGGCGCCGACGCGAGCTTCGAACTATTGGCGCGCCGCACCCTCGGAACCATCCCGGAATTCTTCTCGATCGAGGGCTTCCGCGTCATGGTTGAGCGCCGCTTCGATTCCCATGGCCGCGTGAAGATCGTCTCGGAAGCGGTCGTGAAGATCGTCATCGAGGGGCAGACGATCATGTCGGTTGCCGAAGGCGACGGCCCGGTCAACGCGCTCGACCTCGCGCTGCGCAAGGATTTCGGGAAGTATCAGCATGAGATCGACGATCTGGTGCTGGCCGACTTCAAGGTGCGTATTCTCAATGGCGGCACCGAGGCCATCACCCGCGTTCTCATCGAATCCACCGATAGCGACGGCGTGCGCTGGTGGACGGTCGGCGTGTCCGAGAACATCATCGATGCGTCGTTCCAAGCGCTTGTTGACTCGGTCATCTACAAGCTGATGAAGAACCGGCAATTGGCGGGCAAGATCGCGGCGGAGTAGCCGTCAGCGGCTGTAGACAAGGCCCCAATCCTTCTCCGAATACCATTCGTCGCCCTGTCGCTCGGTTTTCCAGCGCAGGGCGCAAACATGTTGCATCCCGCCGCGGCCGAACGAGGCTTCAAGCCGTCTGTAGCTGTCAAATCCGCCGGATACGGCCTCCGCCCAAACGAAAGCCACCGGGCACAGAAACTCCACCGCGTAAGCATCGTCTTCACGGCGAAAAAGGAAAAAGCCGGCATAGGAAGCCAATCCCGTCGGCCCCGTGGCATCGACGTCGGGAACGCCGAGCGGAAAGATTAGCCGACCACCGATCGACAGGTGCTCCACCCAGGGATCGGCGGGACGGTGAACCGCAAAATTGACGTAGACGGCATTGGTCAGTTCGCGTGGCCACTCCACCCCGTTGCCATGGACGACCTTCACATTTGGATAGTCCCGAAGATTGGCCTCAGCGCGCGCCGCCAGTTCCCCGTCGAACTCCACGGCAATCACGCAACCCTCGGCGCCAACGAGCAGGGACATGATCGCTGTATAATAGCCGCTGCCGGCGCCCACATGACAGACCATGTCGCCGCGCCGGAGCGCCAGCTTGTGTATTCCCCGGGCGTGTAGGCTCGGGCTGCCGTTGTTGACGTGCCGCTTGTGCTGAAGCGCAAACAACGCATCCTGATAGACGACGGAGGCATCGCCCGAGGGAACATCGACGTAGCCGTACCAACCTGCCATCCTCCACGGTGGCGGCCCCAGAAAGCGCTCGCGCGGGACAGTCGCGTAGGCCTGCAACAACGCATCGTCGTCCTGAATGCCTTCCTTCGTAAGCACCCGTGATGCATATGCTCTGCGACACTGCGCAAGAGCTTCGTCGTCCATATCCTTCACCATCGCGATGGCCGGCAATATTCACCGAAATGAATTGGCCTATTCACGTCCGTTAAGTTAAGCGGCTCATAACGAGAACAAATATGGAAACACTCGATGTCTGCTAATGCAAGCGCCGCGATTGCCAAAAACGAAGACAGTCCCCGTGGCTTCGCCTTTGCGCTGGTAGCCTATCTTCTGTGGGGTTTCCTACCGATCTACATGAAGGCCGTCGCTCATATCTCGCCGGCCGAGGTCATTGCTCATCGAATTCTCTGGTCCTTGCCCCTGGCAGGTCTGGTGCTCATCGTTCTCGGCCGCACCCAGGATATCCGGATAGCCCTGCGGTCACCGCGGATGCTGGCCATGGCAGCGCTCACGGCAGCGCTGATCACCGTCAACTGGGGTACCTATGTCTGGGCGATCGGCGCCGGCCATTCGCTCGATGCGGCGCTCGGCTATTTCATCAACCCGCTATTCAGCATCCTACTCGGCTCCGTGCTATTGAAGGAGCGGCTGCACCCCATTCAGATCGGAGCGATTGCGTTGGCTGGACTTGCAGTCGTCGTGCTGGCGCTCGATAGCGGCGGTGTTCCATGGGTGTCGCTGACGCTGACGATTTCCTGGGGGCTTTACGCTCTGTTTCGCAAGACGTTGCCGCTCGGCCCGAACCAGGGTTTCTTTCTCGAAGTGCTGATCCTCAGCATCCCGGCGTTTTTCTACATTCTCTATCTCGAACTCGGCAGCGGGGAAGGACACTTCTTTCGCACCGGCGGGGCCGATACGGCCCTGCTGCTCGGTTGCGGCGTCGTTACCGCCGTACCGCTGATGATCTACGCCAACGGCGCCAAGCTGCTGCGGCTTTCGACCATCGGCATCATGCAATACATCGCGCCGACGATGATCTTCCTGATTGCGATCTTCGTGTTCCACGAACCTCTCGGCACCGCACGCATGATCGCCTTCCCACTGATCTGGGCGGGACTCTTCCTCTACAGCTGGGCGATGATCAAAGGGAACCGGGAGCGCTAACTCCCGGCCCTACATCTTCGAAATAACGGCGTCCTCGCCGTCACTGTCGACCGAAGCAATTTCAGCCGCCTGCGCCATGATGCCAGGGATGATCTCGGATATGTCGTCGATGACGAGCGGCTGAACGCGATGGGCGGTGTGGACGAAGCCTTCGTCCGTCATGTGGCGCATGAGCTCCATCATCGGGTCCCAGAAGCCGTTGACGTTGGCAAAGACCATCGGCTTCTCGTGACGGCCGAGCTGCGCCCAGGTCATGATCTCGACGATTTCTTCGAGCGTGCCGATGCCGCCCGGCAGCGCGACGAACGCATCAGAGCGCTCGAACATCGCATGTTTGCGGGTATGCATGTTAGGCGTTACAATCAGTTCATTGAGCTGGCCGAGGGAATGGCGAGTAGCCTCCATGTCGATCAGGAACTCGGGAATGATCCCGGTCACCTGGCCCCCGTTCGAAAGCACGCCGCTCGCCACAGCCCCCATGATGCCCTTGGTGCCTCCGCCATAGACGAGGCGCAGGCCGTAGTCCGCGATTTCCTTACCCAGCGCACGGCCGGCCGCCATATGGCGAGGATCGCTGCCCGGTCGCGAGCCGCAGTAAACACAAATGGAGCGAATGGAATGAGATTGATCTGTCATAGGGGCAAACAACTATTCTCTCTGTCTCCAGTCAAGAAAAATGACGGAAAAGCTGCGTCGTACTATTGCCTTACCGCTTTGACTGCTTGTGCAAAGCAGCGGGAATCGCTAGCAATTTTAGTAAGTCCGGCAAGATTGCCGCCTGGGGAGACGTGATGATGAGAAACCGTGCCGGCTTGCTGGCCCTTGCAGTGCTTGTAATCGCAATTCTATTGATGGTCTTTTTTGTCATGCCCCGCATCGGCGGAGACGCCGCCAAAGTTGGTGATGCAATTAACCAGGCCGGCTCCGAAGTAAAGAAAACAGTCACCGAAACCGCCAAGACATCGCGCCCTTCAGTTCCCGACGATGCAGAGACCACGCAGAAAGTCGGTCGGCTTGCTTCGGAGGCGGGCCAATCCATCTCCGAACTTAAGGCGCTCTTTGCAGACGGCAAGGGTCCGACACAGGAAGTTTTCGAGACAGCCAAGTCGAAGGCGACGACCTCACTGCAGGCACTTGCGGACTTTGCGATTCCTGATGGCACGAACCCGGTCACGGCTGCCGCCGCCACCAAGGCAAAAGACGATGCAGCCAAGGCGCTGACGATCGTCAAGGCGCTACCGGAGAATATTGCCGATGCGGCAACGGCGATCGCAAAAGCCGAAGCGGCGCTGACAGGCTCCCCGGAGCCGGCCAGCGAACCGTCGGTCGCGGCCTCGCCTGCGGAAAACACCAACAAGCTCCCCACTTTCGACGTGCTGCGCGTAGAACCGGATGGCTCTACGGTCATCGCCGGTTCGGCAGTACCGAACAGCAAGCTTGAAATCCTGGATGGGGACAAGGTCGTAGCGACGACGGACGTCGGCCCGACTGGCGATTTCGTTGCGGTGCTCGATAATCCGCTCTCCGCCGGCGACCACCAGCTCGTCCTGCGAGCCACCGGCAAGGATGGCAAAGCTTCGACATCGGAAGAAGTTGCGACCGTATCCGTTCCCACGGATGGCAAGAACTCCGAACTGCTGGCGATGGTCTCCAAGCCGGGCACCGCCAGCCGCGTCATAACCGCGCCCAAGCCGGATACTCAGGTCGCCTCCAATGGCAGTACTGCTCCGAGTTCGTCGGATGCCGCGAGCGCGCCGGCTGGTGCAGGTCCGACGACGGCTAACGATGTCATGGTCAGCGCCGTCGAGATCGAAGGCGACAAGATCTTTGTCGCAGGCATGGCGAAGGCCTCGGCGAACGTCGTCGCCTATGCCGACGACCAGCTGATCGGCAAGGCGAAGGCCGGTCCCGACGGTCATTTTGTTGTCGATGGCGTGATGCCGCTTTCGGTCGGCGATCACAAGATTCGCGTCGATGTTCTCAATGACGCCGGTAAGGTCGCCGTTCGCGCGTCGGTGAATTTCAACCGCCCGGAAGGAAATCAGGTCACTGTTGCCGCGCAGAGCGTGAAGCCTAACGGCGGAAGCGCGGCGGGGACCGTGCCACTGGATGAAAGTACGCTCGGAAAGCTGAAGAATGATGCCGCCAAGGCCTTCTCCCTGCTCAACGGGCTCTTCGCCGACGGCAAGATACCGGGAGTGGAAGAGCTCGCGGCTGCCCGCTCTGCCACCGAGTTCGCCCTGCGTGCCATCGTGGAATTCCGCACCGCGGCCGATGCCACAGCCGACGTCAGGCAGCAGGCTTCGACCACAGCCCAGGCCGCAGCCGATGCCCTGAGCATGCTGCAGGCTCTGCCAAAGGATGCGAAATCCGTCGGCGATGCGCTGGGCAAGCTCGGCGCCGGCATCGCCCAGCTGACCGCTCCTTCCACTGCACCGGCCGCGCCGAATGCACCTGCGACCAACGAGATCGCTGGAGACCAGGGCGGTCCGACGACGATCGAGCAGGCGCCGCTCGCACCGAGCAACGAGACGGTCATTATCCGCCGCGGCGATACGCTCTGGCAGATATCGCGGCGCGTCTATGGTGCGGGCGTTCGCTACACGACGATCTATGTCGCCAACGAGGACAAGATCACAAACCCGGACCGCATCTTGCCGGGACAGATCTTCGGCCTTCCCAAGGATGCCCTGCCGAACGCGGAAGAGCTTCACCGCAAGCGGCTGTCGGGCGAACACCTCTAAGGCGATCCCATCTTGATAGAGCGGCCGGACGGATATCACGTCCGGCCGCTCTTTTCCTGCGGCACCCATTTGTTGTATTGGTCCCGCCAACCCCTGTGTGGCGGTGACGACGATCATGTCCGGCGAGCCTCTTTCGGCATTTCCGCGGCTCCCAAATTTGTCGGCAACGCAGCGCCATCAGCGCCTTTCGGCGGGAGATTCGCATGGCAAACGACAAGACAGTCTCTGATTCCAACCTCCTGCGGACGCTGTTCAATCTGTGGCCCTACATGTGGCCAACAGGTCGCCCGGATCTCAAGATGCGGGTCGTCTGGGCTTCGGTTTACCTCCTCGTTTCCAAGTTCGTACTGCTGCTCGTCCCCTATTTCTTCAAGTGGTCGACCGATGCGCTGAACGGGAAGATGGACCTCGCCGGCAAGCTGCCGGACCTGCTTGTCGGCGCGACGGCGTTGGTCATTGCCTACAACCTCACCCGCCTCATCCAGCTCGGTCTGAACCAGTTGCGCGACGCGCTCTTTGCCAGCGTCGGGCAGCATGCTGTCCGGCAATTGGCCTACAAGACCTTCGTGCACATGCATGAACTGTCGTTGCGCTTTCATCTCGAACGCAAGACGGGTGGACTTTCGCGTGTCATCGAGCGTGGCACCAAAGGGATCGAGACCATCGTGCGGTTTACGATCCTCAACTCCGTGCCGACGCTGATCGAATTTTTGCTGACGGCCATCATCTTCTGGTGGGGCTACGGCTTTTCCTATCTCGCCGTCACCGCGTTCACCGTCTGGGCCTATATCTGGTTCACGATCCGCGCCAGCGACTGGCGCATCGCGATCCGCCGGGCGATGAACGACAGCGATACCGACGCCAATACCAAGGCTATCGACTCCCTCCTCAACTTCGAGACGGTCAAGTATTTCGGCAACGAGGAGATGGAGGCCCGGCGCTTCGACAGGTCGATGGAACGCTACGAGAAGGCGGCCACGGATGTCTGGACCTCGCTCGGCTGGCTCAACTTCGGCCAGGGCGTGATTTTTGGCCTGGGCACGACGGTGATGCTCATCCTGTCGGCCCTTGCCGTCCAACGTGGCGAGCAGACGGTCGGCGACTTCGTCTTCGTCAACGCCATGCTGCTGCAGCTTTCCGTTCCCTTGAACTTCATCGGCTTTGTCTATCGTGAAATTCGCCAGGGGTTGACGGATATCGAGCAGATGTTCGATCTCCTCGAAGTCAAGGCTGAAGTGATGGATGCGCCCGAGGCGGCGCCTTTGGATATCAGGCAAGGTGCCATCTCCTTCAAGGATGTGCACTTTTCCTATGACCCTGCCCGTCCGATCCTAAAAGGTATCTCCTTCGAAGTGCCTGCGGGCAAGACGGTCGCCGTGGTTGGTCCGTCGGGCGCCGGTAAATCGACCTTGTCGCGCTTGCTCTATCGTTTCTATGACATTCAAAGCGGTTCGGTCTCGGTCGATGGCCAGGACATCCGGACAGTGACCCAGAAGAGCCTGCGATCGGTCATCGGGATGGTCCCGCAAGACACCGTCCTTTTCAACGATACGGTTGCCTACAACATCCGCTACGGGCGTCCATCGGCTACTGATGCAGAGGTCAAGGCAGCAGCCGAGATCGCCCAGATCGCTCACTTCATCGATCTGTTGCCCGAGGGCTTTGATACCAAGGTTGGCGAGCGTGGCCTGAAACTCTCCGGCGGTGAGAAACAGCGCGTTGCGATCGCCCGAACGGTCCTAAAGGCGCCGCCGATTCTGATCCTCGACGAGGCAACATCGGCCCTCGACACCACCACCGAGCGCGATATCCAGACCGCACTCGATGTCGTATCCAAGAACCGCACAACGCTCGTCATCGCCCACCGGCTGTCAACGGTTATCGGCGCGGACGAAATCATCGTTCTGAAAAGCGGCGAGATTGCTGAACGCGGCACCCACACCGCACTTCTCCAGAAAAATGGCCTATATGCCTCGATGTGGAACCGCCAGCGCGAGGCCACGCAGGCCGAAGAGCATCTGAAGCAGGTCCGCGAGAGCGATGACATGGGGGTTGTGAACAGGCTTGCTCCGGCGAGCTAGCCTGAATGGACGGCATTTGAGCTGCTTTGCTGTTCAGAAGCCCGTCATAGATGTGTGGTCAAGGAGCCGCAGCATTGCCCCAGCTGCGGTTTCCCTGTAACCAGCGATGAGAAAAGAGCGTCAAAGCACAACGCGATCTTTCAGATTCGCTTGTTGCGCTTTAGTTCTTTGTTTTCACGCATGTCTTTGGCCCGAAACCGGTTGCCGCTTTCGGGAGACATGCTTTAGGAGCGCGGCATAAATGAGCTTGTTCAATACGGTACGCAACACGATCGTTCCGGTGCACAAGGAAGGTTATCCCTTCATCGCCGCCTTCTTCGTCGCCTCGCTCATTCTGGGCTGGATCTTCAAGCCGCTGTTCTGGATCGGGCTGATCCTGACGCTGTGGTGCGCCTATTTCTTCCGTGATCCCGAGAGAATGACGCCGCAGGATGACGATCTCGTCATCTCGCCGGCCGATGGCAAAGTGTCGTCGGTCCAGATGGTCGTACCGCCCGCCGAACTGAATCTCGGCAGCGAGCCGATGCTGCGGATCTCGGTGTTCATGAACGTCTTCAACTGCCATGTGAACCGCTCCCCGGTGCGCGGGCGGATCGTCAGCGTCAACTACCGGTCGGGCAGCTTCGTGAATGCCGAACTCGACAAGGCAAGCGAAGACAACGAACGCAACGGTCTTGTCATCGAAACCTCGCACGGCCAGATCGGGGTCGTTCAGATCGCCGGCCTCGTTGCTCGGCGTATCCTTTGCTGGGCCAATACCGGCGAGCCTCTGGATGCCGGCGAACGCTTCGGCCTGATTCGCTTCGGTTCGCGCCTTGATGTATTTCTCCCGGCCGGCGCAGCGCCCCGGGTGACGCTCGGCCAGACGGCAATTGCCGGAGAAACCGTGCTGGCCGAATTCGGCTCCACCAAGGGCCCGGTCGTCAGCCGTCGAAGCTAGACTGGAGCGCGACATGGAAACGCCCTTCCCGCCTTTCGAGCCCAACGGTCCGCCTGACGATTCGGGCCGCGGACCACGGCTTCGCGAGATCCCGCTTCGCCTTATCATTC
Organism: Rhizobium sp. 57MFTsu3.2; assembly: GCF_012932765.1. NCBI lineage: Bacteria > Pseudomonadati > Pseudomonadota > Alphaproteobacteria > Hyphomicrobiales > Rhizobiaceae > Rhizobium > Rhizobium sp. 57MFTsu3.2. The sequence continues at coordinate 148,696 of NZ_JDWI01000006.1, forward strand.
CCAATCTCATCACGATCCTGGCGATCTGTGCCGGCCTCACCGGCATCCGCCTTGCATTCGAGAACCGGTACGAGCTTGCGGTCGGCATGGTGCTTCTCGCCGCGTTCCTCGATGGGATCGACGGCCGCGTTGCCCGCCTGATGAAGGCGACGTCGAAGTTCGGCGCGCAGATGGATTCGCTGGCTGATATCGTGAATTTCGGCGTCGCGCCCGCGCTTGTCGTCTATGTCTTTGCACTGGATCAGGCCCGCTCCATCGGCTGGATCGCCGCCCTGATCTACTCCATTGCGGCGGGCCTTCGTCTGGCTCGCTTCAACGTCATGGCCGAGCGCGAGAACAAGGCAACCTGGCAGTCGGAGTATTTCGTCGGCGTGCCCGCGCCAGCCGGCGCAATGCTGGTGCTGCTCCCTGTCTATCTCGGCTTCCTTGGGCTGACGACCGATCGCACTTTCGCTTATTTTTCATCCGTTTATACGGTTCTGATCGCGTTCCTGCTCATTAGCCGCCTTCCTGTCTGGTCGGGCAAGTCCGAGGGCAGCAGGCTGCGGCGTGATCTGGTGCTGCCGGTCATGCTCGGGGTCGTTCTCTACGTGGCGCTACTGTCGAGCTTCACATGGGAAGTCATGGTCGTGACCGCCGTCATCTACCTGCTGACGTTGCCGTTCGGCGCGCGCAAGTGGAAGCGGAAATACGGCACGCTGACCATCGAGGAACCGGGTGTCGGCGAGGACGATATCGGCCGTCACATCTGACATTTTTCAACTCTCCTTTGCCGAAGAATGCCTGACTCAAGCCTCGCGAAATATGCATCGGATACACAATTCCTGATAAGCGGCGCCTCGATTTTGTCGCTATTACACGCAAAAGAGCAATAAATATAAGAGTCTAGGGACAGCACACGTGAGGAGAGTATTGTGACCCCGAAGAAGACAAGCGTCGAACAGCCGGCGAAGTCCGACCTCAGCGCCAACTACCGCCCGCTCGGCCTGAAGGCCGTTCTTGCGGCCGCCCTGATGCTCAAGAGCAAGCCACCGCTCGTCAAGAAGATTGCCTAGGGCGAGGCAAATGCCGCGCTGTCGATGGGACCGACAGCGCCAAGACCAGGCTCTTGCCTCCATGCTTCATTGAAAATCCAACGCGCGTCCTTATCCCGCGCGACGTGGTTGAACCGAACTGCTAGGATGTCCATAGGCCAGTTCGGAGGCGATATGACCGACGTCCAGACAAATCGCAAGCTCAGTGCGATCCTTGTCGCTGATGTCGTTGGCTATTCGCGGATGATGGCAAAGGATGAGGCAGGCACACTTGCCGCGTTGAAGCATCACCGGCTGTCTGTCTTCAATCCTGAGGTCGAGAATCACAACGGCCTCGTCATCAAGCTTGTTGGCGACGGCGCTCTCGTCGAGTTTGGCAGCGCCGTTGATGCGGTCAAGTTTGCGCTTTCGGTGCAACGCACCGCCGCCGCTTCGGGCAACGACGCCTCCCATCCAGGAATCACGCTGCGCATCGGGATCAATCTCGGCGATGTCGTTATCGATGGTGACGATATTTATGGTGACGGCGTAAACATTGCCGCGCGTCTGGAACCGCTGGCGGAACCCGGCGGTGTCTGCATCGCATCGAGCGTCAGGGAGAACATCGTAGGCCGCGTCGACGCGGAATTCGAGGACGGTGGCGACGTCCAACTCAGGAACATCGATCGGCCAGTCCGGATCTGGAAATGGCAGCCGGACGCTCACCCAAGCCCTACCAGTGCTCTCTTGCAAAAGGCAAAAGACAACCTCCGGCCGTCGCTGGCCGTGCTTCCCTTCCAGAATATGAGCGGCGATGTCCAGCAGGAGTATTTCGCCGATGGCGTTGTCGAAGACATGATCACGGCGCTCAGTCGTTTCCGCTCCTTCGCGGTGATCGCCCGCAACTCCTCCTTTATCTACAAGGGCCGCGCGATCGATGTGCGCCAGGTCGCTCGCGAGCTTGGCGTACGCTACGTGCTGGAAGGCAGCGTGCGGCGCGCCGGTAACCGCTTGCGCATTACCGCACAGCTCGTCGAAGGCGCGACCGGTGCGCACCTGTGGGCAGAGCACTACGATGGCTCTGCGGAAGAAATTTTTGATTTCCAGGATCGCATCACTGAGAGCGTCGTCTCGATTGTTGAGCCCCAGATCAAGTCTGCCGAGATCGCGCTTTCACGAAGGGAGTGGCCAGAGAGCATTGAAGCCTATGATTTCTACCTTCAGACCATGGGAAGCTTCTACTCCGACATGCCAGAGCGGAACGACGCCTCCCTCGCCCTGATCAACAAGGCAATCGCCCTCGAGCCTAACAACGCGACCTATCTTGCGACGGCAGTCGGGTTGCTCATGCAACGCGGCACTCTGGGCTGGAAGCTGCCGGGGGTCGAGGATCAGCGAGCACTCTGCGAGAACTACATCGAGCGGGCGCTTGTGCATGGCCACGGCGACGCGTCCGTCGTGGGGATCTGCGGCAATACTCTGATGCAGTACCTGAAGCAGTACGATCGAGGTTTCGAGTTGGTCTGCCAGGCCGTTGCCTTCAACCCCAACAACCTCGACGTCGTCAATTATGCGGGCGTCGCGAACCTCCATTGCGGCAGTCTCGATGAGGCCGTCACATATTTCCTGCGCGCCGAACGACTGAGTCCAAACAGCCTTGGTGCTCATTGGAACCTTACCGGGCTGGCTCATGTCGAAATGGTCCGCGGGAACTATGAAGAGGCTCTGGCCTGGGGGCGCAAATCCATGGCGGCGAATGCCTATTACGGTCCGTGCTTCTGGATGATGATTGCGGCCAATGCAAAACTCGGACGCATGGACGAAGCGCGGCGGCACCTTGCGGGTCTGCTTGCATTCTCGCCCGGCGTCACAGTCGCCCGCATCCGCGCCGGCCAAGCCGCCAAGAACCCTAACCGGATCGAACCGATCCTCACAGGGTTGGCGCTCGCCGGCATGCCGGAAGCCTAGGCCGGGTGGAAGAAGCGGACCAGCAGACTGATCGCCAGCAGCCCCATGACAATGCCGATGATGACATCGAGAACCCGCCAGGCTGCGGGTTTTGCAAAAACCGGCTGCAACAGGCGAGCGCCGTAGCCTAGGCCGAAAAACCAGATGAACGACGCCGTCGCGGCACCGACACCGTAGGCGATGCGGTCTGCACCGCTATAGGGCGCGGACAGACTGCCAATCAGAACGACCATGTCCAGATAGACGTGCGGGTTCAGAAAGGTAAAGGCTAGGCAAGACGCGACTGCAGCCTTCAGACCCAGTGTCTGCGGAGAACCCGCCTGCATCGCGCCGGGATGGAGAGCGCGACGGAATGCCAGAACGGCATACGAACCGAGAAAAATTGCCCCACCTAGCGTCACAGCCGAGATGAGAGTCGGCGACTGGGCAACAAGCGTTCCCAGCCCGGCAACGCCGGCTGCGATCAGCACTGCATCCGATACGGCGCAGATCAGGCACAGGATGAAGACGTGTGAGCGCAGCAGGCCTTGGCGCAGAATGAACGCATTCTGTGCACCAATGGCGATAATGAGCGACGCACCAAGGAAGAAGCCGGAAAGCGCGGCAGAAATGGAGATCATGTGATTTTCCGGAAGAATTATGCGGTGGGATTATCAGCTTAGAAGAAGCTGAGCTGGCCGTCATCCGGCTTTTTCTTTTCAGGCGGCGACGGCAGCTTATCAACAGCCACCTTATCCTGGAGGTCGGACCCCATATTGGTCACTTTGTTGACCTTGTCGGAGACGGGGATCGCCTCGAAGAAATCTTCTTCGACCGGCTTCATCAAGTCGGCGACGTCCCGTGGCTCCTGTGTCTTGCAATCCAGCCAGCGCGAAAAGTCTTCCGGCTTGATGACGACGGGCATGCGGTCATGGATCCGAGCGATGGCGGCATTTGCCGCGGTCGTCAGGATCGCGCCGGTGTCGACTTCCGAACCGTCTGCGGACGACCATGTTTCCATCAGGCCGGCGAACGCCACAATGCCGCCGCGGCGCGGCCTGATCCAATAGGGCTGGGACTTCTCGCCCCTCTCCCTGCCGGGGCGATGCCATTCATAGAAGCCGGAGGCTGGCACGAGCACGCGCCGATGGCGCATCGCCGCACGAAACGACGCCTTGCCGATCGCCGTTTCGGCGCGGGCGTTGATCAACAGCGGAAATTGCTTGGGACCCTTCACCCATCCCGGCGTAAAGCCCCATCGTACGAGCACCGCGCGCCGCTCCGGGAGGTTGCTGCCTTTCTCCCGCGTTTCATCCGAAACGACGACGAGGATGGGCTGGGTCGGCGCAATGTTGTAACGCGCGGGAAAGTCCTCGAGATCCATGATCCCCAGAACTTCCTTCAACTCCTCCGGGGATATTGTCAGGGCATAACGTCCACACATTCTGATGTCTTTGCACTCCGTCCGGCGACGGTCAAGGCTAGCCGCCTCAGCCGCGCGGTGCGAGTAGGATGATTGCCGAGCCGCAAAGGCAGACGAGCGCGCCACCAATGTCCCAGCGGTCGGGCACACGGTTCTCGACGATCCACAGCCAAATCAGAGAAGCCACGATATAGATGCCGCCATAGGCAGCGAAGGTGCGGCCGGCGGCCTCACTCGGCACGAAAATGAGGAGCCATGCAAATAGCGCGAGGGACACCATACCAGGCGCCAGCCACCAGACGGGCTTTGCCATTCTCAGCCAGGCCCAGAAGGTGAAGCAGCCGGCAATCTCGAAAACAGCGGCTGCAGCATAAATGATATAAGTCACGAGGGCTCCATCGAATCGCCGCGTTCAATATCCGGCGGAACGATGGCGGCGCCAAGCACATCCCAACAGAGACCAACGCGGCAACCCCATGAGTTCCATTCCGAAGGCGGCCTCCTCAGCCATCCTCCAGCGCGGCAACCGGTTCCTCCTCGTGCTTCGGCGCAATCCGCCGGCGGCCGACATCTATGCGTTTCCGGGAGGACGGGCCGAACCGGGCGAAACGCCGGAGGAAACAGCGTTGCGCGAGTTGGAGGAGGAGACCGGCATAAAAGCTCGCAGCCCTCACCTCTTCGCGACATACGATTTGAAGACGCACGCCCCTGACGGCGCGGTCGTCAACCACTTCTTTCTTTCCGTATTTCGGGTCGAGGCCGGCGAGACGGCTATCGGCCTTGCGGCCGACGACGCCGCCGATATCGGCTGGTTCACCGTTGAGGAGATCCGCCGGTTACCCGTGCCTCAAAGCGTGCTTGAATGTGCCGAGCGCCTGGCGTCCGGCAGCGAATAAGCAGGTGGAAACTCAAGCAAGCGCCTTGTTCCCGTCACTGTCAGGGTATCAACTGTCAACATGATTCCCGTTCGACGCGCGTTCCTGTTTCTTGCATTGTGCGCAAGCGCCGCCCTACCCGCCCCTGTATGGGCACAGGGTACAACGCCGCCAGTGTTGCCAGAGCAGAGTGCGCCAAAAGCGGTCACCGTGCCATACGACGAAAAGCTATCGCGGCTTGCCGAAGTGTTGGGCTCGGTTCACTACCTGAGGACTTTGTGCAAGGCGGAAAACAGTAGCGAGTGGCGAGGGCGCATGCAGCAACTGCTTGATTCAGAAGCCAAGGACGAGCCGCAGCGCAAGGAACAGCTGACCGCGGCTTTCAATCGCGGATACCGCGCTTTCGCGTCTGTTTACACGGATTGCACGCAGGCAGCCATCGTGGCAGAAGAGCGATACCGTGCCGAAGGTGCAACACTCGCCACAGAAATAACATCAAGGTTCGGAAATTAACGGTTAATTAACCTCTTTTCACTGGCGGCCGTGTCGTTTTGGGAAAAGGCTGATAAGGTCGTTAACTAGGCAGTAAGGCATGCAGTTTGAGGAAATGACAATGGAACCAAGCCTCAATGACATCGACGACATGATCGTTCATGAGAAGACTCAGGCGGCTTTGGAGTACCATAACGAAGCCTGGGCTGATGGCATGGCAGACGGAATCGAACCCGAGATCATCGCCGATACAGCAATCATCCACGCGCTACGGGAAACTATTCGCCTCCATGGCGAGAATAGTGCCGAAGCGCTTCTGGATTCCTTGCGCGAGCGCATGCTTGCCGGCGAGTTTTCTCCGAACCGCACCCTGCAATAACGATCACAGAGAGTTTGATGCATTCCGCTAGGGACAATGCTTCGCGGCCCGCGATCGCGCCGCTTTTGCTTGCAATCGGCCTTAGCGCCAGTAGCTTTCTGACCGGGACTTCGGCCCTGGCACTCTCAGAGCTGCAGAAGACCCCAGGACAGGTTGAACAAAGCGCTCCTGGCCAAGGCGGCGACAAGCCAGCCCCCTCCCCAACCTCACCCGGCGTTCCGATGCCCGACCCGCTGGTCAATTCGCAGGCCGGCCAAAGCAACGACAAGACGCCCGGCGCCGAGGACAGCTCGAAGCCAGTCGAAGTCATCTACGATATCAGCAAGGTCCCCGAGCCCGTTCGAAAGATGCGGGAGCAGATCGTCGAGGCTGCCGCTTCGGGCGATCTCGAGCGGCTGCGCCCCCTGCTCGGCACCGGCGCCACTCAGACACAGGTGACGGTCGGAGAGCCGACGGACGACCCCATCAGCGCGCTCAAGGATCTTTCGGGCGATCCGGAGGGCGATGAGATCCTGGCGATCCTGCTTGATGTCATTTCCACCGGCTTCGTTCATGTCGGCCAGGGCACACCGGACGAAATGTTTGTCTGGCCCTATTTCGCCGAGAAGGACCTGAAGGCTCTGACTCCCCCCGAGCGAGTGGAATTGCTGCGCATCGTTACGGCCGGCGACCTGTCCGACATGCAGGAGTTCGGCGGTTATAATTTCTATCGATTGGGCATCACCCCCGGCGGCAAATGGAAGTACTTCACCGCCGGCGACTGAGGCTTGCGATCCCCTCACCGAAGACATACTTCTGAGCGATAACGAACGCGACAGGTGCGCCATGCCAGCCGTATTTCTGAAGAACCGCTCGCTTATACGGGTGAGCGGTCCGGAGGCCCAATCCTTTCTGCAGAACCTGATCACGACCGATCTTGCCGCGCTCGCAGCGGATGAAGCACGGCCGGGCGCGCTGTTGACGCCGCAGGGCAAAATCCTGTTCGATTTCATGATCTGGCAGGACGGCGATGGGTTCATCATCGATACGGACGATGATCAGCGGGATGCGCTGCTTAAGCGACTGGGGATGTACAAGCTCAGAGCCGCCGTCGACCTTTCGCCTGCCGGCGAGGGCGTCACGGTTTCTTGGGACGGCGCAAATACGGGTCCAGCCGATAGCCGCTTTGCCAAAGCTGGCGTGGCGCTCGTCCGCCAGGCGGGGCAGCACGGTGCCAATGACCGCGAAATCTATGACGCATTGCGCATCGCGAGCGGCGTTGCCGTATCCGGGCAGGACTATGCGCTGCAGGATGCCTTCCCGCACGATGTCCTGATGGACTTTAACGGCGGCCTCTCCTTCAAGAAGGGCTGCTATGTCGGCCAGGAGGTCGTCTCGCGCATGCAGCATCGCGGCACGGCGCGCCGCCGTGTCGTCACCGTGAAAGCCGAGACGGCGCTGCCGCCCTCCGGGACGGAGATCACCGCCGGGGGCAAGCCGGTCGGCACGCTCGGATCGGTCGTCGGAAAAGGCGGCCTCGCGATCGTTCGCATCGACCGTGCCGGTGAGGCCATTGCGACAGCGACGCCTCTATTGGCAGGCGAGACGGCCGTCATTCTCGAACTACCCGCCTGGACAGGGCTGACGTTCCCGTCGGCGGCGGACGAGGCCAGCGCGTGACGACAAGGGCGCCGCGCGCGTGGCAGCGCATGCTCTCGGGCCGCCGGCTTGATCTGCTCGACCCCTCTCCTCTCGACGTCGAGGTGAGCGATATTGCGCATGGGCTTGCGCGCGTTGCCCGCTGGAACGGGCAGACCTCGGGAGATCACGCCTTCTCCGTCGCCCAGCATTGCCTTGTCGTGGAGGATATTTTCCGCCACCTCAACGAGGCGACAGCCGATCAGCGCCTGATGGCGCTGCTGCATGATGCGCCGGAGTATGTCATCGGCGACATGATCTCGCCGTTCAAGTCGGTCGTCGGCGGCGGATACAAGGCCGTCGAAAAGCGGTTGGAAGCGGCCGTCCACCTTCGGTTTGGCCTGCCGCCCCACCCTACGCGCGAACTCAAGGAGAAGATCAAGAAGGCTGACACCATCGCTGCGTATTTCGAGGCAACTCAGCTTGCCGGGTTTACGTCCATTGAGGCAAAGAAATTCTTCGGCCAGCCGCGCGGAATCACAAAAGACATGTTGCTGATGACGCCACTGCCGGCAGTCGAGGCGCAGCGCCTGTTTTGCGAGCGCTTCGAGACAATTGAGGCCATGCGGAGCAGCAAAGCATGACTGTCATCATTGTCGCTCCGCTTGCCCGGATCGCCGAAATGGCAGTCCGGCATGGCGCCCGTGAGATGATCAGCCTGATGGCGAAGGAACAGGCTTTCCACCGGCCTGCCGTGATTCAGGCGCACCGGCATCTTCTCCTCCATATGAACGACATCGCGTTCAAGGGAACCGGTAACCTTGTCGCGCCGGATGAAACGCATGCGCGGGAGATCATCGGTTTTGCCCGCGAGTGGGATCGCGCTGCGCCACTCTTGATCCACTGTTGGATGGGCGTCTCCCGGTCGCCGGCGGCGGCCTTGATTACCGCCCTTTCCGTGTCGCCGGAGCAGGAGGATGCGGCGCTCGTTCGCCGGCTGCGCACTGCATCGCCTTTTGCCACGCCAAATGCGCGGCTGATCCAGATCGGCGATGACCTGCTCGGCCGCGGAGGGCGGCTGGTCGATGCGGTTCGAACCATCGGCCGTGGCGCGGACGCGGATGGAAACGCACCTTTCACACTGGCTTTGGACGAGCCGACCGCTGGAACGTTTTGAGTCGATACCGGTTATCCCTCGAGGAGGTTGATCGATGTCGCTGCAGAACTATCGCGATACGTTTGTGCGATGCTTGGCTACACTCAGGAGCCTGACAAGCGCGCGCGACGAATATGCGTGGTTCCGGTGGCAAGCGATCTATCTCACACGTGATCGATTTTCCTACTTCTTTCGCGGCGATCTGGATGGTGTCAAAGTCCGCTTCCTCGGCCAACAGATAGATTTGACCACCGGCGCCACCAGCTCGGTTCCGATACGTTCGATTGCGCTGTACGGGGCAACATTCGGCCTGAATGAGGCAATCACTGCTTATCGCGGGCCTCAGAAGTCTGTTATCGACGTTGCGCATACCTTCAGCGAAAAAGGCGCTGCAGATTACCAGGCCGAGTTCTTCTATGTCAGGATGCGGCTGCTCTACTCGGCCGATGACAGCCGCACGGGTTTCGGCACCGATCCCAGACTGCGTGAAAACACGAATATCATATTCGTCGGGCTGGAAGATCACGCGACGGCCGACCTGCTCGAAACAAGTCGCGTCGGGCAATGGGTCGCGACGGATAGGCCGGTTGCATCAAGCGAGTGGTATGCGGAGCGATACTACTATCACTGACCGGAAAGACTGCCTACTTGATGACGCCGCAGGCAAGGCGCTCACCCGCATCGCCTGCAGGTTGGCTGCGATAGTCATCAGAATTGGCATGAACGATCAGCGCTCGGCCGCGGACGCCATCAGTCTTGCCGTCGAGTGTGACCATGCCGTCAAACACCTGCGCTCGCAGAACGCCATCCTGATCAACATACTGGTTGGGCATGTCGCCGGCATGGGGTCCCATTGCGGACAGCAGGCCGTGCTCGGCATTGGTCGGATTGAAGTGCTTTCCGGCTGACTCGTGATGGCCGGCTGCATCGCAACTGCCGGTCTCGTGGACATGGAATGCGACCCATTTGTTGGCAGGCAGCCCAGCCACTTCGGCTTCGATCAATACGCCCCCAGTTGCCGCCGCCGTTAGCGTGGCCCGACCGCTTGCCTTTCCGTCACGCCCGATAAAGTCCGCCGTGGCCGTTTGCTTGTCCTGAGCCATCGCAGCGGAGGAAACGGCCAAGAGCGTCAGAGCCGCGAACGAGAGGATTGTTTTCATTGGAGCTTCCTTTGCATCGTCGTTTCCCAACGTGCGAGGTACGAAGCAGTTCCCAAAACGGCGGCAACGAAAAAGCCGGCTCTGAGGCCGGCTTCGCAAATTCAGCGCACCACGTGATCAGGCGACAGTGTCGAGATCATACTGACCGTATGTGCTCTTATACAGATCGTAAGAGGCGTTCTGCTGGGACTGCGGATAGAAATTACGGCTACCCGTCTCACTTGCAGCCATCATGAAGGCAAGCACGCCATCCGAGAGCTTTGGTGCAAAGTCCTGAGCATTGCTCCCTTCTGAGCCCAACTGCTTCAGAATGCCCGGCTTGTCATCAGCCGCCCGCTCGCCACGGCTCAGCACGCCGTCGCCATTTGTGTCCAATCGCGACAGGGTCGCGAGATACGCATAAGATGTATCACTAACCGATGAAACTTGGCTCATACAAACCTCCATTCACCGCTGTTTCGGTGATGTTTGTACGCAATACGAAATGGAAAAATCTAAGACTGAACGGTCGTTAAACTGATTTGCGCACTGCGTCAATAAGCTGTTAACACGCCATTAACCATGATTGATAAAGTGTGATTTCAGCGCATCAGCCGCGCGCGGTCTGGGCTCAAATGCCCACATTTCCAGGCAGTTCGTGACCAGCAGTCAAATATAATGCCAGCAATATATTCGTTTGCGTTGCAATAGAATTTTAATGCGACCGATGGATTATCTTCGCCACGTCAGCATAGGGGCCGGTCGAATTTGAGATTGCCTAGACGATAATTTTGGATTGTTTCAAAAGGTCTTTTCATGTCTGGCGCGCCGCGTCGAAACTGCAGGCTTGCAGCACGCTCACAGGGCTCCGCTCACCCTCCCCTCGCTCCCGAAACAAAGATTGCCGAAAATGGACGCTGAAGCCCTTTTCCGGCAACAGTGCACGACCGCCCTCAATGAGGATCGCTCTGCCAACGCTGAGCGCCTGATGAATCTTGTCGTCGAGACATATCGACTGCAGGCAGGAAAGAAGCGCGCCGCGGAAGACCATTCTCACCTGCTGAGCGAAGAAAACACCACGCTTAAAGGCAGCCTCGTTGCCACGAAAGAAGATCTCGCGGAACAGCAACGCCTGTTCGGGATCGTTCTCGACAACCTGCCGCAAGGTCTGAGTGTCTTCGACGCTGAGCAGCGATTGATCGTCTGCAACACGCGCTTCCGACAAGTTTTCGGCTTCAGCGTCGAAGCTGCCTCTCCCGGCGCCTCGCTGAAAACACTCATCTCGATGATCCGCGGCACCGAGCGGATCGAGAAAAAGGTCTCGCGTCTGCGCGCCGCCACCGAAGGTGGACATATCCGCCACCGCGAATGGATCATGGAAGACGGGCGCACCATCCAGAGCGTCATCACCGTCCTCCCCGATGGCAGCAACATTTCCATTCATGCGGACGTTACCGAAGACCGAAAGGCGGCCGAGCGCATAGCTTATCTCGCTCATCACGACCCGCTGACCGGACTGCCGAACCGCATCAGCCTCAGGGAGCGCATCGACGCCGCGCTGGCCGCCTGTAAGCCGGACGAGCAGATTGCCCTTGTGCACCTTAATCTTGACCGCTTCAAATCGATCAATAACACCCTCGGCGTTTCGGCCGGTGACAAGATCCTGCGGCAGGTGGCTGAGCGCATCCGCATGTCGGCAGGCGGTAATGTGCTGGCGCGCCTCGGCTCGGACGAATTCGCGATTCTTCAATCCGGACGGCAGCAGCCATGGAACGTCACGGCTCTGGCCGACCAGATTCGCCGCGAACTCTCGGAGCCGTTCTTTCGTGGAGACAAGGCCGTTGAACTCAGCGTGTCGATGGGGATCGCAATCAGTCCGCAGGACGGAATTGAAACGGACACCCTGCTGAAATACGCCGGCGTCGCACTGTCGCATGCCAAGAGCAGCGGTGGAAAGGGCGAGCGCTTCTTCACGGCCGAAATGGAAGCGCAGATCGAAGCACGGCATACACTGGAAGCGGATTTGCGCAAGGCGATCGAACGCGAGGAGTTCGAGCTTCACTATCAACCGCTCTATGACCTCGGCCAACAGAAGATCTGCGGTTTCGAGGCGCTTCTGCGATGGAACCACCCGACGCGCGGACGGGTGCCGCCCATGGAGTTCATTCCCCTTGCCGAGGAGGTTGGCCTCGTGGTCGATATCGGACGCTGGGTCATACGCCGCGCCTGCCGCGATGCCATGGATTGGCCAGAAGATATCAAGGTTGCGGTCAACGTATCGGCGATCCAGTTTACGAACAGTGATTTGCCGAGCGATGTCGCCGCGTCGCTGGCCGAAGCGGGGCTGCCAGCTAACCGTTTAGAAATCGAGATCACCGAAAGCGTGCTGATGGAAAACCTCGATGAGGCCCTGCCTGTACTGCACGCGCTCAAGCAGAGCGGCATCCGGATCGGCATGGACGACTTCGGCACCGGCTATTCGTCGCTGAGCTATCTCCGACGGTTCCCCTTCGACAAGATCAAGATCGACAAGTCGTTCGTCAACGGTATCGTTGAAGACAAAGAAGCCTTTGCGATCATGCGTGCCATCATCCTTCTCGGCGATGCGCTCGGCATGCGCGTGACCGTGGAAGGCGTCGAAACGGCCGAGCAGTTGGCCATGCTCCAGCGCGAAGCCTGCGATGAAATCCAGGGCTACCATATCAGCCCGCCACGGCCGGCCGTGGACGTACCTTACCTGTTGGCTTGGCCGCAGGCGCACCCGAGCGCCCGCGCCAGCTAGTACGCTCTTCGTTGCGACTCGTGGTTCCTGCGTTTATGGAAGGACACCCTCTTCCCACGCGGTGATCCCATGTTCCAGGCGAAGGCCTTCGCTCCATTTGAAAAGCTTGCCGCCGCGCTCGTACCGCATTCGTCGGAGGGCGATGACGGCTCGCATGACGTGGCGCATGTCTTGCGCGTTTTCAAGAACGCCATGCGCATTCAGGCTGTCGAGGGTGGCGATGCCAGGATCCTTGCGGCTTCCGTCCTCCTGCACGATTGCGTCGCCGTGGAGAAGAACTCCCCCATGCGCTCAAAGGCGTCCGCTTTGGCAGCAGCGAAGGCCTCGGCCGTTCTCGCGAAGCTTGGCTGGGCCAGTGACGACATCACCGCCGTTGCGCATGCGATTGTCGCGCATAGCTTTTCCGCCAATGTTACGCCCGAGACCCTGGAGGCAAGGATCTTGCAGGATGCCGATCGCCTGGATGCGATCGGCATGGTCGGCGCGGGACGCTGCTTCTACATTGGCGGCCGAATGTCCTCCGCGCTCTACGATCCGTTCGATCCGGCAGGCAGCAACCGCGAGCTTGACGACAAGCGCTATGTCATTGACCACTTCCAGACAAAATTGTTCAAACTCGCGGACGGCTTTCAGACGAAGGCCGGGCGGGCGCTCGCGGCCACACGCGACCAGCGCCTGCGCGACTTCCTTGCGGCTTTCATGGACGAAATCTAGGAGCACTTGATGCGTATTACAGGCCTTTTCATCTATCCGCTCAAAAGTGCTCGGGGTATCGCGCTGCAGTCCTCGGAGATCGATGCATTCGGGTTGCCGGGCGACCGGCGCGCCATGATCACCGATCGGGACGGACACTTCATCACCCAGCGGGAGTTGCCCGATCTCGCTCGCATCGCCGTGCAGGCGGGACCGTCGGGCCTCCATCTCACCATGGGCGACAAGAAGATTGACGCGCAGATTCGAACGGCCTCAAAACGGATGGACGTCTCGATCTGGAAGTCCATCGTCAATGCGGCGGTTGCCGATGATGCTGTGAATGCTGAACTTTCGGCCTGGCTCGGGCGAGAGGTGAGACTGGTGTTCTTCGATCAGGATGCCAAGCGTTCCGCCAGTGCGGAATGGGCCGGCGAAGGCACACCGGTCACATTCGCCGATGGCTACCAGATCCTTGTCACCACGACAGGCTCCCTGCGGGCACTGAATGCCGATCTCGAGGCGCACGGCGAAGGGCAAGTGGGCATGGAGCGGTTCCGGCCCAATATCATCCTTGATACCGAGGAAGGTTGGCAGGAAGACCGGTGGGCTGCGATTGAGATCGGCGGCATTCGTTTCGATCTCGTCAAACCTTGCGCACGTTGCATCATGACCACCCAGGACCAATCGACCGGATCGCGCGACGTTCCTAGTCCGATGCCCGCCATGGGGCGCATTCGGATGTCTGCGGACCGGCGTGTACCCGGTCCGCTCTTCGGCTGGAATGTCACGCCTCGCGGGACCGGTCGGATTGCGGTCGGCGATACAGCCAAAGTCATCGAGGAGAGGCCCGAAGGCTGGGCCTTCAAGGTCCGCAACCGCGGCTAGGCGCGAAGCTGCGCGAGTGCCTCATCGATTTCATCCGTGATAGCCGGCGATAACGGGCCTTTGGCCAGCGCGCCGGCGTTTTCTTCAACCTGGGCAACGGTGCGAAAGCCCGGGATCGGCAGGGTTCGGGGCGAACGCGCCCACAGCCACGCCAGGGCGCCTTGTGTGAGAGTTCGACCATCGGACGTCAGCAACTCGCGAACCGCTTCCAATCGCGCTGCAAATTCCGGCGCGATCCGGCCGTCCTTGAAGTAGACCATCCAGTCAAGGCTCGCGCCGCGAACATCCTTGTCACCGATTTTCGTGTCGGCGCGGAATTTTCCGCTGAGCAAGCCCATCGCGAGCGGCCCGCGGTTGATCGAAATCAGCCCATGCCGTTCGATCACCGAGATCATGTCAGGCACCGGCTCGAAGACGTTCATCGTGTGCTGGACGGCAACAAAACCCAGGCGTTCCGAGTGTCGCGCGGCACGATCGGGATAATCCGTGCTCCACCCGAAGGCGTCGATCTTCCCCTCGTCACGGAGCGTCTCAAGGATTTCGAAAACCTCGTCCGACTGTTCAAGCGGAAAGTCGTTCAGATGAAATTGAAGCAGATCGAGGCGATCCCGTTTCAACCTGCGCAGCGACGTCTCGGCCGAGCGGCGAATGAAGACAGCATCGGCGAAGGCGCCGGTTGCCTGCTTCGTCTCCGGATCGGTGGCAAAGCCGAACTTGGTCGCGATGACAATGTCGCTGCGACTACCGATCGCACGCCCGAGAACTTCCTCTGAATGCCCGGCCCCATAGTTCGAAGCCGTATCGAAGAAACGGATGCCGAGTTCGATCGCGCGATGAATGGCGGCGACGGACTTGTCGTCGTCGACCTCGCCCCAGCCGAGCGGCGTGTCGCCGGCATAGAAGGGACCGCCGATTGCCCAGCAGCCCATACCCAACCGGGGTATTTCATAATCGTTCCAGAGATTTATCGTCGTCATCGCATCCGGTTTGGTCAGCATCGCATTCCTCCAATCGCTGGGCTGCATGCGATCGAAATAGGAAGATGCGTGAGACACGTAAAGCGCCTGATCCGAATGATGTTTTTCGCCAATGAAAAACGGTCGGTCAGGCGGACAATTCGTCCTGCGGTGCGGCCGCCTTGAGTGCTTTCAGAGCTGCCTGTACGAAGCCCTCGCGCGCAGCTGCCGCTTCCACGCCGCGCGGCTCATAGACATGGCGATGGAGAAAGAATGCCGTCAGGCGGAACGCGGCGCTGAGGCCGTCGATATCAGCCGCGCGGTTTTCCTCACTGTTCAGGAATGGTGGCAGGAGCAACATCTTGTCCGCCCAGGGAGCACCGGCAGTCCGGCTGACCGCCCTGCCCGACTTCGGCGACACATAAGCAAGGTCGGAACGACTGCCCGTCGCGGCGCACTCGGTCAAATCGAGACCAAAGCCGAGGTCGTTCAGAACGGCAAGCTCGAAACGGACGAAGAGCTCACCGGCATCCGCCGGATTGTGGAGATTGTCGAGGATGACTTCGAGCGCTTCGAAGAGATGCGGATGCGGATCGCGCTCCGGCAGCAAGCGCAGCAGTGCGCCCATCGCCTGCACGCCATAGACGGCAGTCGCCGTTTCCATCAGCCGCGCGGCCCGTAACGTCAATGGCTCTATACGGAATTCGCCAAGGTGCTCGTCTAGGCGCGCACGCCACGTAACCTCGACCTCGTTGCCGGGTTGAAGAACCGGTTGCATGGCACGAGACCGGCCAGAGCGGACCATGCCAAGATGGCGTCCGCGCTCGCGCGTCATCACCTCGGCGATGACGCTGGTCTCGCCATGGCGCTTGACGCCCAAGATGATTGCCCGGTCATGCCACTGCATCGGAAGCGAACCCTAAACTTACGATTCGATCCTAACGCAAGACCGTTGCCCTGTCATAAAAAGGCATTCAGGCGCTGGCTGGGAACAGTTTCTGGAGGAAGTCGCGCATCGCCGATTCTCCAAACGGCTTGACGAGCAGCGGCACGTTCCGAAGGTCTTCGGGGAAGTCCTTTGTATCGGAATAACCGCTCACAAACCCAAAGGGGATGTTGCTGTTCGCCAGATGACGGGCAAAGTCGAAGCTCATGACTTCGCCAAGATTGACGTCCAGCAGCGCGAAATCGAAGGTCGCGGTCTTGGTCGCCTCCATCGCCTGTTCAAGGCTGCTGACGATTCCAATCGTTTCCACGCCCACCTGGCGGAGAATATCCTCCGCCTCCATCGCGATGATCAAACTGTCCTCGAGGACAAGAACACGGTTTGCCTTCATACCCAATACGCCCCTCGCTGAGTATCAACTAAGATGCTCGGCACCTGCATTTCCCGGATTTCAACCTCTGACGCCCCATGGCTCATTGGCGACGACTATATACCGCTTAGCTTGCATAGCCGCTTTTTCGTTTCGGGTCGATAAAAAGCAGGGCAGGAAGAAAGATGGCAGGGTGACCTTACGAGCGTGCCGCTCAGAAGGCATTTAAATAAGACATGTCGCTTACAGCTATTATATGAACGGACGGCCCCTCTCTCCAAGCCCCTCCCAACCGGCAGCAGCCTTGAGCCCCTCCCCATCAAGCACCTCGCAGGCACGCTCCTGCCAGCGGATGAGGTTGCGATTGGCGAGCTTTTTCAATGTCTTGTTTGTATGCACGATCGAAAGTCCCAATGTATCCGCAACGTGTTGCTGCGTGATTGGAATCGATGCGTGGCCGTTGAAGAGCTTCAGCTGCCTGCCGCGCTCGAACAGGAAAGCGATGAGATAGGCGGCGCGCTCGAGCGCTGTCCGGCGACCAATGCTCAATAGGTGTTCGTCAAGGATACGTTCTTCCTGGGCGGCAATCCAGGTGATGTCGAAGGCCAGGGACGAATGCTTGTTGTAGAGGGTCATCAGCTTGTCGCGCTCGAAAACGCAAAGCGATACAGGCGACAATGCCTCGACGGAGTGCTGCATCTCCCCCATAATCGTTCCCTGAAGACCGATCAGATCACCCGGCATCACGTAGTTCAGGATTTGCCGGCGTCCGTCCTCCAGCGTCTTGTAACGAAAACCCCAGCCGGAAAGGACTGTGAACAGGTGAGCGCTGTGCGCACCCTCGACTATGATCGTGGCACCAGCATCCGCGGCCAGCTCGCCTCTCTTGAATTTCGAAACGAAGTCGAGTTCATCGGCGGTGAACTCCCGGAAGACCCGGTTGGCACGCAGCGGACAGTGCTCGCAGGGCGTTTTGAACGAGTGGGTGGGACGCGCGGTCGGCATACAGGCCCTTGTACTCGAATGAAGGACGCTGCCGGAATTGGCAGCGCTTCCTACGAGAACACGCAAATGGCAAGGGTTGTTCCACCCGCGCGGGAATTTTTAACGCAGAAACAACGCGGTAGAAGCCGTCAACTTACGTCGGAAAATCCAGACCCATTTCGCGGAAGCGCTCGGGGTCATCGCCCCAATTTTCACGAACCTTCACGAACAGGAAGAGATGAACCGGCTGCTCGAGGATTTCGGAGAGCTCTCGTCGGGACGCCGACGAAATCGCCTTGATCGTTTCGCCACCCTTGCCGAGCGCGATCTTCTTCTGGCTATCCCGTTCGATGTAGATTACCTGCTCGATTCGAACCGAGCCGTCCTTGCGTTCTTCCCACTTTTCCGTCTCGACATGCGACGAATATGGAAGCTCCTGATGCAGACGCAGGAACAGCTTCTCGCGGGTGATCTCCGCAGCCAGCTGGCGCATCGGAAGGTCGGAGATCTGGTCTTCGGGATAGTACCAGGGGCCTTCTGGCAGCGTCTTTGCCAGATAGTCCATGACGTCGTCACAGCCGGAGCCGTTCTCGGCCGAGATCATGAAGGTATGGGTGAAGTCGATCTTCTGGTTGGCCGCCGCCGCAAGCGCCAGCAGATCTTCGCGTTTGACCCGATCGATCTTGTTCAAGACGAGAATCTTTGGCTGATGTACCTCCTTGAGGCCCTCAAGAATGGCTTCCGCATCGCCGCGCAGACCACGTTCGCTGTCGATCAGCAGCATGATCAGGTCAGCATCCTTTGCGCCGCCCCAGGCTGATGTCACCATCGCGCGGTCGAGCCGCCGACGCGGCTTGAAAATGCCGGGCGTATCCATGAACACGACCTGCGCATTGTTGTGAATCGCGATGCCGCGCACGATGGCACGCGTCGTCTGCACCTTATGGCTGACAATCGAAACCTTGGCGCCGACGAGGCGATTGACCAGCGTGGACTTGCCGGCGTTGGTCGCTCCAATCAACGCGACAAAGCCTGACCGTGTGGCACCCGCAGTTTCAGGGGCGTCGTCCGCCATATCGTGTTCTTCCGTCATTTGTCCCGTCAGTTTCCGGCAGAGGACTTCTGCCAAATGCCTTCGCGTTCCAGCATTCGCGTGGCTGCGACCTGTTCCGCGGCCCGCTTTGAGCGTTCGATGCCCGTTTCGGGCTTAACACCTGTGACCTCTACCGTCACCGTGAAACGCGGATCATGATCCGGTCCGGTGCGTTCTTCAACCCGGTAGATCGGCGTGATGCCGAATTTGGCGTGCGACCACTCCTGCAATTCGGTCTTCGCGTCGCGCCGCGCGCCGTCGGCGCGCGCTGCCCGCTTTTCCCAGAACTTCAGGATGAAACGCCGGGCGACCTCCAGGCCGCCATCGAGGTAGATCGCCGCAATAAGGCTTTCGACGACGTCGGCTCGCACGTTCATCATACGCTTGCCGGTCAGCTTCTTGACGTCGGCGCCAGTCCGGATGAAGAGATGCAGGCCGAGTTCATCAGCGACCTCAGCACAGGTGTCGGCACTGACGAGCTGATTGAGGCGCACCGAAAGTTCGCCCTCGGTCGCCGTACCGAACGTCCGGAAGAGCAGTTCGGCAACGCAGAGGCCGAGGACTCGGTCACCGAGGAACTCCAGCCTCTCGTAGTTGCCGCCCTTCTGCGTGCGGGCACTTGCATGCGTCAGTGCCCGATCCAGCCGCTCCTTTTCGGCGAACTCGTGACCGATCAGGGCTTCAAGCCGTGTTCGATCCGCCGCCGAAAGCGTCTGTGACTTGCTCATTCAACGCCCTTGAACAGACGATCCCACCGCATGTTCGTCGGCCACTTCCAGATCTCGCGGAACGAGGTGTCGTTGCCGAGCGAGAAGAAGATGACGCTGGCGCGACCGACCAGATTTTCCGCAGGCACAAAGCCAACGTCGAAGCGGCTGTCGAGCGAATTATCGCGATTATCGCCCATCATGAAGTAATGGCCTTCCGGAACGATAAACTCGCGGGTGTTGTCGCCACGCGAAACCGGGGACTGATCCAGCGTGTCAAAGCTGACGCCGTTATCCAGCGTCTCGCGATACACCGGCACATCCTGGCCCGGATCCTGCGCGTAGTCGGAATTGAACGTGCCATTCGGCACCCTCGGAACCGCCGTGCCGTTCACGTAGAGGACGCCTTCCTTGACCTGAATGCGATCACCGGGAAGACCAACCAGCCGCTTGATGTAATCAACGTCGGGATTCGGCGGGAACCGGAAGACAACGATGTCACCGCGCTTCGGCTCGCTCTCGAAAATGCGACCGCTGAAGAGGTTCGGCGAGAACGGCAGCGAGAACCTCGAATAGCCGTAGGCAAACTTGTTGACGAAGATGTAGTCACCGACAAGCAGTGTCGGCATCATGGAGCCGGACGGAATGGTGAACGGCTGAAAAAGCACCGTTCGGATAACCATCGCCAAAATCAGCGCCTGGGCGATGACCTTGATGTTTTCCCATAGGGCGTTCGGCTTGGTTTCGACTTTTTCGGACACGCAGTCTTGTTCCTTCAATGCACCGCCAGGGCGCAACTCTTGTTTGCTTCTCTCTAGCGGCTTCGACCGATTGCGGCAATGGCGCCAACATTAAAAGCGACTCTACGTCGCTGCTCAGACATCTTCCGGCAGGGCCTCAATGATGACGAACGCTTGCGCCAAGGGATAATCATCCGTTATCGTCAAATGAATGGCAGCCTTGTGGCCAGCCGGCAGCAGCGACTTCAGCACATCGGCCGCGCCGCCCGTCAGCCGCATCGTCGGCTTGCCGCTCGGCAGGTTCACAACGCCGAGATCCTTCCAGAACACACCTTGCGCCATGCCCGTCCCGAGAGCCTTGGAGCAGGCTTCCTTGGCGGCGAAACGCTTGGCATAGGAGGCGGCGCGATTGGCGCGCCGATCGGACTTTGCCCGCTCAATCTCGGTGAAGCAGCGATTGGTGAAGCGCTCGCCGAAGCGTTCGAGGGATTTCTCGACGCGCCTGATATCAATGAGATCGCTGCCGATACCGATGATCATACGGTTTCCTGCACTGGATTGGACAGCCGCACGCGGGCACGCGTCATAAGGCGTTCGCGGCGGCGCGTCTGAAAGCCCTTCACGGCATAAAAGGTTCCGAAATAAACGATGACGGAGGTCAAGAGCGCCGGCGGGATGGAGCCGACAAGCATCGGTTCGAGCACCGGTTGCCAGAGTTCGCTGAAATGCAGCTCATGAAACAGCGCCCCAAGGTCGATCGAATGCCCTTGCATCGTATCCTGACGCGCAAGCAGCAGGTGACCGATCTCCCAGGTCGCGCCCCAGATGAACGGATAGGTCAGCGGATTGCCGAAGGCCGCACAGCCAAGAGCAGCGGCGACCATATTGCCCGCGAATAGATAGCTGAGTACGAAGGCCATGATAAAATGAACGCCGATAAAGGGCGTCCAGGACACGAAGATCCCTGCGGCTACGCCCATGGCGACGGCGTGCGGCGACGCCGTCAAGCGCAGAACACGCATCGTGAGATAGCGGAGCGGCCGCAAGAATCCCTTGCGAGGCCACAACAACTCGCGCATCTTTTCACGAAATCCGGCAGGTTTTCGACGTCTGAACAGCATGGCGCGTATGTAGTGCAACTCGCACCAGCGTTACAAGAGCGTCAAACTATCTCAGTCATTATTTGATCACTGCAGACTGAGCACTCACCAGGGGCGCGATATGCAATACGCCCCTTTCATTCTTCAAGTATAGAACCGATATTAACGGGTGCGAAACATACCGCGGTCAACCTGACGCTGACGATATTCAAGATCGATACGGTCAAACGAGCCGTTCAGATAGTCCATTTCGCGTTCTTCAGCGGTCGGAGCGCGCAATGCGCGGGCAATCTTCTTGATCGGTTTAAACATTTCTTTGCCTCATCTTCTGTTCGTTTCCTGATGACTGGAAGATAGGCGCTCGCAGCAGCAATTACCAACGCTCTAACAAGGGCACAGCCATGCAATTTACGCATACCTAGCCTTATATCAGTGCGTTTTCCGTCATGAAGCGATCACAAAATGTGCAAATGCCAAGTGCGGTTGCCGACTTACTCGTAAAGCCGGCGAACCGTCGCGACGCATTCGAGGTCCTTCAGCTGGGCAAGCAGCTGGTTCAACTGCCGAAGGTCCCACACTTCGACGTCGAGCGTCATTTCGGTGAAGTCGGTTGCGACGCGCACCGTATTGAACAGCCGAATATTGACGTCGACGCCGGCAACGGTCTGGGCAAGCTTTGCCAACGTACCGGGCTCATTCAACGCATTGACCATGATGCGAGCCATGAAACGCGACTTGTTGGCCTCGTCGAGATCCCAGCGAACATCAATCCAGCGGTCCGGCTGATCGTCGAAACGTTGCAGCGTCGGTGACTGGATCGGATAGATCGTAATGCCGTTGCCTTTTTCCGTCGTATTCATGATCCCGACGATGCGGTCACCGGGTACGGCGCCCGTCGGCGCAAACTGCACATCAACATTGCTCGAAATGCCGCGGATCGGCACCGTGTCCATTTCCAGAGCACTGAGATCTGCACCATCGATGCCGGACTTCGGCTTGCCCGGGATCTTGAAGATCATGCCGGAGGCGCTGCGAACGTTGAACCAACCGTCGTCACCGCTCGGCTTGGCTGTCACGCGTTCTTCGAGATGATCCGGATAGACGGCGCGCAATACGTCGAGCGACGACATTTCACCGCGACCGACCGCAGCGATGGCGTCTTCCACATCCTTCTGGCCAAGGCGATGGAGCGCGGGCTTCATCGCTTCACGGGAGAAGATCTTGCCGGCTCGCTCGAAGGTGCGCTCCAGGATGCGATGGCCGAGACCGGCATATTGTTTGCGGATTGCAAGTCGGGTGGCCCGGCGGATCGCCGCACGCGCCTTGCCCGTTACCACGATCTCTTCCCAGGCAGCAGGCGGCACCTGCACGCCGGAGCGAATGATCTCGACCTCGTCGCCATTCGCTAGTCGTGTTACGAGAGGCATGATGCGCCCGTTGATCTTGGCGCCCACGGTCGTGTCGCCGATATTGGTGTGAACGGCATAGGCAAAGTCGATCGGCGTCGCACCCCGTGGCAGCGCGATCAGCTTGCCCTTCGGCGTGAAGCAGAAGACCTGATCCTGGAACAACTCAAGCTTCGTGTGCTCCAGGAATTCTTCAGGACTGTCCCCTTCCGCCAGCGCCTCGATCGTGTGCCGCAGCCATGAGTAGGCGTTGGACTCGCGCGAGAGGATATCGTTGTCGGACGTCGAAGCCCCGTCCTTGTAGAGCGTATGGGCGGCAATACCGAATTCCGCGATCTCGTGCATGCGCTTGGTGCGGATCTGCAGCTCGATACGCTGCCTGGATGGGCCGACGATCGTCGTGTGCAGCGAACGGTAGTCGTTCTGCTTCGGCGTCGAGATATAGTCCTTGAAGCGCCCGGGAACGACGCGCCAGCGGGTGTGGACGATGCCGAGAGCCCTATAGCAGGCCGAGATATCTTCAACGATGATACGGAAACCGTAGACGTCAGAGAGCTGTTCGAAGGACAGCGACTTCGACTGCATTTTGCGGAACACGGAGTAAGGCTTTTTCTGGCGTCCCTTGACGATGGCGCCCGTCAGCCCGTTCGTAACCAGCAGATCGCCCAATTCGGTCTCGATCTTCTTGACCAGACCCTCGTTGCGCTTGGAAAGCTCCTCGAGCCGCCTGGTTACGGTCTCATAGGCTTCGGGATTGATGTGGCGGAAGGAAAGGTCTTCCAGCTCCTCGCGCATGTCCTGCATACCCATGCGCCCGGCCAGCGGCGCATAGATGTCCATCGTCTCCTCGGAAATGCGCGCGCGCTTTTCCGGCGACATGTGGTCGAGGGTGCGCATGTTGTGCAGGCGATCTGCCAGCTTGACGAGCAGCACGCGTACGTCGTCGGAGATGGCAAGCAGCAGCTTGCGCAGGTTTTCTGCCTGTTTCGCCTTCTTGGTGACGAGGTCGAGCTTCTTGATCTTCGTCAGCCCTTCGACCAGCCGACCAATATCCTCGCCAAAGAGCTCATCGATTTCGGCGCGGGTGGCTGTCGTATCCTCAATGGTGTCGTGAAGCAGCGCGACGGCGATCGTCGACTCATCGAGATGCATGTCCGTCAGAATGGCGGCGACTTCCAGCGGATGCGAGATGTAGGGATCGCCGCTGGCACGCTTTTGTTGCCCATGCTTTTGCATTGCATAGACATAGGCTTTGTTCAGCAGGGCTTCGTTGGCGTCGGGCTTATATTTCTGAACCCGCTCCACGAGCTCGTACTGCCGCATCATCCCGAAACCACTCCATTACAAACGAAAAGCGCGCCAATCACGGATTGGCGCACATGATATGCGATAATATGCCGAAGCTATAATCGTGCAAGGTTGACGATTAGTAATCGTCGCTCTTTTCCGGTGGCACCAGGCCTTCGATGCCAGCCAAAAGCTCCTCTTCCGACATCTGGTCGAAGGTGATCGTTTCCGGCAGGTCTTCCTGCTCTTCGCTGTCGGCCGCAGCGACGCCGCCGGCTGCGATGAGGCTCGCCGGATCGGGCTCGGGCTCGTCGATTTCGACATGCTTCTGCAGCGAGTGGATCAGGTCTTCCTTGAGATCGTCCGGCGACAGCATCTCGTCCGCGATCTCGCGCAACGCCACGACCGGGTTCTTGTCGTTGTCGCGATCGATCGTGATCGAGGCGCCCTGGGAAATCAGCCGGGCACGGTGGCTGGCAAGCAGAACCAGCTCGAAGCGGTTCTCAACTTTATCAATGCAGTCTTCTACGGTGACACGGGCCATTGCCTGTCCTTTACGTCGTGATCTCGGGATTAACACGCCCGATACAATTAAAACCGGGCAAATTCAAGTTTTCATTGCACGACGCCTCTGCGGGCGAATGTGACGAATTTTGGAACGAAAGCGGATTTCGACCAGAAGTTGCTTGGAATATCACGAATCGTGCCCTAAATCTTTCTTATATGAAAAGTTCATAAAGTACGATTTGTTCCAGGCGGCCTCATAACTCATTGTTTTGTTGGGTTTTTGACGGAAGCACGACGATTGCTCACATTGGATTGGTACCGGATGTTTGATCCACGCGAAAAAATTGCTCTTTTTATCGATGGCGCCAATCTCTACGCTGCGTCCAAAAGTTTGGGTTTCGATATCGACTACCGCAAGCTGTTGAAGGCGTTCCAGAAACGTGGCTATCTCCTGCGCGCCTACTACTATACGGCCCTCATCGAGGACCAGGAATATTCCTCCATTCGCCCGCTGATCGACTGGCTGGATTACAACGGCTACAAGGTCGTGACGAAGCCGGCAAAGGAATTCACGGATTCGATGGGTCGCCGGAAGATCAAGGGCAACATGGATATCGAGCTTGCGATCGATGCCATGGAGCAGTCGGAAACCGTCGATCATCTCGTCATCTTCTCCGGCGACGGAGATTTCACGACGCTCGTCGAGGCGCTGCAGCGGCGGGGCCGAAAGGTCTCGGTCATCTCAACGATGGCAACACAACCTCCAATGATTGCCGACGATCTGCGTCGCCAGGCAGATCACTTCATCGACCTTCTATCGCTGAAGAGCGAAATCGGGCGTGATCCTTCAGAGCGACCACCGCGGCCAACCGAAACGGCAACGCCAACCGATCTGGAAGCTTGAAGCCAGCAATTCACCGCCGGCTATGCCTTTGACTAATTTAGCCGTTATCCTTGAGAAGACGGCTCTTCTGCCGGTTCCAATCGCGTTCCTTCTCGGATTCGCGCTTGTCGTGCAGCTTCTTGCCCTTGGCGAGCGCCAGTTCCATTTTGGCGCGGCCGCGATCGTTGAAATAGATCTTCAGCGGTATCAGGGTCATGCCTTCGCGATTGATCCCCGCTCGCAGACGGTTGATCTCGCGGCCGGAAAGCAGGAGCTTGCGGCGGCGGCGCGGCTCATGATTGAAACGGTTCGCCTGCAGATATTCCGGCAGATAGGAATTGATCAGCCAGATCTCACCATCCTCATCCGAGGCATAGGATTCTGCGATATTGGCCTTGCCCTCGCGCAACGACTTGACCTCGGTGCCCTTGAGCACGAGTCCAGCTTCGTAGGTATCGATGATCTCGTAGTTGAAGCGCGCCTTGCGGTTTTCCGCCACGATCTTCTTGACCACGCGCTCGCTGCCTTTGGGGGCCATGACACATTCCAAATGCTTAGGGGCGCGACGACCGCGCCCTTCTCTCTTCTCCCCTATGTAGGGGAACATCGACCGCCTGTGAAGGCGGGCCGAATGGCTTGCCTCAGTTCAGCAGGCCGGCATGGCGCATGGCTGCGTCAATCGCCGCTTCCGTCGCAGGTTCCAGTGTCGAAATCAGCGGCGAACGCACGTTGCGGCTCATCCGCCCAAGCTTCGACAAGCCACACTTCGCTCCGCAGAGGCCGGGCTCCATGAAGATGGCCTTGTGTAGCGGCATCAAGCGGTCCTGATATTCCAGCGCCTTCGCATAGTCACCTGCAAGCGTCGCAGCCTGGAACTCGGCGCAAAGGCGCGGCGCCACATTGGCGGTCACCGAGATGCACCCGACGCCACCGTGGGCATTAAACCCGAGTGCCGTGGCATCTTCACCCGACAACTGCTTGAATTCCTTGCCGCAGGTAAGACGCTGCTCGGACACGCGCTCGATCTTGCCCGTCGCATCCTTGACGCCGACGATATTCGAGTGCGCCTTGGCAAGCGCGCCCATCGTCTCCGGCGTCATGTCGATAACGGAGCGACCCGGGATGTTGTAGATGTAAATCGGCAGCTTCACTGCCTCGGCGATCGCGGAGAAATGCGCGACCAGCCCCTTCTGGGTGGGCTTGTTGTAATAGGGCGTGACCACGAGGACCGCATCTGCCCCGGCCCTCTCGGCGTGCTGAGCAAGTTCGATTGCTTCACGCGTGTTGTTCGAGCCGGCGCCGGCCATGACAGGCACGCGCTTGGCTGCGGCTTCAATGCAGAGTTCCACAACCCGCTTATGCTCGGCATGCGACAGCGTCGGAGATTCGCCGGTCGTCCCAACCGGAACGAGACCGCTGCTGCCTTCCTTGATCTGCCAGTCGACGTGGTTCGCGAACGAAGCTTCATCCACTAGGCCGGCATCGGTGAAGGGAGTGACGAGAGCGGGAATGGATCCCTGGAACATGCAGAACTCCTCATGGCCAAATCCACGCTTCGGCCGCATTCCTTGAATATTGGTGGGGCACCATAATGCGGTGAAATCGCCGCGACAAGCGCGCATGGATCGGTTTAGGGCAAATTCCGATAGCAAATGTGAACGAAGTTTACTGACGTTAGTAAGCTTTCGTTAAGATGGCTCCCGCCAAATGGTCGGGCGTGTTTTCGTTGTGAGTGTCCCATGAAGAGAGCAGTCCTGATCGTGTCCGCCCTCGGCTTTACAGTCGCCGCGTGGAGCAGCGCCGCGTCGTCGCTTCCGAATGAGGGCGCGCCCGTTCCGGACGTGAAGCCGATTGGTTTCGTCCCCCAGACGACAGTACCGGAATCGATCGTTACCGGCTCAATTCCGCGCGGCCAGGCAATTGCACCCGTTAACAGTGATTTGAAATCCGGCCTGGACGCGCTTTCGGACAACAATCCCCTGCAAGCGCTATCCATTCGCGACGGCATGGGACGTGGGACGCTTGACCGGCATATCCTGACCTGGGCGATTGCGGTCTCGGGGCAGAAGGGCATTCCCTCGACAGAGATCGCGGCTGCGGCGCAGGAGTTGCAGGGATGGCCCGGGCTCGCAAAGCTGCGGGCTTATTCGGAGCGGGCACTTTACGATGAAAACCCTAACCCGACCGCTGTCTTGGCGGCCTTCGGCCATTCCGCGCCGGAGACCACGCCGGGCGCGATGATCCTTTCGCGTGCGCTTGTCGCGACGGGTAAACAGAGCCAGGCGGCGAAGACCATTCGCAAGGTCTGGCGCGGCGAGATGCTGGACAAACCGACCGAAGACAAGATTTTGGCTGAGTTCTCCGGCTTGCTGACCTCGGCCGATCACAAGGCGCGAATGGACTACCTGATGTACCGCAATCGCACTGAGCAGGCCAGGCGCTTTGGCGACATGGCTCAGGCCCAATCCCTCTACAAGGCATGGGCCGCTGTGATGAGCAAGGCACCCAACGCCGGTGCGCTTCTTGCCGCGGTCGATGGCCAGTGGAAAGGCGATGCCGGTTACCTCTTTGCGCGCATCGAGCATCTGCGAAAACAGGACAAGTATACGGAAGCCGCCAAGTTGCTGCGGCAGGCCCCACGCAATCGGGATGAACTGGTCAATGCCGGCGAGTGGTGGAACGAGCAGCGGATCGTGAGCCGCGGCCTCGTCGATCAAGGGGAATTCAAGGCGGCCTACGGAATCGTTGCCAATTATGCTGCGACGACGCCGACCGACATCGTCGAGGCCGAATTCCACGCAGGCTGGTACGCGCTGCGCGGGCTGCAGGATCCTGCGGCGGCACAGGCCCATTTCCGGAAGATTCTCGATTTCTCCAATGGGCCGATATCCGTATCGCGCGCCTGGTACTGGATGGGTCGATCCGCCGAGGCGGGTGGGCCTGGCAAGGCCTCGGAATTTTACGCCAAGGCCGCAAGCTATCCGACCACCTTCTATGGGCAGCTCGCCAGCGACAAACTCGGCCGCAAGACACTGAACGTGGCGTACCCGTCTCCGACTGCTGCGGATCGCCAGCGCTATCTGGCGCGTGAGGCCGTGCAGGCCATCGCTCGTCTCGACGCGGCCGGGCATGGCTGGCGGGCCAATAGCCTCTACCTCGCGCTCGCCGAGCAACTGCAAAGCCCTGGAGAACTTGCGGTTCTGAGCGCGCAGGCCGAACGGTCCGGCGACCACCATCTGTCGCTGCAGATCGGGAAGATTGCTTACTCCCACGGCGTGGATGTCGCGGCGCTGGCCTTCCCACTCGGCGTCATTCCGACGAACGCCAACATCTCCGGCTCCGGGAAGGCCCTCGCCTACGCGATTGCCCGGCAAGAGAGCGCCTTCAATCCCGCGGCCGTTTCGGCAGCCGATGCTCGCGGATTGCTGCAGATATTGCCGGGCACGGCAAAGGCCGTCGCCAAGCGTCACAACATCGCCTATTCGAAGGAGCGACTGACCGCCGACGCCGGCTATAACGCGACCCTTGGGGCGCATTATCTCGGCGAACAGATCGACGCCTTTGGCGGCTCCTACATCATGACCTTCATTGCCTATAATGCCGGTCCCAAGCGGGTGCCCGAATGGATCGGCCGCTATGGCGACCCGCGCGGCCAATCGATCGACGCCATCGTCGACTGGATTGAGCGCATCCCCTTCCCCGAGACGCGCAACTATGTTCAGCGGGTGATTGAGAACTTCGAAGTGTACAAGGCCAGGTTGGGTCAGCCGAACGACATCGTTCGTGACCTGACCTACGGCCGCTCCTCATGATCGCCATTGGCGTCTATTGCCGGTCTCGCTAATCTGTTCCCATGCAACGGGGACGACCAAGCGTGGACGAAGCAAGAGACAATGGTTTCCAAGCGACAACCTACCAGAGCGATGACGGACTCACGCTCCATGCGCGAGACTACGGTGGCCCAGATATCGCCGACCGGCTGCCGATCGTCTGTCTGCCGGGATTAACGCGGAACTCGCGTGACTTTCACCAGCTGGCGCTGCTCCTGTCGACCGACCGAGCGACGCCGCGACGCGTCATCACGCTCGATTATCGCGGGCGCGGCCTGTCCGACTGGGATGCCAACAAGGCGAACTACAATCTCGGCGTCGAGACGCGGGATGTCATTTCCGCCTGCCAGCACCTTGCCGTTGAGCGCGCCATCTTCATCGGCACCTCGCGGGGGCGGGCTGATTCTTCACCTGCTGGCCGAGATGGGGCCGGATCTGATCGCCGCCGTCATTCTCAACGACATCGGACCGAAGATCGAACCCGCCGGCCTCAAGCGTATCCGCGACTATCTCAATTCTGCCGCACCGCCGCGCAACTGGCCGGAGGCAGTCGCATTTCTCAAGGCCTGCCATGGCCCCTCCTTCACCGCCCTTGACGAGCGTGACTGGCAGGAGATGGCAGCGGCGATCTATCGGGAACTCGACGGGAAGCCGATCGCGGACTTCGATCCGGCCATTGCCGCTCACTTGCAGATGATCGACTTCGATCAGCCGCTGCCTGAGCTCTGGCACTATTACGACAGGCTCACCACGATGCCTCTCATGGTCGTCAAGGGCGAGAACTCCGATCTCATCGCCGACAAGACGCTTGCGGAGATGCGCGCGCGATGCCCAGCCATCGTGATTCTGGAGGCGCCCGGCCAGGGGCATGCACCGCTGCTGCATGTGCAGCCAGTGCTCTGGCAGATCAGACGGTTCGTTGCGGAGGCGTGAGCGCTCTCCAAGCCACTCGCCCTAGCAGTGGCCCCACAACAAAAAGCCCGGCTCGAAAGCCGGGCTCTCCTGATTGACCGAAGTCAGATCAGATTAGAATGCACGCTGCAGGCGGAAGTAGCCCTGCGTCTGGTCGTCGATGTTGTCGCCATCGAGGTACTGGACCGAAGCCTTGGCGTAGAAGTTGTCGGTGATCTGGTAATCGACCGTCACACCAACCTTCCAAGCGTCTTCGTTGCCGAAGTCGTCTGCCGTATCATTCAGGCCGAAGTTCCAGAAGTACTGAGCGCCGGGGGTGATCTTCAGCTTGTCGGTAGCCTGGATGGCGTACTCAGCTGCGATCGTCCACTCAGAGGTGTCGTAGTAAGCGTTCAGGCCAGATGCCCAGACTGCTGCGAGGCCGAGGGTACCCGGACCAACAGCAACCGTACCCATCGCACGGATCGCACCGTCTTCGGTGTCGGTGTCATAGCCACCGATGACCTGGTAGGTAAACGCGCCAGCCTTACCGCCGAGGCCAAGAGCAACACCAACGTCGTTGGCACGCTCGCCGAGACCACCGACCGTGTCGTCAGCATTGCCAAGGATGCCGTCCGGACCCGGAAGGTCGACGTTACCATGAATCGCGTCTTCCAGTTCGTCAACCGAGATACCGGCATAAAAGTCGCCAGACTCGTACTGATAACGGATGGAGTTGTGCAGCGTTTCGTGGCTTGCGAGAACGTCGGTTTCACCCGAGAGGCCGTCATCCCACCAGCTGTAGAACAGACCGGCGCGGAAGCCAGCGATGTCGATGTAAGCCGAGTCGAGGATCGAGTTCTGGTAAGAAGCGGCGTCGGCATTGTGCTGCAGAACGATCACGCCGGTGAGCGGACCGTATTCGGTGTCGCTCTTGGCCGTGAACTGAACCTGACCGCGGGTGGTCGCATCCCAGTCAGAGGTGCCACCGATGAAGCCGCTGGCGCCGCCGTTGACCTGATGATCGCCAACATCAACCTGGAAACGGATGTAACCTTCGATCTTCAGGCAGGTTTCCGTGCCCGGGATGTAGAAGTAGCCGGTGCCGTAAGCGTCGCAGACGCGGACGTATTCAACCGGTTCCGGCTCAGCAGCAACAATAGCGTCAGCAGCCTGAGCACCGGAAACTACTGCGAGAGCAGCAGCGGAGCCGAGAAGAAGGCTCTTGATGTTCATATTGACCTCCAATTCAAAGTTTCGATCGGGTCTGGGTTTTTCGCCGTTAGAGCAGCGTTCCCTGCCCCATCCCCATGTTTCAAGAAGTCGGACGATCAACCGCCCTTGCTTCCGAGGTTGAAAATACAAGACCGGGACTGTCACGCAATCACCAACTTGCCCGTTTGGGGTGTTTGCGACAGCCTTCCGCATACGCTGTTGCTGAAAGGTCACAAATGCGGCACCCACCCCTCTCGTTTCTTTATACTTTATTAAGAAACCCCTGATTTTGCGGGAGTTTGCCGCCGCTGAGCTGGGGTGTGCGGCTGTGGATTGTGCCACATTGGAACCAGTTTCCTGCCGGATTCGCGTCTTTTATAGGAGATGAGGGAGACAGCGTGTTGGCGCCTGACCTCGGCCTCACGTGCAATCGCAGCGGAATCAGCTTTGTTGACGAAGGATGATTCTCGGTTCGATTCTGCTGACGCGAGATTCGGGACGCCAAACGCGGAGGTCGTGGACAGCGCGCCGAAAGACGACGCACTCGAAGAGCGGTCATTCGTCGAAACAGTTTGTGCGATGATCATGGTGGCGGAGAGGAAGGGATTCGAACCCTCGATACGCTTTTGACGTATACTCCCTTAGCAGGGGAGCGCCTTCGACCACTCGGCCACCTCTCCGGTGGGAGCCTGATAGAGTCATTCGACAGGTGACGCAAGCGCTTTTTCGGCTTTTTCACCTGATGCCGATGCCGCCGGCCTCAGCTCAGCAGTTGCTTGAGATCGGTAGATGCGTCCGCAATGATCGCCCTGTCGGGATTGATCCCGGATTCTAGCATCTTCTTGCCGCTGACGTAGGCCCTGGCGTCATTGATGGCATCCACGGCGATGAACGCCCCATTCTTGAAATACCAGATCGAGTGGGCGCCGTCGCGCGAGCCTGGACGCAGGACTGTATCGTCATAGCCCATGTTGAAGCCGGCGATCTGCAGCTTCACGTCATACTGATCCGACCAGAACCAAGGCTTGGGATCGTATGCTTCGTTGCCGCCGGCGATGATGGCGGCGACGGCTTCTGCCTGGTCGACGGCGTTCTGCACCGATTCGAGACGGATGCGTCCGCCTTGCCACGGCAGGGCCGCACAGTCACCCGCGGCAAAAATCGACGGATCGGACGTGCGGGCGAATTCATCCACGATGATTCCGTTGGCGACCTCGAGACCCGCCTCCTTGGCGAGTTGATCGTTCGGGACGACGCCGATGCCGACAATGACGAAATCGACCTCGATCGTGGATCCGTCGGAGAGTTCGGCAGCGACAACCCTGCCTTCATGGCCGACAAGATGCTTGAGCCCGGTCTTCTCCCGGATGACAACGTCATGTGTCTCATGAATCACCCGCATGATGTCGGCCGTCTCCCTGGCAGCGACGCGCTGCAGGATTCGGTCAGCCATCTCGATCACGGTAACCTCGAGACCGCGGTGACGGGCGACAGCAGCTGCCTCAAGTCCGATATAGCCACCACCAATAATGAGGACTCGGCGACCGGGCCGCATTTCATCAGCAAGCAGATCAGCGTCACGTTTGTCACGCGCCACATAAACGCCCTCGAGATCCCCGCCGATCGACGCAGGCAGTGCGCGCGGCGTGGAGCCGGTCGTCAACGCCAGCGTGCCGTAGTCGAGCGCTGAACCGTCCTGTAGCAGGACCTGCTTCTTGTCACGCACGACCTGCTCCGCCCAGGTGGAAAGCCTGATCTCGACATTGTTGTCGGGGTACCAGTGTTCCGGCCGGAACAGCAGTCGATCGAAGGTCATCTCGCCAAGCAGGTACTTCTTCGTGAGTGGCGGCCGCTGGTAGGGCAGCACGTCTTCCGCACCGATGATGGTGATTGGGCGCATATCCTTGAGCGCACGCAGTTTCGCGGCCAATGCAAAGCCCGCCTGCCCCGCGCCGATGATCACCAGTCTGTCCGTCACGTTTTCACTCCCAGCATGCAGCCGCGCGTTCCAGAAAAGGGGTATCCCCTGCCTCCAGCGCCGTCAACCGGAAGCGGACAGACCTCAATCGATCTCGATCCAGCGGCGCTCGTGGAATGACTGTGCCATGGCGTGAACGGACTTCTCTATCCTAAGACCGTCTTCGAATGTCACGATCGACGACGGCTCACCGGAAATTACGCGGATCAGTTCGCGGCATTCGATGATTTTCAGATCGTTGAAGCCGAGCCCGTGGCCAGGCGCCGGGATGAAGCGATCGTAGGGCAGATGCGCCGGGCCGGCGAGTATCTTGCGGAAGCCCTGCTCCGAGCCGCGCCCTTCGGCCTGATAGAGTTCGAATTCGTTCATGCGCTCTTGATCGTAAGTAATGGCGCCATTCGAGCCGAAGATCTGCAGCGCGATTCGCCCTTTCCGCCCCCAAGCGGCGCGGTTTGCCATCAGCACCGCAGAGATCCCACCGCCAAGTCGCATCAGGACATTGGCCGCATCGTGATTCTCGACATCGCGGCGACCGCCTTCCTTCAACGGCCGGCTGGCATAGGGCTTTACCATGTCGGTGCTGACAGCCTCAACGTGACCGAACAGATACCAGAGCAGCGACAGCGGGTGCACGGCGAAATCATCAAGCGCGCCGTAGCCGGCGGAAAGCTCGCTCTTCCAATAGAAGAAGACATCGGGATCGGCCATGAAGTCCTCGTCCATCTCGACGCGGATGTGATTGACCGCACCGATCGCCCCCTCCTCGATCAGTGCCTTGATATGCCGCATGACGGGGTTCTGGATATAATTGTAGCCGAGAACGGCGATCTTGCCCGAGGCCTTTGCCGTCTTCAGCATGCGTTCGGCATCGGCATAAGCCGGTGCCATCGGCTTTTCGCACCAGACGTGCTTCCCCGCTTCGAGCGCGGCAATCGCCATCTCGGCGTGGAACTGGTTCGGCGTGGTGACGGAAACGACATCAACTTCGGGATCGGCGATCAGCCTGCGCCAATCGGCGGTTGCCTTTTCGAAGCCGAACTCGGAGGCGCGCTTCTCGGCAAGCTCGGCATTGGCTTCGGCCAGATGGACCAGGCGCGGGCGTTCGACGTCGCCGAATACGGTCTTGACCGCATTCCATGCGAGTGCGTGGCACTTGCCCATATAGCCAGTGCCGATCAGGCCGATTCCCAGTGCTTTCATTGTATCTCCTCCAGATGTCGGGCGGATTTTTGGAATATTTAGATCATTTTGACAAGCGGCCTTTCTCGCGCACTTTTGCCGCCCCGGCTCCAAAAACTGTTCAAAACACTTGGATTTCAATAGAATAAAAACAATTGGGCTCCCGAATGAAAATCATCTATGCTCATAAATATGGAATGTTTATTTCGTTCAATGGACAGCGTGGATGGACAGTGACAGCAAAACGCCCGCCAGGGTTCCTCGCGACTTCGAGAGCCTGCGCAGCATCATCATCGAACGGAAAGCAAACATGCCGAAGCGGCTTGCGCAGGTCGCAGCTTTCGCACTCGGCAACCCGGACGAAATCGCCTTCGGCACGACGGCAAGCATCGCTGCGGCATCCGACGTGCAACCGTCGACCCTGGTGCGTCTGGCCCATCATCTTGGCTACGAGGGCTTTTCGGCCCTGCAGAGCATCTTTCGCGAACGCCTGCGTGACCGAACGCTGACATATGAAGAGCGACTGGTGACGCTGGAGCAGGCAAGCGGCGAGGACGAGGACGCCAACCTGCTTTCCGGTTTCATTTCGGCTGCGAGCCAATCGGTCAACAGGCTGGCGGCTACCGTCCAGACGGATACCTTTACCAAGGCAGTCGATATCCTCGCGGCTGCCGAGACGATTTACCTGATCGCCAAGCGACGCTCCTATCCGCTGACGGCGCATATGACCTACGCCTTCTCGAAGCTGAACATTCGGCACCAGATCGTCGCATCGCCAAATGGCGTCGATCCGGAAATGGTGCAGTTCGCGACGGGGAAGGATGCAGCAATCGCAGCGAGCTTCTCTCCCTATGCCGCCGACAGCCTCAGCCAGGCGGAAGCGTTGGCGGATCGTGGCGTGCCTGTCGTTGCCATCACCGATTCGGCCTTTTCGCCCCTCGCCGCCCGCGCCACCTGCTGGTTCGAGGTGGCGGAGGCAGACTTTGCCGGCTTCCGCTCGCTTTCTGCTTCGATGGCCCTGACAATGGCAATTCCGGTGGCGATCGCCGAGCGGCGGCGCAAGCGAGCCCACGCAAAATCGACTAAATGAAAAATGGAACAAACATTCCGAATTGACAACAATACGGAACCGATGTTTCATTGCTCGCAAATCAGCAGGCGTCAAGCCGTAGCCAAAAATCTAGCGGGAGGACATCATGGCACAACCGAACCCGGGCTCGCAGCCAGAACCGTCGCTTGACGTGATCACGATCGGGCGTTCCTCGGTCGACCTCTATGGGCAACAGATCGGCTCGCGCCTTGAGGATATCGGTTCTTTTGCCAAGTCTGTCGGCGGTTGCCCTGCGAACATCGCCATCGGGACAGCCCGTCTCGGGCTCAAGTCGGGCCTGATCACCCGCGTCGGCGACGAGCAGATGGGCCGGTTCATCATTGAGCAATCTGCGCGCGAAGGGGTCGAGACGAAAGGCATCAAGACCGACAAGGAGCGCCTGACGGCGCTGGTGCTCCTCGCCGTCGAAGCCGAAGGCGTATCGCCGATGATCTTCTATCGCGCGGACTGTGCCGACATGGCGCTCGATGAAGGTGATATCGACGAAAGCTTCATCAAGTCGTCGCGCGCCGTGCTGGTGTCGGGCACGCATTTTTCCCGGCCGAACACGGAAGCCGCACAGCGCAAGGCCATCCGCATCGCCAAGGCCAATGGCCGAAAGGTAATCTTCGACATTGATTATCGGCCGAATCTCTGGGGCCTCGCAGGCCATGCCGAGGGCTTTGAGCGCTATGTGAAGTCGGACCGTGTCTCCTCCAAGATGAAGGAAACGCTTCCAGACTGCGACCTGATTGTCGGAACGGAAGAGGAAATCCTGATTGCGTCAGGCGCCGACGACGTCCTTGGCGCACTCAAGGAAATTCGCCGCCTGTCGCCGGCAACGATCGTTCTCAAGCGCGGTGCGATGGGTTGCATCGTCTATGACGGTCCGATCAGCGACAATCTGGAAGACGGCATCGTCGGCGAAGGCTTCCCCATCGAGGTGTTCAACGTGCTCGGCGCCGGCGACGCCTTCATGTCAGGCCTGCTGCGCGGCTGGCTGAAGAACGAGCCGCTGAAGACCTGCGCCACCTGGGCCAACGCCTGCGGCGCCTTCGCCGTCTCCCGCCTGCTCTGCTCGCCGGAATATCCGACCTGGGCGGAGCTCGACTACTTTCTGAAGCACGGCAGCAAGCATCGCGCGCTGCGCAAGGACGAAGCGATCAATCACATTCACTGGGCCTCGACGCGCAAGGGCGACATTCCGCTTCTCATGGCGCTTGCCATCGACCACCGGTCGCAGCTCACCAGCGTGTGCGACGAACTCGGCGTAGATTACAAGAAGATCGTCGCCTTCAAGCGCCTTGCGGTAGAAGCCGCCGCCCGTGTCGCGGATGGCCGCAACGGTTACGGCATGCTGATCGACGAGCGCTTCGGACGCGACGCCTTCTTCGATGCGGCAACCAAGAACTTCGCATGGATCGGTCGCCCGGTGGAATTGCCGGGTTCCAAACCGCTTCGCTTCGAGTTCAGCCAGGACATCGGCTCGCAGCTTGCGGAATGGCCTCTCGATCATTGCATCAAGTGCCTGTGCTTCTACCATCCGGACGATCCGGCAGCCCTGAAAACCGAGCAGCAGGAAAAGCTGCGGACGCTCTTTGAAGCCGCCCGCAAGGTTGGCCGCGAATTGCTCGTCGAAATCATCGCAAGCAAGAACGGACCGCTGACCGATGATACGATCTCGACGGCGCTGGAAGAACTCTATGCGCTCGGCATCAAACCGGATTGGTGGAAGCTCGAGCCTCAAGCTTCGACGGCCGCCTGGAAGAAAATCGATGCCGTGATCGCCAAGAACGACCCCTGGTGCCGCGGCATCGTGTTGCTCGGCCTTGAAGCGCCGGCCAACGAGCTGGTGAAAGGCTTCGAGGCGACGCTGGCAGCTCCTTCGGTGAAGGGATTCGCCGTCGGCCGCACGATTTTTGCCGAGGCAGCCCGCGGCTGGCTTTCCGGCAAGTTGAATGATGAAGAAGCGATCGCAGATATGGCCGGACGCTTCCGCCAATTGACCGAGGCCTGGTTGAAAACCCGCGGCCTACATTAATTAGAGCATTTGGGAGGTGCCCCATGGGCAAGACTGTACGATTGACGATGGCGCAGGCCGTTGCGCATTTTCTCAAGAAGCAGATGACAGTAGTCGACGGGAAGAAGGTGCCGATCTTCGGCGGCGTCTGGGCGATCTTCGGGCACGGCAACGTCGCCGGCATCGGCGAGGCCCTATACCAAGTGCGTGGCGAATTGCCGACCTATCGCGCCCATAACGAACAGGGCATGGCCCATGCGGCGATTGCCTATGCCAAGGCGAATTTCCGCCAACGCTTCATGGCCTGCACGACCTCGATCGGCCCCGGTGCACTCAACATGGTGACGGCCGCCGGTGTCGCCCACGTCAACCGCATTCCGGTTCTCTTCCTGCCGGGCGACGTCTTTGCCAACCGTGCACCGGATCCGGTGCTGCAGCAGATCGAGGATTTTGGCGACGGCACCGTTTCAGCCAACGACGCTTTCCGCCCGGTCTCCCGCTATTTCGATCGCATCACGCGCCCCGAGCAGATCATCTCGGCGCTGAAGCGTGCCATGCAGGTGCTGACTGATCCGCTCGATTGCGGCCCAGTTACGCTGTCGCTGTGCCAGGACGTGCAGGCGGAAGCCTTCGATTATCCCGAAAGCTTCTTCCAGGAGCGCGTCTGGACCATGCGCCGTCCGCGCCCGGATGCCGATGAGTTGGCGAACGCTATCGCTCTCATCAAGAAATCCGAAAAGCCGGTCATCATCGCGGGCGGTGGCGTGCTTTACTCCCAAGCAACCAAGGAACTGACGGCATTTGCGGAGGAACACCGGATCCCCGTCGTGGTCACGCAGGCCGGAAAGTCGGCGATCGACGAGCGGCACCCGCTGGCGCTTGGCTCGGTCGGTGTCACAGGGACATCGGCGGCCAATGCGATTGCAACGGAAACAGATCTGATCATCGCTGTCGGCACTCGCTGCCAGGATTTCACGACCGGCTCCTGGGCACTGTTTCAGAACGAGAAGCTGAAAATTCTCGGCGTGAACATTGCCGCCTACGATGCCGCAAAGCACGACGGCCAGACATTGGTGGCCGATGCGCGCGAAGGTCTGAAGGCGGTCTCGAGCGGGCTTACCGGCTGGAAAGCACCGACCGTGCTGGCGGAAAAGGCCGAACGGGAAAAGAAGGTCTGGGTGGAGGCGGCCGCCAAGGCAATGGCGAGCACCAATGCCGCCCTGCCCTCCGACGCCCAGGTGATCGGCGCCGTTACGCGCACGATCGACCTCGAAAAGGCAATCGGCCTTTGCGCCGCCGGCGGTCTGCCGGGCGAGATGCATAAGCTCTGGCCGGCGACGGCACCCGGCAGCTACCACATGGAATACGGCTTCTCCTGCATGGGCTACGAGATCGCCGGCGGCCTTGGCGCCAAGATGGCGCAGCCCGAGAAGGAAGTCTTCGTCCTCGTCGGCGACGGCTCCTACATGATGCTGAATTCCGAGCTCGCGACGTCGGTCATGCTCGGCCTGAAGCTCAACATCGTCGTGCTCGACAACCGTGGCTACGGCTGCATCAACCGGCTGCAGATGGCGACCGGTGGCGCGAACTTCAACAACCTGCTGAGGGACGCGCACTACGAGGTGATGCCCGAGATCGACTTCCGGGCGCATGCCGAGAGTATGGGCGCCGTCGCGGTGAAAGTCGCATCGATCGCCGAGCTCGAGAAGGCGATCGCGGACGCAAAAAAGAACGACCGTACGTCGGTTTTCGTCATCGACACCGATCCGCAGATCACGACGGAAGCTGGGGGCTATTGGTGGGACGTTGCTGTCCCTGAAGTCAGCCCGCGTGAACAGGTCAACAAGGCGCATGCGGCTTACGTCAAGGCGCGCGCCGACCAGCGTATCGCCTAACCGGCTGTTTTAATTTTCGGAAGAGCGGTCCCGCTCTTCCAGAAATGCCTTTGAGGAGACTATTGATGAAGGCCAAACTTGGCATGTCGCCGATCGCCTGGTGGAACGACGATCTTCCTGAGCTCAGCGACGACGTATCCCTGGAAGAATGCCTGCGCCAGTCGCGCAGCGCCGGCTTCACCGGCATGGAACAGGGCCGCCGCTTTCCGAACAATCCGGCCGAGATGCTGCCGATCCTGCGCGCCGCCGACGTGACGCTCTGCGGCGGCTGGTTCTCCGGCACGCTTGTCGACGAGGACCTTTCCGCCAACATGGAGCGCATTGCGCCGATGATCGAGCTGTTCAAAGCCGTCAACGCGCCTTGCATCGTCTATGGCGAGGTTGGCCGTTCAATTCAGGGGGACCGCTCCAAG
Source organism: Rhizobium sp. 57MFTsu3.2 (assembly GCF_012932765.1). Classification (NCBI taxonomy): domain Bacteria; kingdom Pseudomonadati; phylum Pseudomonadota; class Alphaproteobacteria; order Hyphomicrobiales; family Rhizobiaceae; genus Rhizobium; species Rhizobium sp. 57MFTsu3.2. The sequence goes on from NZ_JDWI01000006.1 coordinate 188,587, forward strand.
CCGCTTGCCACCAAGCCGCGCCTCTCCGACGACGAGATGAAGGCTTATGCCCGCAAGGTCACGCAGTTTGGCGAATGGTGCGCCGAGCAGGGCATGCCGCTTTCCTATCACCACCACATGGCGGCCGTCGTCGAGACCGAGCCGGAGCTCGATGCCTTCATGCGCAATTCGGGCGAAGGCATTCCCCTTCTGCTCGACGCCGGGCACCTGGCTTTCGCCGGCGGCGACGTCTTGCGCGCCATCGATAACCACCACGCCCGCATCAACCACGTCCACGTCAAGGACATCCGCAAAGCCGTTGTCGACGGGCTCGACCGCAGCAAGCAGTCATTCCTCGATGCGGTAGCGCTCGGCGCCTTCACGGTACCCGGCGATGGCTCGCTTGATTTCGGCGCCATTGTCAAGCGGTTCGCCGGTTACGGGTATGAGGGATGGTTCGTCGTCGAGGCAGAACAGGATCCGCGCAAGGCGCCGCCGCAGAAGATGGCGGAGATCGGTCACGCCGAACTGATGCGGGTGATGACGGCCGCTGGCTACACGGTGGAAACCGAAGGATTTCCGAAGGGATAACACGCCCGTTGAAGCGCCTTGATGTGGAATGAAGGACAAACGTTCATGCCGAACCTTCTCGTAAAGCCCAAGGGTGACAGCGGTCGCGTCACCCACGTCACGCCCGACACCGCCGGCTGGACTTATGTCGGCTTCGACATGCATCGGCTGAAGCCGGGTGAGACCGTCTCCGGCGCCGCAAGCGACCGTGAAGTCTGCCTCGTCTGGGTGGCCGGCAAAGGCAAGGCGACCGCCGCTGGAGAGGATTTCGGTTCGGTCGGCGGGCGCATGAGCCCATTCGAGGGTGCGCCGCACTCGCTCTATGTTCCGGCTGGCACAAGCTGGTCGGTGACGGCGGAAACCGATCTCGAACTTGCCGTCTGCTCGGCGCCTGGCGGCGGCGATTACAAGGCGAAGCTCATCCCGCCCGGCGTGCACCCGCAATTCCAGCGCGGCAAGGGCTCGAATGTTCGCCTCGTGACCAACATCATGCCCGAGGACGACAACTCCGCTCATTCGCTGCTGGTTGTCGAGGTCATCACGCCGAACGGCAATACATCCTCCTACCCTTCTCACAAGCATGATCAGGACAATCTGCCGAACGAGAGCCTGCTGGAGGAGACCTATTACCACCGCATGAACCCGCCGCAGGGCTTCGCCTTCCAACGCGTCTATACCGATGATCGGTCGCTCGATGAGGCGATGGCGGTGGAGAATGGCGACGTGACACTGGTGCCGAAGGGTTACCACCCGTGCGCCACCGTCCACGGCTATGATCTCTACTATCTTAACGTCATGGCCGGCCCGAAGCGGGTATGGAAGTTCCACAACCAGCCAGAGCACGAATGGCTGCTGAAGGCGTAGGCGAAATCACGGCGCGGCAGCGTGTTGATGGTCCAATCCTCCAGCAACTGCCGCCAACACTGCGCACACTAAGTGGCCACTTAAATCTCGAGCACGAGATGTGGGACGCCGTTCGAGGTCTTGCGCGGAGATACGCCATTGCTGTCGACCTGCGCGTTGATGCGCTGCCGGAAGGCGGAGAAGCTCTCGAAGGTCACGACATCCACCGGTTCGTCGAAGTGGATGGTGATCTTGTGGAGCCCGCCGCCCGGTTGAGCGGCAAGCGCCAGGACCTTGCCGGTGAACGGCTGGTTCAAATAGCGGCCGCGCACCAGGGAGCCTACGGAGATGGCGGCGATTGGTTCCTCGTTCGGCCGGGTGGCGAGTGCGGAGAGCGTGTTCCAATCACGCACGCCATGCTGCTGGGCAATGAGTTCCAGCGCGGCACTATGAGAGATCGCGGTGCCGCGCGCTTCCATGGCCTGGCGGAGGCGCTTGGCTTGCGATTTCAATTCTTCGATTGTCGGATATGCGGTGGTCACGGATTCAGCCTTTCGGAAGGCATGCCATTTCGACCTGTACAAGGGTGCTCGCATTGCCTGCAGTCAGCATGCACCAATTGGCTGCGACTGATCCTATCGAGTACTTCACCATGGACTTGTCGTCCGCGAGCGGCAGGCGCCTCGAGCCAAGTTCGATATGCTTGAACGGCGGCGAACTGTCAAGCGATGCCACGGAGGCCCATCCCTGTCTAATAACGAGCCATTTTGATCTCCACACAGGCATAAGCTTCGGATTGTAGGGAGATCATTCAGAAGTTGTCAGCAATCTTGCGCTAATCTCGAAGCGTACAACAAGCGGAGGCTACCGTGGCCTTTCAGATGCACCTCGACACAGAGCAGCCCGAGCAGGCTTACCGGGAGTTTTCGCTCGACCGCCCCGGAAAGATCATCTTCGTTGGGCATCACCTCAGCACGGGAACGCAAGTCCGCTGCCTGATCCGCACGATCACGCTTGCCGGCGCGGTGCTGGAGGTCAATCCGAGCCTCGAGGTCCCGAACCACTTCTTCCTCGAAATCCTCGGCATCCACGACGAGATCGGCTCGACGGTGGTCAAGCGCGAGGGCGACCTCGTGACGATCAGCTTCAACATGCTGATCAACCCGGAATTCCTGCATCACGTCTTAAGGCTGAATTTCGAATCTTAGCCTCGATGTATTGCTCTTGCATCTTGTCTGCGAAACCGCCGGTTCCCTGGTGGCGGTGCGCCGCGGCCGTAGGAGGTTGCGTCAAGAAGCTAGGTGCCGCTCTATTTGGTCGACCGGCAGATTAATGTAATCCTTCGGCACCTCAGCCGAAACTGCAGCCTGAACATCGGCCGATAGGTTGGCTCGCAGCGTACCGAGCGCCTTTGGCGGCGCAACCAAAATGATGCGACGCGCGTTTTTTTCACGCACCAGCACCTCCATCTTTGCGGCTACCAGCTTCAGGAACTCTGCCTCGGCCTGCTCGTGCCAGTCCGTCTGCTCAACGGCACTGGCACTCTGCCCATCGGCCGCGTGCGTTCGACCCGGTTTGTCTGCGCCTATTTCGCGGTCCGGTTCGTTGGGCTGACTCAGGGTTTCTTCAACCTTGAGGTTCATCAATTCCGCATCGCCTGCGTTCCGCAGGATCAATGCCTTGGCACCATCGCAAACAACGACCCACGACTTCGACGGAACTCTGACATCAACCATTGTGATTCCCTCGCTTTGCAATTTTGAAGCGCTATGCGCCGCCGACAATTAGGCAAACGTGCAAATCGACAAAGAGTTCGATGACAATTCGCGACAACTACGGTCCGGCGATCCATTCGCTACTCGACGCGAGAAGATGTTCGCCCCAGCTGGCCGAGCGGGCGGAAATGGCCGCATCGCTAAAATTGTATTTTCCTCGTTCACAATTGTGCAAGGCATTCGTGTGAGGCTTCAATTGAAGAGAACCGGGATTACCTTGGTTCAGGGAAACGCGGAATGTCGATGCTTCGTGCCACACACCTTGCAACCGTGAAATCCGCGGTTTACGAGACGCGCTGGGAAAAATTCAACGTAAGGCGCCCTGCCCGGATCGTTGCGGTTCGGCCCTGTCTTACCGGCATCTCCGTCCGGAGTGCGGAGATCGTCGATATCTCGCAGGGTGGCGCTACGTTTGTCGTGTCATCCACCGCGGGCCTGCCAAAGCACTACTACCTTAACATTCTCGGCCTTGCCTATCGGATCGGTTGTGCGGAAACCTATCGCAACAACGAACGTATCGGCGTCCGCTTCATCAATACGATCGAGCCCGACGTGCTGCGCCGCGTTTTGCGCGCCGACTTCATGATTGGCAACATGGAAGCGATCGAAGCCCGCGGAATCGTGCGGATGTAAATCGTGAATACCGGGGAATAATGTTTCTTGCCTTGGCGGCAGCGGGGCCTATTGTCGGTCCGAATTTTCACAGCATCCAGGAAATTGCCCCAGCATGTCCGCCTTCTCGCGCTTCACGCCGCTTGCTAACGCCCTTCCCTCCACCGTTCCGTTCGTCGGCCCAGAAGCAATCGAGCGTCAGCGCGGCCTTCAGGTCAAGGCGCGTATCGGCGCCAACGAGAATGGCTTTGGCCCTGCCCCATCCGTACTCGCAGCCATGCGCGTCCAGGCTGGCGAGATATGGAAGTACAACGATCCTGAAAACTACGAGCTCAGGGAAGCACTTGCCAACCATCTGGGCGTCGGAATCGACTCCATCGCGATAGGGGGCGGCATCGACGAACTGCTCGGCCAGATCGTACGGCTCGTCATTGAGCCGGGCGCACCCGTCGTGACATCGCTCGGCGGCTATCCAACGTTCAATTTCCACGTTGCCGGCTTCGGCGGGCGGCTCGTGACCGTGCCCTATGCCAGCGATCGCGAAGATCTCGACGGCCTCCTCGCAGCCGTCAAACGCGAGAACGCGCCGCTGGTCTATTTCGCCAATCCGGACAATCCGATGGGAAGCTGGTGGGATGCCGACAGTGCCGTCGCCTTTGCCCGTGCGCTACCGGAAACCACGATGCTCATTCTCGACGAGGCCTACAGCGAAACCGGCCCGGTGGGATCGCTGCCCCCCATCAGCGCGCTGATCGACTTGCCGAATGTTGTGCGCACGCGCACCTTCTCGAAAGCCTATGGCCTGGCGGGCGCCAGGGTCGGCTATGTCATCTCGACATCAGGTACGGCGCGCGCATTCGACAAGATCCGCAATCATTTCGGCATGAATCGACTGGCCACGATCGCTGCACTGGCGGCACTCAAGGACCAAGCCTATCTCGCCGAGGTCGTGGCCAGCATCCACGGCGCGCGCGACCGGATCGCCGTCATCGCCAAGGCCAACAACCTCGTTCCGCTCGCCTCCGCCACAAATTTCGTTGCGATCGACGCCGGACGTGACGGCACCTATGCCCGTGCCATTGTCGATGGCCTGATGCAGCACGGCGTCTTCATTCGCATGCCCGGCGTTGCCCCGCTCAACCGCTGCATCCGCGTCAGCGTTGGACCGGAAGCTGACATGGCGCTTCTCGAGGAAGCCCTGCCGCAGGTACTCAAGACATTAGGTTAAACGCAAGGAACCGCGCCAGCCTTGTTCCTGCCGGTCGCGGTTGATGTCCTGGCATTGGCGCGTCCGAGCACCGCGCCAGCCCCCTTTTGAGGTTGTTATCGATCTTGCCCGCGCCTTTGCGGGCAAACGGTTCTCAGTGGATCGTCATCCATTCGCGGGCAGCGCGCAGCGCTTCCACGATCTGCATCTTGTCCATGCCTGCGGCAACGTCAGCCCGAAGCTCGGCGGCGCGGTCGTTGCCTTTGATCGCTGCGATGTTCAGCCACTTGTGAGCGGCGACCAGATCGACAGCGCAGCCGCGGCCGGTCGCATACATCAGACCCATTTCGCAGAAGATGTCGGCGTTGTTCTCGCCACCCATGGTGGCCATTTCAGCATTGTGCATTTCAAAACGTGCCATCGGTTTATCCCTGTTTTGCCTGTTATCGACTTGCCCTGTTTTACCTCCGGAGACCTGCCGTCTATCGCGGTTCTAAGTACCCTTCGGTTCGGCGGGTTTGCCCCGCTCGTTTGATGGATCCACTATGCCGATGCGCTTTCAAAAAACGCCTAAAATGCATGATTAATTTGAGACAAACAAAGTGCAAACGCTTGGTAAAATTGGATTTTTGTTAAACATCGGATCCCTTGCGGATTAAGGATTTTCGACACAATTTTACGGAATATTCAGATCTGAAAATCAACCTTCCGTTCACCACGAAATCAGCATCAAATGCCCAGAACGGAAGATTTCGCCGCTGTCGGTCTGCAAAAACACTCGCCTGAAGCAGTGAAAAACACATTTACGTTTACGTTCGCGTCATATATTTTCGCGCCTGGACATTAGGGAGGAACGAATGATCCGAACACTTATTCTCTCTGGCGCATTGATGTTTGCCGCCGGGGCAGCTTCTGCTGACGAACCGATCGTCGGCAACTGGAAGACAGCTGCGGGCGATACGGCCCAGATTGCATCTTGCGGCGGCAGCTACTGCATCGTGCTGAAATCCGGCAAGTATGCCGGCAAGAAGATCGGCATTCTCGCAGGAAGCGGTGTTACCTATACCGGCCAGATCACCGATCCAGCCAACGACAAAACCTATAGCGGATCCGGCAATATTTTCGGAAATTCACTGAAGATGAAAGGCTGCGTCCTCAACGTGCTCTGCAAATCGCAGACCTGGACACGCCTGTAAGAAACGGCTTTCCAAAAGGAAGCGCCCGGAAAGCCGGGCGCTTTTCTGCGTCAATTGTCAGCGGGCGCGCTGCTTGAAAAGGATCTTCTGCGCTTCCTTGTCATCGGCAAGATTGCTGCGTTCGCGCTCTTCCTTGCCATTGCCGTGCCACGGACCACGGCCGGGCGCGCCATCATCGTCTCGAACCAGCGCTTGAGGTTGGGAAACTCGTTGAGGTCCTGTCCCTGCTTCTCGTATGGAACGACCCAGCCGATGCAAGCCATGTCGGCAATCGAGTAGTCCCCGGCGAGATATTCGCGCTCTGCCAACAGCTTGTTCATCACGCCGTATAAGCGGTTCACTTCATTGGTATAGCGGTTGATGCCGTATTCGATCTTCTCCGGTGCATAACCGCGGAAGTGATGCGCCTGTCCAGCCATGGGGCCCAAGCCACCCACCTGCCAAAAGAGCCATTCCTCGATCTGTACGCGTGTGCGCTCGTCCGTCGAATAGAACTTCCCGAACTTGCGACCGAGATATTGGAGGATGGCGCCGGACTCAAACACCGAGATCGGTTCGCCGCCGGGGCCATCCGGATCGACAATTGCCGGCATACGGTTGTTCGGGGCGATCTTCAGGAATTCCGACGTGAACTGCTCCCCCTTGCCGATATTGATATACTTGACCTCGTAGGGAACGCCGAGTTCCTCGAGCATGATGCTGATCTTCCAGCCGTTGGGGGTGGGCCAGTAATAAAGCTCAATCGGTGCCGTCATGAAAATCTCCTTTGCGGGACCAAAGAGATAAGCAGCAGCCGCGCTTCACGCTGCCCGGCTTCCTGAACGCCTGATGAACCATGATCTCAGCACCGGTTCAGCCACAACGTGGCAAAACTGTCTCAACGCTAAGGCGATACCGGGGCAAAGGCATGGATATGCTCATTTTGGCAAGACGTTTCACCATCATCACGCTGTTTGCAGCAGTCTTCGCCGTCAGCTTTTCGGTTGCGGTCAACCGCAATGCCGGTGGCGGTGCGCAGTCACACTTCGGGGCCAACTATACGTGCTTCGACGCCAGCCGCCCGTTCTGCAGAACAAGCAACTGACTGGCTGCGGCGGCACATCGCTGCCCCCAAAAATCTCTGCAATCCCTTTAGACGCGTCGTTTGCTTGTTAGGAACAACACCCTATAATGCCGCATGAACAAACGAATCTCTTCCCCTCTCGACATTTCGTCTCCGTCATCTTTCGCGCCGCAAACCTTTGACGATCCCATCGAGGCAGTCGACGCGCTGACAGAACTCTACGAACGCAACACCCATTTCCTGGTTGAGAGCTTCGCAGCGCTAGCCAAGGGCGCGCCAATTACATCGCGCTATCGTGCCTTCTACCCACAAGTTAGCATCGAGACGACGAGTTACGGCCACATCGATACTCGTCTGTCCTACGGGCACGTTACCGCTCCCGGCATTTACACGACGACGATTACTCGGCCGCAGCTGTTTCGGCACTATCTGAAGCAGCAGCTTGGCCTGTTGATGAGAAATCATAACGTGCCGGTCGTCGTTTCAGAATCGACGACGCCTATTCCACTGCACTTTGCGTTCGGTGAGGGTGCCCATGTCGAGGCATCCGCCGCGGCGTTCATGGACATTCCGATGCGTGATCTGTTTGACACGCCGGACCTGAACACAACGGACGACGAGATTGCCAACGGCGAATACATTCCACCGCCAGGTGAACCTTCGCCGCTTGCCGCCTTTACGGCTCAGCGCATCGACTACTCGCTTGCCCGTCTTGCCCATTACACCGCGACCGGCGCGCAGCATTTTCAGAACTTCGTGCTGTTTACGAACTACCAATTCTACATCGACGAATTCTGCATCTGGGCACGCAAGCTGATGGCGGAAGGCGGAGATGGCTACACGGCCTTTGTCGAGCCGGGCAATATCATCACGCATGCCGGCTCCAATCAGCCCGAGACCGACGTTACGCTTTCGCGCCTCCCGCAGATGCCGGCCTACCATCTGAAAAAGAAAGGGCATGCCGGGATCACCATGATCAATATCGGCGTCGGCCCATCCAATGCCAAGACGATCACCGACCACGTGGCCGTCCTTCGCCCGCATGCCTGGCTGATGCTCGGCCACTGCGCCGGCCTGCGCAACAGCCAGCGCCTGGGTGATTATGTCCTTGCTCACGCGTACATGCGCGAAGACCACGTCCTTGACGACGATCTGCCTGTCTGGGTGCCGATCCCGGCACTGGCGGAAGTGCAGGTCGCCCTGGAGGGCGCCGTGGCAGAGATCACCGGCTACGAAGGCTTCGAGCTGAAGCGCATCATGCGCACCGGCACAGTCGGCACGATCGACAACAGGAACTGGGAGTTGCGCGACCAACGCGGCCCGGTCAAACGTCTGTCCCAGGCTCGTGCCATCGCGCTCGACATGGAATCGGCGACGATCGCCGCAAACGGCTTCCGCTTCCGCGTGCCCTACGGCACCCTGCTCTGCGTATCGGACAAGCCGTTGCATGGCGAATTGAAGCTGCCCGGCATGGCGACCGCCTTTTACAGGACGCAGGTCAACCAGCATCTGCAAATTGGTATCCGTGCGATCCAGAAACTCGCAGCAATGCCGCCGGAAGCACTGCATTCGCGCAAGCTCAGAAGCTTCTTCGAAACGGCTTTCCAATAGGCCGTTTCCCTTATTGGCGAGTGGCTGCGACCGCGCTAGTCGCAAGTTGGCGCTCATAGTGCTCGCCCGCAGCATCCAGCACCACAATCGTAACCGCAAAAAGGGCTGCGACGGCAACGAGGCGTGCGATTGTGGCCCGCATCATTGGCAGTTCCGTATCAGCCTGATAGGGCTGTTTGTTCTGTTGGCGACTTGCGCGGATGGCGTTCGCCAGCACGATCTCGAAAAAACCCATCGTCGACACTCCATATTGTTGACGACACTTGGTCGAAGCCAGTGTGCTCGTTTCGACCCAAATTTCCGTAAAAAGATTTTTTCGCTTCCTGTCGAAATCACCCTAGGCTGAGCGTCCAATGATCGTGACAGCCAGGGAGAGCGAACGATGAAATATCTCTGCCAGGTCTGGTTCGAGCCGGCGACGCTTGAAGCCATGACCGAGGAGGAAAAAAGGAACCTCGACAGAGCGTCCCTCGCTTACGACGATGATCTGATCGCCAGCGGGCACATGATCGCCGCGCAGGCGCTGCAATCGCCAAAGAATGCCGTGACCGTCCGCGTTCGAAATGATGAAATGTCAGTGACGGACGGCCCTTTTGCAGAAACAAAAGAACAACTCGGCGGCTTCATTCTTATCGACGCAAAAGATCTGAACGATGCCATTCGCGTTGCGGCCGGTATCCCGCTTGCAAGACTAGGGTCAATCGAAGTCCGGCCGATCTACGATATTCCGGTTTATAGTTGAGGGAGACGTCATGAAATATCTCTGCCAGGTCTGGTTCGACACCGAGAAGAGCAAGCTCGTCCCGCAGGAAGAGTGGGATGTGGTCACGCAGGAATGCATCGCAAGCGACGATCACTGGCATGACCGCGGCGTCCTGCAAGTCGCTCTTGCGCTGCACGAGCCCGAATCTGCAGTTACTCTTCGAGTGAGGCAGGGCGTCACGACGGCAACCGACGGTCCCTTCGCCGAAATCAAGGAACATCTTGGTGGTTTCGTATTGATCGACGCCGCCGACATGGAAGAAGCCGAGAGGATCGCCTCGACCTTCCCCATATTGAAATACGCTTCGATCGAGATACGGCCGGCCTATTCCATCAAAGACGGGAGATAATGCGATGCGCTATGTTTGCCTGATCTACAATTCGGCCGATGTCGACGGTCGTCAGGCCCCTGCAGAAACCGAAGCTGTCGTTCGCGCGCATTTCGGCTTCGACGAAGGGTTGCGCGAACGGGGCACGCTGATTCATGCCGATGCGCTCGAAACGCCCGATAAGGCTGTCGTCCTGCGGGTGCGCAACAACGAGCTTAGCATGACTGATGGCCCTTACGTCGAGACGAAGGAGCATCTGGCCGGCCTGTATGTTATCGATGCCTCCGATATGGATGAGGCAAAGGCAATCGCCGCTGGAATTCCATGTGCGCGAATTGGCGCTGTGGAAATCCGCCCGGTGCGGATCCTGACATTGCCGGAGTAGACCTTGGAACGTCTGATCGAGGATATCTACCGATCGCAGTCTCGCCGGGTGCTTGCGACACTCATCCGTCTCCTTGGAGACTTCGACAGGGCCGAAGAAGCCCTGCACGACGCGTTTGCAGCCGCCGCGCGGACGTGGCCCCGCGATGGTGTTCCGGCAAACCCGTTCGGCTGGCTCGTTTCCGCCGGGCGATTTCGCGCGATCGACCACATCAGGCGCCGGTCGCGTTTCGATATGTCGGCGAAGGACATCGAGGAAAGTCTATACGGGTCTTTCGATGAAACGGAGATTGGCGACGTGGACCTGATCCAAGACGACATGCTCCGGTTGATCTTCACCTGCTGTCATCCGATCATACCCGCCGACGCGCAAATGGCGATGGCGCTTAGAGAGATATGCGGACTTACGACTGAAGAGATCGCCCATGCATTTCTAGTCCCCGCCCCAACTGTGGCACAGCGCATCGTACGCGCGAAGAACAAGATCCGCACAGCGAAGATTCCCTACGAGGTCCCTGAGCGCGACGAATTGCCGGAGCGGCTCGACCGGGTGCTGCATGTGATCTATCTGGTCTTCAACGAGGGATACTCCGCTTCGTCCGGCGAGGAGGTCGTCCGAGCGGATCTCACTTCGGAGGCCATCCGCCTGACACGGCTGCTCGCGCGCCTTCTGCCGCACCCCGATGTCTCGGGGCTGCTTGCACTCCTACTCCTTCAGGATTCGCGTCGCGCCGCCAGGCGGAGTTCGCAGGGAGGTCTCATTCTCCTGGCCGATCAGGATCGCGGGCTTTGGGACCGTGAAAAGATTCGCGAAGGTCTCGGGCGCCTCGACGGCGCCCTGCGGAATGGCGAGGTCGGTATCTACACGCTGCAGGCGGCCATCGCTGCGGAGCACGCGCGAGCCGAGACGCCTGAGAGTACGGATTGGCGCCGCATCGTCAGCTTCTATGATCTCCTGCTGTCGGCCCAATGGTCGCCGATTGCCGAACTCAACAGGGCCGTCGCCGTGGCGATGGTGGAGGGAGCAGAAAGAGGTTTGCAGCTCGTTGACGCCATCCTGCAGGCAGGAGAATTGGAGAGCTATCATCTTGCGCATTCGGCCCGTGCCGATTTTCTGAGGCAATTGGGACAGAAGGCCGAGGCGATTGCAGCCTACGAGACAGCCTTGAGGCTGTGTCAACAGGCGCCAGAGCAGACATTCCTGAGAGAACGGATTTCAGAGCTTACGGCTGCGGCCGAGCGGCAGTGATATCGCAGTGCCCGTCAGTGCCGAGACGATGATCAGCAAATGCGCATTGATGCTTGCTTGCGCCAAGGCAGCAAGGGCCGTCTTCTCGCTGGATGCGCCTAGGGCAACGGCGCCGGCAGTGATCCCGGCCGGATAAGTGCCGACGCCACCCGGCGCGTGCACCGGAAGCACAGAGGAGAGCTCGCCGCCAAGCGCCCCGCCGAAACTTGCGGCCATCGGCAATACGCCCATCAGGTTGAGGGCCCAGGCGAGCACCAGAACCTTGACGAGCCAGTTGATGACGGTCATCGCCCAGGCGCGCGTGAAAGCGGCGGCATCGACCGGAAGTCCCCTCTCAACCTCAACCACCAGCTTCTGCGCTTTTACCGGCAGCATCGTGCCGGCAAGCCGCAACAAGGGTCGCCTCAGAGCAAAAGCGACTACCGGAAGTGACAGGAAGGACACCCAGACGATCCATGCAACGATGTTGTGTGGTGACGCGATCGCGAAGCCTATGCCGGCAGCAGCCAGCAAGGCGTGCAGATCAAGCAGGCGCATGACGAACAGCGCCGACGTGCCGCGCGCAAGCGGAATACCGAACTCGGTGCGCATCAACACCGGAAAGCTTGTCTCCCCCGTTCGAAACGGCAGCATGATATTCAGGAGATTGTGAATCTGCGTGACGCGAAAAAGCACCTTGAAGCGGCCCGCAGTTTCTCTCGGAAAATAATCGTAGATGCGCCAGGTCCTGAGAAAGTAGGTGCTGGTCAGAAGTGCGAGAGCGGCGATAATCGGGATAGCACCGACCTCGGCCCATTGTCCGAGAATGACCGGCCAGCCCCAAAACCACTGGATGAAAAGCGCGTAAGTCGCCACGATCACGATCGTCAACAGCGTCATCCGATTGCGGATAAACCAGGATTGTCGGCTGGCAACAACCGGAAACTTCATATAGTAGGCTTTCCTGACTATCGCGGCGAATGCCGCTTTTGGCCGTGCGCCTTGTAGGAGAATTCAAACGTGCAGACAACAGTAGACCCACGTCAAGGCCTCGTGGAAGCGATGCGGCCGGTCGAATTGTCGCTCGTTGTGCCTGTCTTCAACGAGGAAGAGAGCGTCGGCCCGCTTGTCGATCGCATCTGCTTGGCCATGGCCGGCTACTCCCATCGCTGGGAGCTTATCCTGATCGACGATGGCAGCACCGATGCCACGCTGGTAAATGCGCGCAAGCACATCGGCCGCGAGGGCCTTACGCTGAGGATCGTCGAACTGCAGCGCAATTTCGGCCAGACGGCCGCGATGCAGGCAGGCATCGACGCCGCGACCGGCCGGTTGATCGCCACAATGGATGGCGATCTGCAGAACGACCCGAAAGACATTCCGTCCATGGTCGCCGAACTGGAGCGGCGTGAGCTCGATCTTTTGGTTGGCTGGCGCAGGAACCGCCAAGACGGTCTCCTGCTACGCAAGATTCCCTCATGGTGTGCCAATTACTTGATCGGACGCATTACCGGCGTGAAGCTGCACGACTATGGCTGCAGCCTGAAGATCTACCGCGCCTCGATCATCAAGCAGGTGAAGCTGATGGGCGAAATGCACCGCTTCATCCCCGCCTGGGTCGCCGGCGTCGTGCCAAGCTCGCGCATCGGCGAAATGGTCGTGACCCACCATGCCCGCCAGCACGGACAGTCCAAGTATGGCATCTCGCGTACTTTTCGCGTGATCCTCGACCTGCTTTCCGTCATGTTCTTCATGCGCTACAAGGCACGACCAGGCCATTTCTTCGGCTCACTGGGCCTCGGACTGGGTGGGATCTCCGCTCTGGTGATGCTCTATCTGTTCGTCGACAAGTTCGTCTTGGGCAACGACATCGGCACCCGCCCGATGCTGATGGTCGGCATCGTTTTCATGCTGTCCTCCGTGCAGTTGATCACGACCGGCATTCTTGCCGAGATGATTGCCCGTACCTATTATCGCGACGACACCTCGCCGAACTACATCGTCCGCCAGGTCTTCGACGGAAGTGAGAATGCGTAATCTGCTGGCTCGCAAGCCGGACGCGGTTGTCCTGCTGCTGGCGGCATATTTTGTCGTCAGCTTTGTCGTTCGCCTCCTCGTGCCAAACGGCCTGCGGGTCGATGAGTCCCAACAGGCGTTCTTCTCGCAATGGCTTGTGGCCGGCTACGACACCCAGCCGCCGCTCTACAACTGGCTGCAGGCGATGGTGGTGTCCGGCTTCGGATTGTCGATCGCAACGATTGCCGCAACCAAGAACCTGGTGCTGTTTCTTCTTTTCCTGAGCTACTACAAGCTGGCCAAACTGGTGCTCGATGATCGCCTGTTTGCTGCCATCGCGACGCTTTCGCTGTTCACGATTCCACAAGTTTTCTGGCAGGCACAAAGGGACCTGACCCATACAGTCGCCCAGATGCTGATGATAAACCTCTTCATCTACAGCATCATCAAAACGCTGAAGGCCCCATCCCTGTTCTCCTACGCGGCAATCGGCGTCACGCTGGGACTGGGCATGCTGTCGAAGTACAACTTCACTCTCGTCGTGTTTGCAGCGCTCATTGCAGTGTTTCTGCATCCAGAGGGACAGAAGCGCCTGTTCGACCGTCGCTTCTTGCTTTCACTGGCTATCGCGGTCCTCATCTTCGCGCCGCACGGCCTTTGGCTCCTTAACAATATCGGCCTGGCCGCAACCCGCACGCTGAATACCATGGCGCAGGAAGCGCCGACCAGCGTACTCGCGAAACTGATCAAGGGGCCGACCGAGTTCTTCGGTCAGGTGCTCGTGATCATGGCGCCTCTTGTTGCGGTTTATGCAATCGTTTTCGGCAAGAAGTTCGTCCGCAGTCTGCGACCGACGACCATCTGGGCTCACTTTTTCGACACGATATTTCTGGCGATTGGCGTGCAGGTTCTCGTGCTGGTTTTCGCCATCGGCATAACATCCATGCGCGACCGATGGGTGCTGCCCCTCCTGTTCCTGATGCCGATTGCGTTTTGCCTGAAGATACAGGCCCGAGGCATTCAACCGCAGGATTTTGCGCGGCGCTTCTTTATCGCACCTCTCGCGGTCATGATCATCGTCCCGTCGCTGAGTCTGGTTCTCGCGCACGCGCCGTCACTCTTCGGCCGGCCTGAGGCCTACAACGCGCCTTACGAGGAGTTTGCCGGCAAGATCATTGCTGAGGAAGGCAAGCGTCCTGGGCTGGTGCTCACCGACAGCTGGCCGGCGTCGGGAAATATGCATATGCAGTTACCTGATGTTCCAACGATGTCCACGTTCTTCGGCAACCTGGCTATCGATTACGATTGGACCGCGGAGAAGCCGATCCTGGTGGTTTGGCTTCCCTCCAAGGATCGAACGGCGCTACCGCCGGTACTGGTTAACTGGATTGAACAGAACCTCGGCCCGCAATACTCCGCAGTGGCGACCAAGTACACAAGCATCGGTTACATCGGCGGGCGACCGGAGGATCAACGGCTCTTCGGCTACGCCTGGATATATCCGCGCTAGCTCCGGCGTCCCCCTCAGCTCGTCCGACCGATCCAGAGCGATTTCTGGGATGCGCCACCAGCAGGAGCTGCTAGGGAGCGACTTCGCGCCGCTCCGCTTCGTCAACTTGCGCTGCAAGTCCTTGCTGGACCAATACCTTGAGTTCGCCTGGATGCAATTTCAATGCAACGTCTCGCTCCAGGGGACGCAGCTCGCCATCCATCACGCAATTCGCCTTTGACGGCAGCTTTGGAAAGTGCAGATGCACTTCTGCCGGATGCATGATCATCACGTCCGCATTCTCCCTCACCTTGCCTCGCAAGAGATCGATCGCCAGACGCGCGACGCCGAGCGGCTTTAGTGGATTGGCGGTATAGAAGCCTAGTTCGCCACCTGTGAGGCTGTCTGCATAAAGCAAGGCATTCTGGCCGAAAGGGTTGTTTGAAACCGAGACCGCGGAGACCCGGCGCCTCTCATAAACTCCCCCAGCTTCGAACTCGACCTCGAATTCGGGTGGATTCAACACGACACCAAATGCGGCCCGCGCGCTTGCCCCCATCTTTCCAAGTCGGGAGCGGTACGAGTAAGTATTTCGATAGCGCACCATGCGCGCATGCAGCCCGGCCGAGAATTGGTGAATGAACGGCCTGCCGTTGGCGCTAGCGATATCCACACGATCGACTTCGCCAAAGGCGAGTGTTTCAAGCGCTTGCCAGATATCGAGTGGAACGCGCAAGGAACGGGCGAAAAGGTTCATTGTCCCGGCCGGCACAACGCCGAGTGCAATACCGTTTCTCCAGGCTATGGACGCTGCCGCCGATATCGTCCCGTCGCCACCGCCAGCGACGATGCCATCGATGTTTCCCCAGCGGGCCGCCCGCTCCATCGCGGGTACAATCTCCTTGCCGGAAAAGACGATTGCATCGAAATCGTGACCCGCTTCCCTGAAGATCGCCTCAGCGCGCCTTTCATAGTCTTCCATGTCGGTGGTCCTGAACGTTCCACCATCTCGATTGAAAAAGCCAACTAGTTTCATCAGGCTCCCGTTGATCCATCCCGACAGGCAAAGTCTGTTGGCGCTGCAAAGCAGATGGTTCCCGCAGCGGCAATTTCAAGCTGAAGCGCGCCTCACGGCCGCCGCGAGCGGCGACAGAGCCCCCAAATTTGCAAGGGACGTATGCAAATCGGGGGACGCTGCACTGCAGAAAACGCACTCGACCTGCAGCAATCTATCGTTGATAGATGGGATATTAGAGCATCGTCTTCATCTCCCTTCATCTCCGGCCCACCGGTCACCGGCGCATCTTGCGTCCCGTCCCGTATGTCACCTATCGAATGCCAAGGAGTGCCTCTTGAGCCAGGTCGCCGTAAACGATTCCATAGATACGATGGCGGCAGAAGAGGCCCCGTCTCCGGCGGCAATTGCGCTCGTACAACTGGCGCTTGCCTGCGGCGGCTTCGGGATAGGCACCGGCGAATTCGCTATCATGGGTCTTTTGCCTAACGTCGCCGACACCTTCTCGGTGACGACGCCGCAGGCCGGCTACGTGATCAGCGCCTATGCGCTCGGCGTCGTTATCGGTGCTCCAATCATCGCGGTTCTCGCCGCAAGGATGGCGCGCCGCTCGCTGCTTCTCCTCGTCATGGGCATCTTTGCCGTCGGCAACCTGTTGAGCGCGATGGCACCGACCTTCGAGAGCTTCACGTTGATGCGCTTCATCACGGGGTTGCCGCATGGCGCCTACTTCGGCGTTGCCGCGATCGTCGCGGCATCCATGGTGCCGATGCACAAGCGCGCTCGCGCCGTCGGCCGCGTGATGCTCGGGTTGACGGTTGCGACCCTCCTGGGAACCCCGCTCGCCACCGTTTTCGGGCAGTCTCTCAACTGGCGGCTTGCCTTTACGATCGTTGGAATTATCGGCCTGCTGACGGTCGCCCTGATCTGGTACTACGTGCCACGCGACCGAGTTGCCGAGGGCGCAAGCTTCAAGCGCGAACTCGGCGCCTTCAAGCGTCCGCAGGTCCTGTTGACGCTCGCCACGGCATCCGTCGGCTTCGGTGGAATGTTCGCCATGTTCAGCTACATCGCGCCAACCACGACCGAGGTTGCAATGCTGCCGGAAAGTATGGTGGCCGTGATGCTGATCATCTTCGGCATCGGCATGAACGTCGGCAATGTCGTCGGCTCCTGGTTTGCCGACAAATCGCTGATGGGAACGATCGGCGGTTGCCTTGTGTTCAACATCGTCGTGCTGACACTGTTCTCCCTCACGGCTGCCAATCCGTTCATGCTGGCGCTTTGCGTATTCTGCATCGGTTGCGGCTTTGCTGCCGGTCCCGCTGTCCAGACCCGATTGATGGATGTCGGGGCGGACGCGCAGACGCTTGCAGCGGCATCTCACCACTCGGCATTCAATATTGCGAATGCGCTGGGCGCCTGGCTCGGCGGCCTGGTTATCGCACAGGGCTATGGCTTCGCCGCCACCGGCTATGTCGGCGCCATCCTGTCGTTTATCGGCATCTTTGTGTTCGTGGCATCTCTAAGCCTCGATCGCCGTGGCCGGAGCGCCTGACGCGGCCGCCCCCGGCGTCAACGCATAGTCGACAGTGGCCGCAAATTCGAAAGAACGCTGCTCGAACGATATGCCGCGCCGGAAGGTGCGGCATTCTGGCATCAAGCACCTCAAGCGCTTGACTTTTTTGCCAATTGAGACCACCTAGAGCCTTACGCGGATCACCTCCATTTTCCGCGGATATCAACGGAGCCATCATCACGATGCCAAGCGACAGTAGCAGTCGATTGCCTTTGCCGTACGCGGCCCTCGTGCGCTGACCTGACTCCGTCGGGCTCGCCCGTCGGACGCTACGGCGGATCGACGGAAAGGCGAGCCTATGAACATCAATCGCTTCCCACTGCGGGCGGGCCATGCCGCTCGTTTCTTCAGCAGCGACCACCTCGGCCCGATCACCACGGCCGAGCGCGTCGAACAGCTGAACACACTTGAAATATCCGAAGCCGCAGCAATCCTGGTTACGCTGCCGCAGCAAAAGGCCGTGCGCATTCTCGGACGTCCCGAGTTGCATCACGCCGCCGCGATCCTTGCAGACATGCCGGTCGAGCATGCCGCACGGCTGTTGAACGCCGTGGCAAACGACCGTGTCGCCGACCTCTTTCAGGAAATGAACGAGGAGGTTCGTGCACACCTCTTCTCGCGGCTGGACCGCACGACCTGTCTCGCCGTCCAGCACCTGATGGGGTATCCGCCCCGCACGGCCGGCAGCATCATGACGACCGAATTCGTCAGCGTGCCCGACACCTGGACTGTCGAACAGACGCTGGAGCACGTGCGCAAAGTCGAGCGTTCGCGCGAGACGGTCTATGCGATCTACGTCCTCGATGCGGTCAGCCGCGCGCTGACGAGCGTCGTCACACTCCGCCGCCTCATCACCGGCGAGCCCGGCGAATCCGTCCTGACCGTTGCGCAGAAGGAAGGGGTTGTGCGTGCCGATCCGCTGATGACGCAGGAAGATGTCGCCCGGCTGATCCGCAAGCATAATCTGCTCGCCCTGCCCGTCGTCAGCGAGGACGGCCACATGCTCGGCATCGTCACGGTCGACGACGTCATCGACACGATGATCGCCGACCAGACCGAAGACGCCCAGAAATTCGGTGGTATGGAAGCCCTCGGCAAGCCCTACACCAAGATCAGCTTTGCCGGCATGATCCACAAGCGTGCTGGTTGGCTGTGCGCCCTCTTCCTCGGCGAAATGCTGACGGCAAGCGCCATGCAGCATTTCGAAGGCGAGCTTGAGAAGGCGATCGTGCTGACGCTGTTCGTGCCGCTGATCATGAGCTCTGGCGGAAACAGCGGGTCGCAGGCGACATCGCTGATCATCCGGGCGCTGGCGCTCGGCGAGCTCAAGCTCTCCGACTGGTGGCGCGTGCTGATGCGCGAGCTGCCGACGGGTATCGTGCTCGGCACGATCCTGGGATTGGTCGGTTTCGCCCGCATCGTGCTCTGGCAAAAAATCGGGCTCTATGACTACGGCGAGCACTGGGTCCTGGTCGGCGTCACGATCTTTACCGCACTGATCGGCATTGTCACGTTTGGTTCGCTGGCGGGCTCCATGCTGCCGTTCATCCTGCAGAGGCTGCGGCTTGATCCGGCAAGCGCCTCCGCCCCGTTGGTCGCCACGCTCGTCGATGTGAGCGGGCTGGTGATCTACTTCTCGGTCGCGCTGCTGATCCTCAATGGCACGCTGCTCTAAGCAAGAAAACGGGGCCGATTGGCAGGCCGATTGGCCCCGTTTCTATTTCAGTTCCGGCAGCTTCAGCGCTCCGTGGGTTTTCATGCTGCGAATGGCAAAGTTCGAGCGGATATCGCTGACATTCGGCAGGGTCAGCAGCGTGTCCGTCAGCAGCCGCTCATAGGCTGCGAGATCCTCGACCACCACCTCCGCAAGAAAGTCGGCCGTTCCCGATATTAGAAAACACGACACCACCTCGGGAATGGCGAGCAATGCCGCCTCCTGCGCCTGCGCGTTCTCGCGGCTGTGATGGGCGACCTTGAGCTCGACGAAAACCGTCAGGCCGAGACCGACTTCCTTGCGGTCGATATCGGCGCGGTAGCCGCGGATTACGCCGGTCTTTTCCAGATTGCGGATACGCCGCAGACAGGGGGACGGCGACAAATTGACCTTTTCGGCAATCTCCACGTTGGTCGCCCGGGCATCCTCCTGGAGGCATTCCAATATCGCCAGATCGAATTTATCAAGATTTGGCATGTTCGATAAAATCCTTTGGCGTGATTGGCAGATAATTGCTCATACCAGTATTTTGGCGGCATAGATAGCAAGGACATGCCTCGCCGTTTCCGCTTATTCTTCTCTCAACCGGACAGCAATCCGGACGATCACGAGAGGAGAGATCGATGAGCGCCGTTACCTTCACGAACAATGAAAAGTCCACGTCGACATCTGTCGGATATGCCGGCGCCGTCGTCACCGTCCTCATTTGGGCAGCGTGGATCCTGGCGACGCGTCACAGCGCGGCGACGCAGCTTGGCACGATCGATATCGGCCTGATCCGCTACGGTATTCCGATGCTTGTTCTGGCGCCCGTCTGGCTGAAGACTGGATTGCTGCCGAAAGGCGTGCCGCTCCGCCTGCTTGCCACGATGGTCGCGGGCGCTGGCGCCGTTTTCTTCCAGCTGACCACGTCGGCCATTCACTCGACCCCGGCATCCGCCGCCGGTATTCTGCTCGGGGGGTCCATGCCGCTTGCCACTGCGCTGATCGGCGTCATCGTCTTCCGGGAACGACCGGACTTCATGCGCGTGCTCGGTCTTGCCGCGATCGTCGGCGGCGTTGCCATCCTACTGGTCCGCAGTCTCGCCGGTGCGGCACTACCCTGGACCAGCTTTGTTCTGCTACCGATGGGAGCGATCCTATGGGCAAGCTACACGCATGCCTTTCGCCGCTCCGGCCTGACGGCTCTGCAGGCCAGCGCGCTCATCGCCATCTGGTCATTTCTCATCCACATCGGTCTGGCCGTCGCCTTCGGTACGTCGATTGCCAGCGCACCACTTGGTGAGGTCGGCTTGCAGGTACTGAGCCAAGGCGTGCTGTCCGGCCTTGCTGCCACGGTCGCCTACGGCCTTGCGGTTCATGCGCTGGGCGGCACCCAGGCAGCTGCCTTCACGGCAATCACGCCGGTGCTGGCAACGATCGGCGGCGGCCTATTGCTTGGGGAGGAAATCGGCATCGCCGAGATCGCCGCCGCTGTTATCACCGGGCTCGGCGTAGCACTCTCGACCGGCATCGCCTCACGCCGATAGCAACTCCGCAGTTCGGGCCGGCGGCCAATCCGCCGGCTCACTCTATTGTTCCATGCCGCTATCGCTTCAGCGTAAGAACCATCGCAACCCGTCGTTCCGGATCCATCCCAACCGCGATTTCGTGATCCAGCTTTTTCTTCAGGAAATGCGGAACGGCTTCGACACTCGGCAGCACAAAGCCGAGGGAGGCGTAGAAGGGCGCGTTGAACGGAACGTAGCGATCCGTTGTCAGCGTCAGTGCCGATAGCCGACGCTGCTGCGCCATCTCGATTGCAGCCGACATCAGACGCCGCCCGACACCCCTGCGCTGCCAATCCGGGCAAACATCCAGTTCGATCACATAGAGCGTGCCTTCGATTTCCTCGACCGCGAGAAAGCCGACCGGACAGTCGCCGTCATCGGCGGCAACGAGCAGCAGGCCCGCATCGAGCGACCCCCGCAACAAATCGTGTGGCAGCGCGTGCGCTTCCCTGATAACGCCGAGCGCCTCCGCCAGCGTCGCGAAGGCATCGAGCTCGATCTCAGTCAGGCGCGGCAGCTCATCGAGACGCGCCTGCCGTATGGCGCAGGCGTTGCTCATGACTGCTTCTTACATATTCGGATAGACCGGTCCCTCGCCGCCCTGCGGCGGCACCCAGTTGATGTTCTGGTTGGGGTCCTTGATGTCGCAGGTCTTGCAGTGGACGCAGTTCTGGGCGTTGATGACAAAGGTCTCTTGCCCATCCTTCTCCACCCATTCGTAAACGCCGGCCGGACAGTAGCGCGTCGAAGGACCGGCATAGATGTCGTGTTCGGACGACTTCTGCAGCGCCATATCCTTCACCTGCAGATGCACCGGCTGGTCTTCCTCGTGGTTGGTGTTCGACAGGAACACCGAGGACAGACGGTCGAAGGTGAGAACGCCGTCGGGCTTCGGGTAGGCGATCGGCTTGTGCTTGGCGGCCGGCTCCAGCGAGGCCGCATCCGTCTTGCCGTGCCTGAGCGTACCGAAGATCGAAAGGCCGAAGAGCTGGTTCGTCCACATGTCGAAACCGCCGAGCGCCACGCCGATTGCCGTGCCGAACTTCGACCACAGCGGCTTGACGTTTCGCACCCTCTTCAGGTCCTTACCGATGTCGCTTGAGCGCCAGTCGTTCTCGATCTCGACCACCTCGTCATTGGCGCGACCGGCTGCAATCGCCGCGGCAATCCGGTCCGCTGCCATCATGCCGGACAGCACCGCGTTGTGGCTGCCCTTGATGCGCGGCACGTTGACGAAGCCCGCCGAACAGCCAATCAGGGCGCCGCCGGGGAAGGATAACTTCGGTACAGACTGATAGCCGCCCTCGGTGATCGCACGCGCACCATAGGACAGCCGTTTGCCGCCCTCGAAGGTCGTGCGGATCGCCGGATGCGTCTTGAAGCGCTGGAACTCCTCGAAGGGATACAGGTAAGGGTTCTTGTAGTTCAGGTGGACGACGAAGCCGACGGCAACGAGATTGTCTTCGAGGTGGTAAAGGAAGGAGCCGCCGCCGGTCTTCATGCCGAGCGGCCAGCCGAACGAGTGCTGCACGAGACCTCGGCTGTGGTGCTCGGGCTTCACCTGCCAGAGTTCCTTGATGCCGATACCGAACTTTTGCGGCTGGCGATCCCTCGACAGATCGAACTTGGCGATCAACTGCTTGGCAAGCGAACCGCGGACCCCCTCGCCGATCAGCACATACTTGCCTGTTAGCGCCATGCCGCGGGTGTAGTTCGGGCCGGGCTCGCCGTTCTTCTCGATGCCCATGTCGCCGGTGGCCACGCCAATGACGGCCCCCTCGTCGTTGTAGAGCACCTCGGTCGCGGCAAAACCCGGATAGATCTCGACGCCGAGTTCTTCCGCCTTTGTGGCGAGCCAGCGACAAACGTTGCCAAGCGAAACGATGTAGTTGCCGTGGTTGCTCATCAGCGGCGGCATCATGAAATTCGGCAGGCGCACCGAGCCTGCCGGGCCGAGCACCAGGAAGTGGTCGTCCGTCACTTCGGTCTTGAACGGATGATCAGCCTCATCGCGCCAGCCAGGCAGCAGACGGTCGATGCCGATGGGATCGACGACGGCACCTGACAGGATGTGCGCGCCGACCTCAGCCCCCTTCTCGAGCACGACGACCGACAGTTCCGGATTGACCTGTTTCAGGCGGATCGCAGCCGACAATCCCGCAGGGCCGCCACCGACGATCACAACGTCGAATTCCATGCTTTCGCGCTCGGGCAGTTCAGTCGTATCGGTCATGCATCATCTCCGCTCGGCCGACATCGCGGCCACATTCCCCGTGATGGGGTTATCTCTTGGCAAAACAGAGCTCTATTGTCGAGCCGGGAAACGACAGCGAATCCCCCAATTCGCGCAACAGCATTTCTAACGCCAGATAAATATATGCAGCTTACGTAAACGTCAAATCATAAACAGTGCCAGACGCCGCTTTCGTCTCCCGTCGGCGCGCCGTATAGAAAGACGGACAAATGGAGAAATTGACATGGATCTGGGCATCAAGGGCAAGCGCGCACTCGTTCTGGCATCGTCGCGCGGATTGGGGCATGGCATCGCCGTGGCTTTGGCACGTGAGGGCGCGAACGTTCTTCTCTGCGGCCGCAGCGGCGAGACGCTGGAGGCAAACTGCCGCGCCATCAACGCCGAAGGAAATGGCAAGGCGGATTGGATCTGGGCCGATCTCTCGGACGAGAATTTCGTCGAGACCGTGACCGCCGCCGTGCATGAAAAGCTTGGTGGCATCGATATCCTGGTCAACAATACCGGCGGCCCCACGCCAGGAACGACGCAGGACATGACGCCCGAGAAACTGGAGACCTATTTCTTCTCCATGGTGCTGCGGGTGATCGCGCTCACCAACGCATTGTTGCCATCCATGAAGGAACAAGGCTGGGGGCGCATTCTCACTGTCGCGTCGTCGGGCGTCATCGAACCGATCACCAACCTCGCTCTTTCGAACACGCTGCGCCCCGCCCTCGCCGGTTGGAGCAAGACGCTGGCAACGGAGATCGGACGCTTTGGGGTCACGTCAAACCTTCTGCTTCCCGGGAGCATTCTGACCGGCCGCACCGACGAGGTAGATGGGGCGGCCGCCAAGCGCACCGGCAAGAGCCTCGATGAAATCCGCTCTGCTAAGGAGGCCGCAATCCCCGTCGGTCGCTATGGGACGGTCGAAGAGTTCGCTGCAACCGCCGCCTTTCTTTGCAGCCTGCCCGCGAGCTACATCACGGGCAGTCTTGTACGCTGCGACGGCGGAGCGGCGCGATCCGTCTGATTGAAAAGGGGAAATTGGGAAAGTGTCGCCTACGGCGGATCGCCGATGCCCAACAAATGGTATTTCAGCTTATTCTTTCATTACAAAAATTTAAGCCATTATAACCACTTAGTGATGGTCGGTTCGGCAATTGTGTCTTTTTTGCGCCGTAATAGACGTGGTTCAATAGAGCCTTGATTTTCGCGCAACTCGCCCAAACCGGTCTCGCATATGAAGAAACTTTTGATCACGGCCTGCATTATAGCTGCTGCCAGCGTTGGCGCTTGGCAATACAGGGAACGAATCCCGTATCTTTCGCAATTTTTGCCCCACGCTCAGCCGCAGGCCGATGCCGCCGACGGCGGCCACCAAACGGCGGGCGATGCATCGCAGAAATCCGGTGATCAGAAGGGCGGCAGCAAGGGTCGCAACCGCAACGGCGGACCAACGCTGGTCAACACTGTCGCAGCAGTGAAGACTGTTTTGCCCCGGGACGTCACAGCTTCGGGCTGGGCAGATGCGGACGACAACACCACGATCGCGGCCCAGGAACAGGGGATCGTTACGCAGATCCTCGCCTCGGACGGCGCCACCGTCAAACAGGGAGATCTGATCGCCAAACTCGATGCCCGCACCGCACAGGCAACGGTCGACAAGGACAGCGCCATGGTCGTCCGCGACCAGGCAACCCTGGCGGAGTCCGAAACGGCGCTGGCACGCGCCAATGACCTTTTGAGCTCAAAGGCCGGCACACAGCAAAGCTACGATCAGGCAAAGGCGGCCCGCGATACGGCAGCCGCGACCGTAGAGGCCGATAAGGCCGCGCTTGCCGCCGATCAGGTCCTGCTTGAGCATACCGATATTCGCGCGCCCTTCGACGGACGCCTTGGCGATATCGCCGTGAGCCCAGGCGCCTTTGTGAACGCCGGCTCCGCGATCGTGACGATCGCAAAGTACGATCCGATCTACGTGAAATTCCACCTGCAGGAACGCGACCTCCGGCAGTTGAAGCTTGCACTTGCCGCAGGCCCGGTGGACGTCAGCACCGTTCCTCAATCCGACAAGGCCAAGCCACGTCAGGGCCATATCAGCTTTTACGACAACACCGTCGATCCTGCGTCCGGCACAATTCTCGCGAAGGCGAAGTTTGAGAACGCGTCCGGCGCTTTATGGCCCGGGCAATCGGTCAACATCGTTGTCCACTTCAACAACAATGAACAGCAGGTCGTGGTCCCGACCGTTGCTGTCAGTCCCGGCGCCGACGGCTTCTTCGCCATTGTCGCGCGCGACGGCAAGGCTCATGTGACACCCGTCACCGTGGCGCGCGCGAACGGTGGTTTCACCGCCGTCTCGCAAGGCCTGTCCGAGGGCGATCACGTCATCATCGAGGGACAGGCGCAGCTGGTCGACCAGCAGCCGGTCAAGGAACAGTTCGACGACAAGGCATTGAATGTCGCCTCGGTTGACCAAACCGCAGGCAAAACCGAAATCATCACAGCGGGCACGGAAGAATGATACCGAATTTCTGTATCCGACGTCCTGTTGCAACGACGCTGCTTGCCATCGGCGTCGTGCTTGCCGGCCTTGCCGGCTACCAACTCGTGCCCGTGGCAGCCCTGCCGCAGGTCGACTTCCCGACGATCAACGTCTCGGCTGCGCTGACCGGCGCCTCACCGCAGACGATGGCGACTTCGGTCTCCACGCCGCTGATCAAGCAGTTCCAGACCATTCCCGGCATCAGCGAAATCAGCGCCACGAACTCCCTCGGCAACACCAGCATCGTTCTGCAGTTCGATCTCAATCGCAACATCGATGCGGCAGCAGCCGATGTTCAGGCAGCGATCTCGCATGCCACGCGGCAATTGCCCGACAACATGACGACGCCGCCAAGCTATCGCAAGACGAACCCCGCCGATGCGCCGGTCATGCTGCTTGCCGTGCAAAGCGACACCATGCCCCGCAGCAAGCTCGACGAGATCGCCGAGGACATCATCTCGCCGTCCCTTTCAACACTTCCCGGCGTGGCTGAGGTTTCGGTATTCGGTGCGCAGACCTACGCGGTCCGGGTCGAGGTCGATCCCAACAAGCTTCTCAACCGCGGCATCGGTATCGATACCGTCAACCAGGCGCTGGTCGCTGCCAACAGCCAGGTTCCCGTCGGCTCCCTGCAGAACGACTCGCAAAGCATGACGATCAATGCGGACACTCAGCGGACCAATGCCGACGAGTTCCGTACGCTTGTCATTGCCAATCCCAACGGCGCACCGATCCACCTCGGCGACGTCGCCGACGTGCAGGACAGCGTTCAGAACCAGAATACCGGCAGCTGGTACGACGGCAACCGCGGCATCATTCTTGCCATTCAACGCCAGCCCGATGCCAATACCGTCGAGGTCGTCGACGCAATCAGGGCGAAGCTGCCGGGTCTGCACGCCGAAATCCCCGCCTCTGTTTCGACAAAGGTCATGAACGACTCTGCGCAGCCGATCAAGGACGCGATCACGGACGTGAAGTTTACGCTGCTCCTGACGATCGGCCTCGTCGTCCTGGTCATCTACCTCTTTACCGGTCACCTGACGGCGACGATCATTCCGGGCCTTGCCGTGCCGCTGTCGCTGATTACCACCTTCGGCATGATGTACGCGCTCGGATACAGCATCGACAACATCTCGCTGCTCGGACTGACGCTCGCAGTCGGCCTTGTCGTCGATGACGCGATCGTCATGCTGGAAAACATTCTCCGGCATGTCGAGGAAGGGATGCCGGTTCTCGATGCGGCGATCAAAGGCGCCGGCGAAGTCAGCTACACCATCATTTCCATGTCCGTGTCACTGATTGCCGTCTTCATTCCGATCCTGTTGATGGGCGGCGTCGTCGGCCGCATCTTCAACGAGTTCGGCATGGTCGTTGCGATCGCGATCGTCGCCTCCGCGATTGTCTCGCTCACAGTGACGCCGATGCTGGCATCAAGGCTCGGCAGTGGCCACGACCGCCCGCCCTTCTTCATCCGTTGGTTCGATGCCGGTTTCGAGCGGACACTCAGAGGATACGAAAAATCGGTCGGCTGGTGCCTGAAGCATCGTCCAGCCGTCCTCGCCCTGTTCGTGGCGTCGGTTGGCCTGACTGTCTATCTCTTCATGACGCTGCCATCCAGCTTCTTCCCCACCGAAGATATTGGACGCCTCAACATCTCGACGCGCGCACGCCAGGACATCTCCTATCCGGCGATGCAAGCGTTGCAGAACCAGGCAGCGGAACTCGTGAAGCAGAATCCCGCCGTCAATCACGTGATGTCGATTGTCGGCGGCAACGCACGCAGTCCGTTGAACAACGGCACGATGTTTGTCGAACTCAAGGACAAGGATCAGCGTCCACCGCTTGAGCAGACGTTACGGGAATTGCGGGCGAGCATCGGCAAGATTCCTGGGCTGCAGGCCTACATCACGCCGCAACAGAGCCTCCGCTTCGGCGGCCGTCAGACGGCGAGCCAATACCAGCTCGTCGTTCAGGCGCTGAGCGCCGATCAGACAAACGTCTGGGCAGACAAGATTCAGCAGGCCATGCGTTCCGATCCGCGTTTCACCGACGTCGCCTCAGATGCGCAGAACAATGCCCTGCAGGCCAATATCGTCGTCGACACGGAGAAGGCGGCAGCCTTCGGGATTACCGACGGACAGCTGCGGACGACCCTGCAGGAAGCCTTTGGCGGATACACCGCCGCCCAGATCCAGTCGACCGGCGACAGCTATGACGTGATCGTCGAGTACGATACGAGCAAGCCCTGGGACGACCAGAAGCTTCAGGAAATCCGCGTCGCTTCAAGCAACGGCGCCCTCGTTCCCTTGTCCAACTTCGCAAGGGTAGAACGCACGACGGGGCCGGTGACGATCAACCAGACCGGTCAGCTTGTCTCGACGACAGTCTCCTTCAACCTGCCGGCCGGCGAAGCGCTTGGCGATGCCACGGCGGCGATCGACCAGATCAAGAAAGACATCAACATGCCAGCGGACGTTTTCACGTCCTACGGTGGCACGGCGCAGATATTTGAGCAGTCCCAGGGCAACACGCCGCTGTTGATCCTGGCGGCAGTGCTGACGATCTACGTCGTGCTGGGTGTCCTCTACGAAAGCTTCATTCATCCGCTGACGATCCTTTCCGGCTTGCCGGCCGCGGCACTCGGTGCCCTGCTGGCGTTGAAAGTGATGGGCTTCGATCTTTCGATCATCGCGCTCATCGGCCTGCTGATGCTGATCGGTATCGTCAAGAAGAATGCGATCATGATGATCGACGTGGCGCTGGAGAACCTGCGCTCCGGCAACGGCATGTCGCCGTCGGAGGCGATTCATGAAGCCTGCGTTCGACGCTTCCGCCCGATCATGATGACGACCTTCTGCGCCCTCCTCGGCGCGCTTCCCATCGCTCTCGGGACCGGTGCAAGCTCGGAACTGCGCCAGCCGCTCGGCATTGCCGTCGTTGGCGGTCTCGTCGTGTCGCAAGCATTGACGCTTTTCATCACCCCGGTGATCTTCGTCGAAATGGGCAGGCTTAGCGATTGGCTCCTCAGCTTTGGACGGAAGAAGAAGACCGAGCACGATGAAGAGATACCTCAGGCATTGGCCGCCGAGTAGGGAACAAGCGGGCGCCATTGGCGCCCGCCGCATTTTTCACTTCAAGCCTTGAACAACGGCGGCCTCTGTGGCATCACGCGCCCTCCTTGGGCCCGTTGTTTCGCGCCTTAGCGGAGCTTGGCCTCCGTTCCCAAAAAACAATCGACTTGATGAGGTGCGGGCATGGCTCAGGCGCTGGGATTCGACTTCGGCACAACGAACACGGTCTTGGCCACGGCTGACGGGCCGACAACGCATTCAATGGCCTTTACGAGTGCGGCCGGAACTGCCGACAGCATGCGTACTGCCCTTTCCTTCATGAAGGATCCGCAACTCGGCACGTCCGCCCTGAAGGTCGAGGCCGGCCACGCGGCAATCCGGCAATTCATCGATAACCCCGGGGACTGCCGTTTCCTGCAGTCGATCAAGACCTTTGCGGCAAGCGCGCTCTTTCAGGGCACCCTCGTCTACGCGAAGCGCCACAGTTTCGAGGACCTGATGGAGGTCTTTATCAGGCGCCTCCGGAACTATGCCGGCGACAACTGGCCGTCCGACGTCAAGCGTATCGTCACCGGCCGCCCCGTGCATTTTGCCGGCGCGAACCCTGACCCTGCGCTGGCGACCCAGCGCTATAACGAGGCGCTGTCCCGCTTCGGCTTTCCGGAGGTTCACTTCGTCTACGAACCGGTGGCCGCCGCGTTCTACTTCGCGCAGAACCTGAAATCCGATGCGACGGTTCTCGTCGCCGACTTCGGCGGCGGTACGACCGACTATTCGCTTATCCGGTTTGAAACGGTGGCCGGCAAACTGACGGCGACCCCGATCGGTCATTCGGGTGTCGGGATCGCCGGCGATCACTTTGACTATCGCATGATCGACAACATCGTCGCCCCTCAGATCGGCAAGGGGAGTCATTTCAAGAGTTTCGACAAAATCCTTGAAGTCCCTACGAACTACTACTCGAGCTTCGGTCGCTGGAACCAGCTCTCCATCTTCAAGACGTCGCGCGAATTCGAGGATCTCAAGAAGCTTGTGCGCACGGCGCTCGAGCCCGAGAAGCTCGAGACCTTCATCGATCTCGTCGACCACGATGAAGGTTACCCGCTCTATCAGGCTGTATCCGCGACGAAGATGGCGCTCTCCGCTTCGGACGAAGCAGCATTCGACTTCGCGCCCCTCGGCCGCGGAGGCCACCTGACGATTCGCCGGGCCGATTTCGAAAGCTGGATTGCAGATGATCTCGTACGGATCGAAGGCGCACTCGATGACGTGCTGGAAAGGACGAACACGACATCCGGCATGATCGACAAGGTGTTCCTCACCGGAGGCACGTCGTTTGTCCCGGCTGTGCGCCGCATCTTCACCGAGCGCTTCGATAAGGACCGCATCGAGACCGGCGGCGAACTGCTTTCCATCGCCCACGGCTTGGCGTTGATTGGCGAACGTGAGGACATCACGCAATGGACGGTGCAATAGGTCGTCTCCCGCCTATCGTGCTCTTTCATTGACGTCTCGGCTTCGCTAAGGTCACCGTTATGATCTCCGTCAGCGAACTCTCTCCGGGCGAACTCGCCGCGCTTCTGCATTTCCATGCCGAAGCCGGCGTGGAATGGCTGCTCGAGGAGGAAGCTGTCGATCGCTTTGCTGAGTTCGAGGCAATGAAAGCGGCAAGGCGAAGCACGGTCCCTTCGCCGCAGACTGCTGACGTTCGGGAGTCCACGGCCCGCCCGGCGGCTCAGACCACACAAAGGAACGCTCCCGCCCCCGAGCGTGCAGCCCAGCGGCCGCAGCCTTCGATCCCGGATGGCGAGGCCGTGCAGCAGGCACGCTTCGCCGCCGAGAGCGCCCGTTCGCTTCAGGAACTGAAAACGGCGCTCGAGGCATTCAACGGATGCAATCTCAAGCACAGCGCACGCTCGACGATCTTCGCCAGCGGTGATGCGGCCAGCGGGATCATGGTGATCGGTTCGGCGCCAGGGGCGGACGATGATCGTGAAGGCCAGCCCTTCTCCGGACGGCCTGGCCAACTGCTCGACAAGATGCTCGGGGCAATCGGTCTGCAGCGCGACGCCATATTGCTGACGCAGGTCATTCCCTGGCGACCACCGGGCAATCGCATTGCGTCGACCGCCGAAATGGATATTTGCCGTCCTTTCATCGAGCGGCAGATTGCTCTTGCCGAGCCGAAGGCGATTCTCGTACTCGGCAACTTTGCCGCCAGGGTCTTTTTTGGCGAAACCGATACGATTCACGGGTTGCGCGGGCAATGGCGAGAGATTGCGGTCGGAAACCGCATTATTCCTGCGATTGCGACATTGCACCCTCAGGATCTATTGACGGCACCAGTCAACAAACGATTGGCCTGGAACGATCTTTTGGCTTTTCAGGCCAAACTGGCAGCGCTCTGACGTGCCCTGAAAATAGGCAAATACAAATCTTTTGTGAAAACACCTATGCGTTTTTCGCATATCTGCCGTTTATTCTAATGCATTGAAAAGTTCATGTTGCAGTGCAATATATTGCTGTGTCTTGGGAGGAATCAACAGGAACCAAGGCAATGACTGCACGTTTTCGTCCTATACACTGTGGGTTTGAAACCCTTCGCCTTGCTAGCGAGCAAGGCCGCACAACGCAAAGCTACAGCCGCATTGGCTTCGCCACGAACGAGCAAATGGTTGCTCGCGGGACTGGCGCCAGCGGGCGCATCGCGCGTCCCGCCATGATCTTTGCGGACTTTCAGCAATACTGAGGCCGAGGCTGGCATTTGCTGGCCTCTTGTCGCGTTGCCTGCCTGAGCAATTCTCACCGACCTGGATCCTCGAGGGGCCGCGCGCCTCGTGGGCATCACGCCTCGCAGCGGAACGCGTCGTCCACATAGGCGAACTTGATCGCTTGCCACCGACTGTATTGCTCGACAAACGAACGCGACATCCAGAGCACGGGTTTCTTGTCGATCGTATCCCAACCAATGCATCCTTGCTGCGCCGCCTTGGCGAAAAGCCGCTGCAAGTGCGTACGCGATATCATGAAATCCGCCGCCAGTGCGCGACTGTCAACATGACCGACCACGACGCGCTCGGGATCGTCGCCGTCCAGATCGATCCGCGAGACAAGATGATCGACGATCAGTCCGCCAGCGTCGTTCCACTGGAAGAGCGCCACATGCTCTGGGGGCTCTCTCCACTGGGGATCCTGGAGGCAATTGAGTGCAATTCGCGGCTGCATGACGCGGACCAGTTCCGGGTGAGCCTCAACATGGGCAACCCGGCTTCCGCCGTCCAACAGATCGAGAGCGCCCAGATTGGAGACCAACCAGCCAAACATCGCCTGATGACTGATTTCCGTCGGCTCGAACTGGCGGGGACGTCGGCGCTCGGCTCCTGGTGCATAGGCGATGAAGCGGTAGGTGACGAGTTCGTCGATAAAGCTCAACACCGTGTTGCGGCTGGCCACCTTGTGCGATGTGATCTCGCGCGTCAGCCGAACCGCCGTGAAGCCCGACGTGGAATCTGCGGGATTGCGCTCCATGGCAAGCGCATAGGCAGTCTGCGTCAGCAACCAGCGTTGTTGTGAAGCAAGCAAACGCGCCAATCGCGGGCCGGTGTTGAACATGCCGCGCATACGCCCCGCATGGAAGCGGAGGGCCAGGATGAACTTCGGGTTCGCAACCAAGTCTTCGGCACTAAGAGGCATTTTTCTCCCGACGCGCGTATCCGGCGTCGGCACTCCCCAGGCACCAGGACGTCCGACCAGCCCATAACATGCGCATTTGCGAATAAATGATGCTTCGTCAAGTTCATAAGACGCAAGAACTGTTCGGATGTCGTTCACTATTTCGTTTGAATTTCTCCCGCAAAACGCGAGAACTTCCGTTGCGTCGTCACAAAGCTGCGATTGCAGGCGGCCTTCAGGATCCGGCCTGCCGTGCCCCACGGCGCTCCAGATCCAACTGGTGCTCGCGGTAGATGATAAATATTCCGGCCGCCACGACAATTGCTGTCCCCAGGAGTGTGGCCCCGCTTGGGATATCGCCGAACACGAAATACGCGATGACACCGCCGATGACGATCGATGTGTACTCGAACGGCGCAACCGTCGAGACATCAGCGTGCCGGTAGCTCTCCGTCAACAGGATCTGCGCCACGCCCCCACAGAAGCCGGCCAAGATGAGAAACAATTGCGGCGCCAGATCAAGGACCTGCCAGCCGAACGGCACTGTCACGAGTGAGAACACCGTGGCGGTGATCGAAAAATAGAGGACGATCGTGGCGGTCTTCTCTTCCTCGACCAATCGTCGCACCTGAATCATCGCCATGCCGCCGAGCACCGAAGCCAGCAACACCGTTAGCGCGCCAATCGCCTGCTCGGCATGGATCCCGCCCTCACGGAAAAGGGTCAGTTTCGGCCACGATATGATGGCCACGCCGACAATCCCGAAAAGTACGGCGCTCCAGCGGTAGATTCGGACAGTTTCCCCGAGAAACACAGCTGCGAAGATCACGGCGACAAGCGGCATCGCGTAGCCAAGTGCAATGGCTTCCGGCAGCGGCAGGTGCAGCAGCCCATAGAAGCCGAGCCCCATTGATATGATGCCGAGCGTTCCCCGCTTCAGATGACCGATCGGATTGGCCGTATAGAATGCCGATCGCAACTGGCCGCGATAGGCAAGATAAGCCATGATGGGAAACAGTGCGAAGAAGGAGCGGCAGAACGTCACCTGCCCCGGCTGGATGTCACTGCCGGCGAGCTTGATGAAGGTCTGCATTGCCAGGAAAACAACCACCGAGCCAACCTTGAACGCAATACCCCTCATCGGGTTTCCCGTAGCCGACCGCATGTCTTGAACTCTTGGATTGCTGTTTGGAGGCAGGAGGACGCGCCAGACTCGGCACATCTCGACTGTGACAGTCGCCGGGCCGAATGAACAGATAGAAAATCGGAAAATTTCGATGCTCAATCAATCGGATCGCACAAATTTTCATCAAATCTGAGATGTGCCCAAAAATGTTCATCCGATGAGTGTCCGCCTTAACGCTTCGGAAACCATAGAATCGCATTGATTGGCCGATATTTCAGTCCTCTTTCTCTCAGCTTGCATCGCTATCGGGGCAATTTCCATGACGCAGCTCAAATCCAGGGACAACGATCAGCAACGGTTGACCGCCACACCGCGGCTGATGCGTGCGGTAACGGAGGGAATCGGCACCGATCTTGAAAGTTTCAGCGCCGCGAACTCGCATGTGGTCAAGCAGATCAAGCTTCTTGCAATCAATGCGTTGATCGAAGCCGCCCGCGCCGGCGAAGCCGGGAAAGGTTTTGCTGTCGTTGCCAACGAGGTGCAGCGGCTGGCACAGGTCGCAAGCGACATTTCAGGGAAATTCGAAGGCAACGTCATTGGGCGTATCGGGCATTCCCGCGTCATGGCGGAAGCGCTCGTGAACGAGATGGAGGGCGTAAGGCTTACCGATCTCGCCCAAACTCTCGTGCAACTGATCGTCCGCAATCTCTTCGAGCGAACCGCCGACGTGCGGTGGTGGGCGACCGATGCCGCGCTTTGGCAGGCGCTGCAGGAGCCGACAAAGGAAAGGGCGACCTTCGCTGCCCAACGACTTGGGGTCATCAATCGCTTCTACACCGTCTATCTCGACCTCGTTTTGACAGATGCCTCAGGTCAGGTGATCGCCTCGGCAAACCCTGAATTTGAGCGCAAGACCGCCGGAAGATCGCTTGCAGGCGACGGCTGGTTCCAAGCATCCGTACGCTGCGCGTCGGGAGACGACTACATCGTCGACGATGTCCGCGACAGCCATCTGCATGGCAACCGCACCGCCCTTGTCTATGCAACGGCAGTGCGCGAGGGTGGCACGCTCCACGGCAAAACTCTCGGAACACTGGGTGTGTATTTTGACTGGCAGAAGCAGGGACAGGCGATCGTCGAAACCGAAGCCAACCTGCCTCCGCAGATAGCAGAGAAAACGACCGTGATGTTGCTCGATGGATCAAACAGGATCATCGCCTCCAGCAATCCCAACCTTCTCTTCAGCCATTTTGCGCTTCAGAACCAGGCAGGTACGGCCCGCGGTAGCTACTATGATAACAACGGCTCAATTGTCGCTTTCGCCCGGACACTCGGCTACGAGGATTACGATGGCTTGGGCTGGCATGGCGTCGTCGTTCAGCGGACTGAAGACGATGAGGCGATAAGGGCAACCCTCAACCTAAAATCCTAGTCACGGACCGCCTAGATTTGGCCGTTCCGAGATCCTCCAAATCTGCCGTTGCCGCGATTTCGCTTTAACTTTGGTTCAGACTTTGGTGTAAAGATGCCCGTCAAAATTTGTGGCGGAGTGCCTACTCTGCGTACGAAGCACTCATCCGCTCAAGGTCTTCAGGGAACACCATGCGTACAGATACCGGCCAGGTCATCAATCTGGCAGACTACCAGCCCACCGAATTCGTTCTGGAACGCGTGGATCTGACCTTCGAGCTCGATCCCACTGAAACCAAGGTTGAAGCACGACTGATTTTCCATCGCCGCGAGGGTGTCGATCCCAAGGCTCCGCTGATGCTCGACGGCGATGAACTGACGCTTTCCGGCCTGCTGTTCGATCAGTTGGAAATGCCGGCCGACCAATACACGGCAACGCCGGAAAGCCTGACGGTCCGCGATCTACCCGCATCAGAACCGTTCGAGCTGACGATCACTACGATCATCAACCCCGAAGCCAATACGAAACTGATGGGCCTTTACCGCACCGGCGGTATCTATTGCACGCAGTGCGAGGCTGAAGGCTTCCGGCGGATCACCTATTTCCAGGACCGCCCCGATGTTCTGGCGCCTTACACCGTCAACATCATTGCCGAGAAGGCCGCCAACCCGCTGCTGCTGTCGAACGGCAATTTCCTCGGGGGTGCTGGCTATGGCGAAGGCAAGCACTTCGCCGCCTGGTTCGATCCGCATCCTAAGCCGAGCTATCTCTTTGCGCTGGTCGCCGGCGATCTCGGCGTCATCGAAGATACGTTCACGACGATGTCCGGTCGCGAGGTCGCCCTGAAGATCTATGTCGAGCACGGCAAAGAGCCGCGCGCCGCTTACGCGATGGACGCACTAAAGCGTTCGATGAAGTGGGACGAAGAGGTCTTCGGGCGCGAATATGATCTCGACATCTTCATGATCGTCGCCGTCTCCGACTTCAACATGGGCGCGATGGAGAACAAGGGCCTCAACGTCTTCAACGACAAGTACGTCCTTGCCGATCCGGAAACGGCCACGGATAGCGACTACGCCAACATCGAAGCGATCATCGCCCACGAGTACTTCCACAACTGGACCGGCAACCGCATCACTTGCCGCGACTGGTTCCAGCTGTGCCTGAAGGAAGGCCTGACCGTCTTTCGTGATCACGAGTTCTCGGCCGACCAGCGCTCGCGCCCGGTCAAGCGCATCGCCGAGGTCCGCCACCTGAAATCCGAGCAGTTCCCAGAGGATGCAGGCCCGCTCGCACATCCTGTTCGACCGACAAAATACCGTGAAATCAATAACTTCTATACGACAACCGTCTACGAGAAGGGCAGCGAAGTCACGCGAATGATCGCGACGCTGCTTGGCAAGAAGACGTTCAAGAAGGGCATGGACCTCTACTTCGACCGTCATGATGGCCAGGCTGTCACGATCGAGGACTTTGTGAAATGCTTCGAGGACGCCAGCGGGCGCGATCTCACACAATTCTCACTGTGGTACCATCAGGCCGGCACGCCGCTGGTTACGGCTTCCGGCTGTTACGATGCTGCCGCAAAAGCCTTCAGCCTCTCGCTCGAGCAAATGATCCCTGCAACCCCGGGTCAGTCCGACAAGCAGCCGATGCACATTCCGCTGAACCTGCAACTTTTTGCGGAGGATGGAGCAGCCATAGCGCCGACTTCCGTTGAAAGTGCGGAATATACCGGCGCCATTCTGCATCTCACAGAGCGCACCCAAACGGCAGTATTCCACGGGATCCAGACGCGACCGGTGGTCTCGATCAATCGCAGCTTCTCGGCTCCCATCAATCTCCATTTCGACCAGTCGCCTGCCGACCTGGCGCTGCTCGCCCGCCATGAGACGGACCATTTCGCGCGCTGGCAGGCCCTGACGGACCTTGCACTTCCGAACCTTTTGAAGGCGGCTCGCGATGCACGGGAAGGAAACCCCGTCGGTTGTGAGACAACCTTCGTCGACAGCCTCATCGCCGCGGCGGCTGACGAGAGTCTGGAACCCGCCTTCCGCGCCCAGGCCCTGGCGCTGCCCAGCGAAGCCGATATTGCCCGCGAACTCGGGGGCAATAACGATCCGGACGCAATCCACGCCGGCCGCCAGGCAGTCATGAAACAGGTTGCCGACGCCGGACGCGACACTTTCGCTGCACTCTATGACTCGATGACGACGCCCGGCACCTTCAGCCCGGACGCAAAGAGCGCGGGTCGCCGCGCCCTGCGCAACGCCGCGCTGACCTACCTCTCCTATGCCGAGAATTCGCCGGTACGCGCCAAGGCTGCCTTCGATGCCGCCAACAACATGACCGACCTGTTGCATGCGCTGACGGTCCTTGCGCACCGTTTCCCAGACAGCGCGGAAGCTGCCGAAGCGTTGTCGACCTTCCGGGATCGGTTCTCCGAGAACGCCCTGGTCATCGACAAATGGTTTTCGGTGCAGGCAACGATACCAGGCGGCGGCACGCTCGATCGGGTGCTGAAGCTCATGGAGAACCCTCTGTTCACGAGGACTAACCCCAATCGCGTCCGTTCATTGGTCGGCGCCTACGCTTTTGCCAATCCGACAGGCTTCGGTCGGGCCGATGGAGAGGGCTACCGCTTCCTCGCACGCGAGATTCTCGACATCGACCGGCGCAACCCTCAGTTGGCCGCGCGCATTCTGACGTCGATGCGTTCCTGGCGCTCCCTGGAGCCGGTTCGACAGGACCATGCCCGCGCTGCCCTGCTGGAAATCGAACGCGCCGCGGAGCTCTCGACCGACGTCCGTGACATCGTGGAACGCACCCTGAAAGGGTGATTTGCTGTCGAAGGCCGCTGCGCTGGTCGCAGCGACCTTCTGACCGCCAAAGAAAATTCAGCATCTAGAATCGGTTAACAGATTTTTACCTTTTCCTCTGGACAAGGCGAATCACCAGTGATTCATTGAGTTAGGTTCGGGCGAGCGGCGCTGCGAATCACACGAGGGATCAAGGCTGAAGAGATGATGAACGTGCGGCGGGCAACCGCAGCCGAGGGACGGCTGCGTGTCGATTTCGACGGCCTCCTGGCCTGGCGGGACAGCTTTTCAGTCCGCCGCTCCGCCATGACTTCATCATCTTCGCGCAGCCTGTCGCAGGTCGAAATCGTCCTGAAGCGAATTATTCCGATCCTGATCGTAGCCTTCCTTACGGTTGTAGCCGCGTCACACTTCTTTGGAATGGTCTCCGAATACGGGCGGACAGAAGCCGCTGCCCGTCACTCCACCGCGCTTGCCGCCGCGACCGCCGCCGCGGCCTTCGCCGATGCCAACCGGATCTTCGAAACCGCGGATGCCGCGCAGGCGCAGGCTCGGCTGGCGCGCTTCCTTCCGCAGGACCGCCTGGATGACGATGCGTTCGTGCTGCTCGTGCAGCCAAGCGGCAAGGTGTTTGCCGCAACTGCCGCCGGCTCGGCTTACCTCGGCGCCAGCGTCGGCGATTTCTTCTCAGAGATCTCGGCGGTTCGCCGGTTCGGCGATCGCGCTGGCGTCATCGAGACAACAATCAGCGGGCTTCCGCACTACGCGGAAATCACGCTCATCGGCAACTCCGGCGGCTATGTCATCGCGGCAACGTCGTTGGAGCGGATCAGCAAGCTCTGGCGAGACGAGGTCACGCTGAACGTGACCCTCTTCGCAGGCATCTCCTCGATCCTGCTCGTCATCCTCTACGCCTACTATATGCAGGTGAAGCGCGCCCGCGATGCCGACGATACCTTTCTGGAGTCGAACCTTCGCGTCGAAACCGCGCTGTCGCGCGGGCGCTGTGGGCTCTGGGACTTCGATTTCGACCGCCGCGAATTTTACTGGTCGCGCTCGATGTACGAAATGCTTGGGCTTCCCGGCTCGGACCGGACGATGTGCTTCAGCGATGCCGCCCGCCTGATGCATCCGGATGACGGCGGCGTCTACGAAATCGCCCGGTCAATCGCTCGCGGTGATGCGGGCCAGGTCGACCAGATCTTCCGCATGCGGCATGCCGGCGGCCATTATGTCTGGATGCGGGCTCGCGCGCAGGTGATCCGCACCAATTCCGGCCGCGTCCACATGATCGGTATCGCGATGGACGTGACCGAGCAGCATCGCCTCGCCCAGCGCTATGCCGAGGCCGATCAGCGACTGGCCGACGCCATCGAATGCACATCGGAAGCCTTCGTGCTCTGGGACAAGAACGACCGCCTCGTCATGTGCAACGCGCACTTCCAGCAGGCGTACGGACTTCCCGATAGCGTCTTGGTCCCCGGCACCGAGCGCACAGTCGTCAATGCTGCCGCCGCGCGCCCCGTGATCGAACGCCGTATCGCCGACGCAGATGGCTCCGGTTATTCCCGCACAACCGAAGTACAGCTTGCCGACGAGCGCTGGCTGCAGATCAACGAGCGCCGTACGCGCGACGGCGGCATGGTTTCGGTCGGCACCGACATTACGCTGCTCAAGCGCAACCAGGAGCGCCTGCGCGACTCCGAACGCCGTCTCATGGCGACGATCGGAGACCTCTCCGCTTCCCGCCAGACGCTGGAAAGCCAGAAGGCGGCCCTTTCTGTCGCCAACTCCAACTACCTGCTCGAGAAGGAGCGCGCGGAAGGCGCCAACCGTGCGAAGAGCGAGTTCCTGGCAAACATGTCCCACGAACTTCGCACGCCGCTCAACGCAATCCTCGGTTTTTCGGAGATCCTGCAGGATCAGATGTTCGGTCCGCTCGGCTCGTCGAAGTACAACGAATATGCCCGCGACATTCACGACAGCGGCAAGCATCTCCTGAACGTCATCAGCGACATTCTCGACATGTCGAAGATCGAGGCCGGCCACATGAAGCTCGAGTGCGAGACGATCGATCTCGCGCCGCTCATCGAGGAAAGCCTTCGCTTCACAGCAATCCCGGCCGCCCAAAAGAACATCTTCGTCGAACAGCGCCTTTGCGATGGAATGCGGTTGACCGCCGATCGCCGTGCCATGAAGCAGATCCTGCTGAACCTGCTCTCCAACGCCGTGAAGTTCACCAACGAAGGCGGTCACATCGCCGTGCGCACGCGTCGTACCAGCAGCGGCGTCATGCTGACGATTGCCGACACCGGCATCGGCATCCCTCGCGCGGCGCTCGGCAAGATCGGCCAGCCTTTCGAACAGGTGCAAAACCAGTACGCGAAAAGCAAGGGAGGCTCTGGCCTCGGTCTCGCGATCTCGCGGTCGCTGACGATCCTTCAAGGCGGGAAAATGAAAATCCGTTCGCGCGAGGCGATCGGCACCGTCATTTCCCTGCACATCCCGAACGGCGACCGCTAAGTTTTCACAACTATCTGGAATACTTTCCTGATGGCTTTCGAGAGCCGTTTGATCTCTCCCTCAAGCGTCTTGATGTCAGGGCAATCGGCTGCCCGGCAGACAAGATCAATGAGGCCCGCCGGCGCCTCCTTCGGCTCGAACAAGCCATCGATACATAGGCGGATGAGCTGTGAGATATCGGTATAGAGCGACAGTGTCGCTAGGCAGAGTTCCATATCATCGCGGTCCATCAGCTCCGCGCCGACTAACTTCACCTGCCCTGCCGTATTGAAGTCGTCCTCCTCGATGGCGATGCCTTTGGTGGAGGCCACGAGCCGCAGATACTGCGCGATGAATTCGATGTCGATCAAGCCGCCCGGAATGAGCTTCAGGTCCCAGATGCTGGCCGGCGGTTTTTCCTGCTCAATCAGGGCCCGCATCTCCGACACGTCCTTGGCGATCTTCTCTGCGTCGGTCTTCGAACGAAGCACGTCTGCGATGATCCGCTCAGCCTCCTTGATCAATTCCTTGTCGCCGCACACGAGGCGGGCACGCGTCAGAGCCATATGCTCCCAGGTCCAGGCTTCCTCGCGCTGATACTTTTCGAAGGACTTGATGCGGGTGGCGACCGGCCCCTTGTTTCCCGAGGGCCTGAGGCGCATGTCGACCTCATAGAGCACGCCCTCCGCCATCGGCGCCGAGAGCGCCGAAATCAGCCGCTGGGTGATGCGGGTGAAATAGCGCGTCGAGTCCAGAGGCTTGGGGCCCGATGATTCGGCGGCTTCATCGTCGTAATCATAGAGCAGGATGATATCGATGTCGGAACCTGCAGTGAGTTCGAAGGTCCCGAGCTTACCCATACCGACCACAGCCACACGACCACCCGGAAAATCGCCATGTGCCGTCCTGATCTCCTTCATGACGGCATCGAGCACTGCCTCAAGGACGAGATCGGCCAGATGAGTGAAGGCGCGGCCGGCCATGGCGCCTCGGATCGCGCCGGTCAACAGCCGGATGCCGATGAGGAAGCGCTGTTCGTCCGCGAAGATGCGCAGTCGATCGAGCACCTCCTCATAGTACCGCGCGGGCGCGAGAAAGCCGCGTATGCGTTCGGCGAGATAGGATCGCGTCGGTAATTCCGCCATCAGGCCGGGATCAAGCATGCCGTCGAACACATGCGGCTTGGCGGCAATGACCTCTGCCAGCTTCGGCGCCGAGGACATGATGTTGACGATGAGCGACAAAAGCGCCGGGTTGCTGCCAAGGAGCGAAAACAGCTGAATGCCGGAGGGCAGGCCGGAGAGAAAGCTGTCGAAGCGCAGGATCGCTTCGTCGGCGCGGTTGCTTTCCCCGAACACGCGCAGCA
Organism: Rhizobium sp. 57MFTsu3.2; assembly: GCF_012932765.1. NCBI lineage: Bacteria > Pseudomonadati > Pseudomonadota > Alphaproteobacteria > Hyphomicrobiales > Rhizobiaceae > Rhizobium > Rhizobium sp. 57MFTsu3.2. Next base: position 230,257 of record NZ_JDWI01000006.1, read on the forward strand.
GCTCCGGTGTCAGTTCAGTCAGCCGTTCGCGTGCCTCCACGGATTGCGTCGCCTTGTAGCGACCGTAGTGCCATGTGCGGATAACGCGAGAAATGTCGGACGGGCGCTCGAAGCCGAGCTTGCGCAGCGTGTTCAGCGTATCGGGATCGTCGGCCTGACCGGTGAACACCAGATTGCCCGTTTCTGTTGAAAGCTTGGTCTCTTGTTCGAACAAGCGGGCATAGCGCCGCTCGACCGTCTTGAAGACCTCGACCAGGCGCGTGGCAAAACTCGGCGTGTCGTCGAACCCCATCATGAAGGCGATGCGCTTCAGATCGGTTTCGGTCTCGGGTAAAAGATGGGTTTGCTCGTCGTGCACCATCTGAATTCGATGCTCGACGTCGCGAAGGAACCAATAGGCCTCGGTCAGCTCGTCGCGCGTCTCCTCGTCGATCCATTTCGCTTTTGTCAGCTCCGCCAACGTCTCTTCGGTACCGCGGCAACGAAGTGCCGGCATCCGGCCGCCGGCGATCAACTGCTGCGTTTGCGCGAAGAATTCGATCTCGCGGATGCCGCCACGACCGAGCTTTACGTTATGGCCCTTGACCGCGATTGCGCCATATCCCTTGTGCGCATGGATCTGCCGCTTGATGGAATGGATGTCGGCGATAGCAGCGTAGTCGAGATACTTGCGAAAGACGAACGGAACCAGCCCGCGCAGGAACTGCTCGCCGGCTTGGATATCGCCAGCGACCGCCCGTGCCTTGATGAAAGCGGCACGTTCCCAGTTCTGCCCTCTGCCCTCATAATAGATCATTGCCGCATCGAACGAGATGGCAAGCGGCGTCGATCCCGGATCCGGCCGCAGCCGCAAGTCGGTGCGGAAGACGTATCCATCGGCGGTCCGTTCCTGCATGATCCGTACGAGCCGCCGCATCAGACGCGGAAAGATCTCGATCGCGTCATCAGGATCTGCGACGATCCCCGCCTGTTCGTCAAAGAACACGACCAGATCGATATCCGATGAGTAATTGAGCTCCGATGCGCCGAGCTTGCCCATGCCAAGAACGATCAGCCCCGAGCCCTCACCGGGCGCGGTCACGTCCTTAAGCGTTACCTTGCCCCCATCGTGAGCAGCAAGCAGAAGGTGATCGATCGCCGCGCTGACGGATGCTTCTGCGAGCCGGCTCAACCAGCCGGTCGTCACGCGACCGTCGAAAATCCGGGCCAGATCCGCCAGGGCGACGAGGAAAGCGACCTTGCGCTTGATGATGCGCAGGCGGCTCATGACTTCCGCTTCGCTCGGCGCCTCGCCATTTGCTGCCGGCTTCCAGCAGGAACGCGCCTCCGCGATCATCGCCTCGATGCGCGGTTCCAACGGCTCCGAAATCGCAGTTGCGACGATTGCCGTATCGATGTTCGCAATCTCGCGTAGATAGGGAGACAAGGTCAGTGCGGTTGTGATGAAGTCGCGAAGCGTGCCGTCCGCCTTGAGCATCTCCGCCACGGCAGGTTCGCTTTTGCCGATCTTCTGAAGATCCGTCTGGGCAAGCTTCAACTCGCTCTTGTTCAGCGGTTTCAGCAGCCCGTCGGCTACTTCCACAAGGCTATGCCTCGAACCCGTCAGCATGCACCCTCCCTGGCGAACAGAACCGAGAACCGCCGGGGAGAATCACAGAACTTCCGGCAACTGGAATCTAACCTAGGGTCTGTGGCAGCGATGGCCAACACAGAATTCAATCAGTAGTCAACGTGTTCGCGGAGAGCTATTCACCGGAAAGATCATACTGACCGTGAGGCCGCGCTTTTCCTGATTTTGCGGATCGGTATCGGACAGTTCCAGCTTCCCGCCGTGCAGTTCCATCACCGCCTCGACCAAGGAGAGGCCAAGGCCGGTGCCGGGCTTGGAGCGGCTTTCATCCAGCCGCACGAAGCGCTTCAGCACATCCTCCCGCTTCTCGGCCGGGATTCCCGACCCATGATCAGCGACTGAGAGGCAAATGCCATCGGCCCGGCGGAGCAGCTTCAGCGCGATATCGCCGTGGCCCTCGGCATCCGAGGAATATTTGATGGCATTGTCGATGAGATTGAAAATCGCCTGGCCGATTAGCTCGCGGTTGCCCTGCACCTCGATATCCGGCTGGATCGATGATGTGAGCACCAACCCGGCTTCGTCGGCGACGGGTTCATAGAGTTCAGTGCTGTCTGCCACGATCGCCGAGAGGTCGACCGCCGACATTTCTGCGGCGACCGATCCCGCTTCGACGCGCGAGATCATCAGCAGTGCATTGAACGTACGGATCAGCTGATCGGACTCGGATATAATTCCCTCAAGCGCGACGCGTCGAACCTCGCCGTCCTTGGTGTCCAGTGCGTCGGCGGCCTTGTTGCGCAACCGCGTCAGCGGCGTCTTGAGGTCGTGCGCAATGTTGTCTGAGACCTGTCGCAATCCCTCGTTCAGCTTCTCTATCCGCCCGAGCATCGTATTGAGTGAAACAGACAGGCGATCGAACTCGTCGCCGGAACCGCCGACTGGAAGACGCTGCGAGAGGTCGCCAGCCATGATCTTCTTGCTGGCATCGGACATGCGGTCGATGCGTTTCAAGGCATTTCGACCGATGCCGAACCAGATGATGATCGCCCCGAGACCCATGATCGCGAGCGCGATCATCAGCGCCTGCCGGACCAGCCCGCGGAATGCCTCGGGCTCCCCGAGGTCGCGGCCGATCAGCAGACGCAACCCGTTGTCCAGCACGAAGATGTTGGCAACGGCCATGTGCCGGCGACTGATGCCGCTTTCCGCATAACGCTGATAGGTGAAGGGCAAGGAGGTCCACCCCTCCTCATCGAGCACCCCGGGCTGCACAGATGCGACGTTACCGGCGAGGATATCGCCCGAGGGACCGGCAATGATATAGAGATTGGCACCGGGCTGGCGCGCGCGACGCTCCATCGTCCGAAGAAGAAGGTTCATGCCGCCGGCATCATAGGCCCGCTGGACCTGATCGACCTCCTGCTGCACGGCTTCGCGGATCTGGTTGGTCAGAAGCCGCTCGGACATCGCGGTCACATAGAAGACCAGCGTCGCGGCGCAGATGGCGAAGAGCAGGATGTAAAGTGCCGAGAGGCGGACTGCCGTAGACTTGAAGAGAAACCAGAAGCGGTTCATCCCTCGTCCTTGATCATATACCCCGCACCGCGAATGGTCTTGAGAAGCGGCTGGGCGAAGTCCTTCTCGATCTTCGACCGCAGTCGCGAAACATGAACGTCGATGACGTTGGTCTGAGGATCGAAGTGGTAGTCCCAGACGTTTTCGAGAAGCATCGTCCGGGTCACGACCTGACCGGCATTCTTCATCAAATATTCGAGGAGGCGGAATTCGCGCGGCTGCAGCGGTATTTCCTTGCCACCGCGTCGAACCTCATGCGCGAGCCGGTCCAGTTCAAGATCGCCGACGCGATAGACAACGTCCTGATCCGGCGTGCCCTTGCGGCGGCCAAGCACCTCGACACGAGCAAGAAGTTCACTGAAGGCATAAGGCTTCGGCAGATAGTCGTCACCACCCGCCCTGAGGCCTGTCACGCGGTCGTCCACCTGGCCGAGAGCGGAGAGAATGAGAACCGGCGTATGAATTCCCTTGCGGCGCAATTCGCTGATGACGGACAAACCGTCGCGGCGCGGCAACATACGATCGATGACGATCACGTCATAGCTGTTTTCCGAGCCCATGAAGAGCCCGCTTTCGCCATCGCTCGCGTGATCGGCCACAATGCCAACCTCACGAAATGCCTTGGTGAGGTAGACCGCTGCTTCGAGATCGTCTTCGATAATGAGAATCTTCATGCGGTCGACATTACCTGCCGGCTGCGTTTCGGCAAGGCTCAAAGCTTCTTCCTGTTGCGAAGAGGTCATTGCGATCACCTACGGATATGGACGAAAGGGAGCCGCGCCCAGAAGGCGCGGCTCCCCCCTATGTCAGGGTTGGCGGATTAACCCTGGCCATTGATCGGAAGGGCGACGAAGCGGCTGCCTTCCTTCGACTGGATCTGGAAGAGTGCCCGCGTGCGGCCATCCTTCTTCGCCTGGTTCAGGACCTTGACGACATCATCAGCGTTGGAGACTTCCTGGTTGTTGACCGAGGTAATCTTTTCGCCTTCCTTGATGCCCTTGTCGGCCGCGTCGGAATCCGGGTCGATGCCGGTGATCTGCAGACCCTTGCCGTCTTCGGAAGGACCAACCGTCAAGCCCAGGTCAGCCAGAGCCTTTTCGGAAGCAGGAGCCTGGCTTTCCGGTGCCTGATCGCCGTCGTCAGCGGAAGCATCCTTCTGTTCGGCGGGCAGCGTTCCGAGTTCGACCGTCAGAGACTGAGCCTTGCCGGCACGCCAGACGGAGAGCTCGACCTTCTTGCCGGGCGTCATGGCGCCGATACGGCGGCTGAGGTCGCGGGCATCCTTGACGGTTTCGCCGTTGACGGCGGTGACCACATCACCTGCCTTCATGCCAGCCTTTTCACCAGGCGTACCAGCCTGAGCGGAGACGACAAGCGCACCGCTCGCCTCGGAAAGGCCGAGCGAGTCGGCGATGTCCTTGGTGACGGGCTGGATCTGCACGCCGAGATAGCCGCGAGATACCTGGCCGTCCTTCATCAGGTCAGCAACGACATCCTTGGCCGTAGACGCCGGGATGGCAAACGCAATACCCACATTGCCGCCCGACGGAGAGAAGATCGCGGTGTTGATGCCGACGACTTCGCCACTGAGATTGAAGGTGGGGCCACCGGAGTTGCCGCGGTTCACAGCAGCGTCAACCTGCAGATAGTCGTCATACGGGCCGGAGCCGATGTCGCGGCCACGAGCCGAAACGATACCGGCCGTTACCGTACCACCGAGACCGAAGGGGTTACCGACAGCGACAACCCAGTCGCCGACGCGAACGCCGTTGTCATCGGCCCAGTTGACGTAGGTGAACTTGCGGCCCTTGCCATCAACCTTGAGGACGGCGAGGTCCGTACGGGGGTCCTTGCCGATCAGCTTGGCATCAAGCTCGGTGCCATCGTTCATGACCGCAACGAATGCCGCGCCGTCGGAAACGACGTGGTTGTTGGTGACGATGTAACCGTCTTCAGAAATGAAGAAGCCCGAGCCCTGGGCAACCGGACGCAGACGGCCCTTGCCATCCTGCGGGCCATGGTGACCCTGCGGACCACGACGGCCCTGCTGGCCCTGCGGACCTTGCTCACCGAACTGGCGGAAGAAAGGCTTCAGGGCATCCGGAAGATCGTCGAAACCACGGCCATTAAAGTCGAAGGCGAAGCCGTTGCCCTCGTCATCGGCGACGGGGTTGACACGGTTTTCGACACGCACGGAAACAACTGCCGGCGAAACCGCATCGACGACGTTCGCGAAGCTAGGAACAGACGGGGCCTGAACCTTTACGGCTTCGGCATAAGAACGGGTGATTTCGAGGGGAATACCGGTCGCAAACACCGCAGCGGCAAGGCCGGCGACGGTCGAAGCCTTCAGCGCGGTATTGAGCGACGGAGCTTTGATATTCTTAAACATGAGTGCACCTTCTTTGACTTCAACATCTACAGGATCGGGATGACCAGATCGGGTGATGAAGCAAGATATAGGACGGCACACCTTACTGCGAACTGTCCGACCGATGAAAAATTCGTAATGTGCAATACGACGCGTTGCGATCCGTGCAGCAATCTCGCCCTCGACTAAGGCTCTGTGAGTCGATAAGCCTCCTTTCCACAACCGGAGGAGGACGAGACAATGGCCCATGTGGTCACGGGGGAGGATTTTGCGCCCGACACTGCCGCGCTGGCAGCCGTCATCTTCGGTGTCACCGCCTTCGCGGTTGCACAGGGACTGACCTACCCGCTGATTTCTCTGGTCCTCGAGCATCGTAACGTTGCACCCAGCCTCATCGGCTTCAACGCCGGTTGCTTTGCGGCGGGCCTTGCTGTCGCAACGTTTGCGGTCACGTGGCTGTCGCGAAAAGTCCGCGGCGATCGCTTGATCGTCGCAGGCCTCATCGGCTGTGCCGTCAGCCTCTCCACTTTCGCAACATTCGACTCGTTCTGGGTGTGGTGCGTCGCCCGACTTTTTCTCGGATTCTTCGTCAGCCTGATTTTCATGTTGAGCGAGGCCTGGCTCAACACCGCCTGTCCCGACCGCCTGCGCGGGCGCGTTTCCGGTCTCTACGGCGCCGGCATGTGCGGTGGCTTTGCCGCGGGTCCGCTCGTGATCCCGATCTTCGGCACGGAGCAAGGCTTCGCCTTCGCCCTGCTTGCCGTCTACGTCGCCTGCGTCGCCTTCCTGACGATCATCCTTACCCGGAGAGCACGGACGCTTCCCGAGCAGGCCGCCTCGGGAGCGCTCTTCAAGTTTGTCAGAAGCGCACCGATGCTGATCTGCATGGTGGTCGCATTTGCATTCGCCGACATTGCCGCCATTGCGGCGATGCCCGTCTATTTCGTCCGGCTCGGTTATTCCGAGGCGTTCGCCGCCATCAGCGTTACGGTGCTCGCGCTGCCGACCGCGCTTGCCCAACCTGTCGTCGGCTGGCTGCTCGACAAGACCTCGCGCTTTGGCGTCGCCATCTGCTCCGGCCTGCTCGCCGGGCTGAGCTTCATCGCGATCCCGTTTCTTCAGTCGCAGGCGGCGATCCTGGTGATGTTCGGCATCATGGGCGCTGCTAGTTTTTCGCTCTACACCTGCGCCTTGACGATCCTCGGCGAGCGCTATGCCGGGGACACGCTTGTCGCGGGAAGTGCGGCCTTCGCCCTCGCCTACGCTGTCGGCAGCGCGGCGGGCTCGTCCTCGGTCGGCGCGATGATGGACGTCTATTCGCCATCGGCAGGACCTATTGCCGCCGGTAGTGTGGTGCTGGCATTCACGGGGGTGCTTGTCGCGTCTGTGGTGCGCCGCCGCCTCCACAGGCGGTCGTAGGATCACTCGTCGAGCAATTCTCTCAGGCGAGCCTGTTCTTCGGCTGTCAGCTTGGAGCCCGTCGGCCGGCCTACCCATTTCCGTGCGAAGACGATCAGCGAGAGGCCGCCTGCGACGGCGAGCAGAAGCGGCGCGCCCCACAGAAGGATCGTCTTCGTCTCGAAGCGCGGCTTCAACAGCACGAACTCGCCGTAGCGCGAGACGATGTAGTTCATCACCTGCTCGTTCGTATCGCCATCGGTCAGCCGCTCGCGCACCAGGAGGCGCAGGTCCTTGGCAAGNTCNGCNTTGGAATCGTCGATNGACTGGTTCTGGCAGACCATGCAGCGCAGTTCGGCGGAGATCGCCCGGGCGCGCGCCTCGAGCGCCGGATCGGCAAGAACCTCGTCCGGATTGACGGCAAAGGCCGGCGCGGCCGACAGAACTATCGCTATCNCCAGGAGCAGACGCCTCATCATTCGGCCGGCTCCATGGCAGGACGCAGCGGCTTTGCCCTGCGGTTCGGCGCCCCGACACGCAGGCGCCGGTCGCTCAGCGACACGAAGCCGCCGATCGCCATGATCACCGCGCC
>NZ_JDWI01000051.1:0-21183 GCF_012932765.1 Rhizobium sp. 57MFTsu3.2
CATTGGTGGCGATGCCCTCGCGGCGTGCGTTGATCGGAGGCGGTCGGCCTCCCGGCTTCATCCAAGACGGTTGGAGGCCCCAACGAGCTGAAACGAAGACCGGCCCCATGATATCAGGCTCGCGCACCATGTCGCGAATGATGATCGGATAGTAGAGGGAAGGGGCGCCGTTANACCTCGGGAACTGGTTGCTGAGGCTCCCGACGTCACCGCGGTCGGCGAACGCGAAGTTCTGCAGCATCTCCTCGAGAGTTGCCTTGATGTAGATGCGTCCGCACATTCCCAAACCTCCCTTCAGTCTCGCGACAAATGCCTCACCATCAAGAGGGCGCCCTTGTGCCCACACTTGCAGCGCATGAGGCCGGCGAGTTGAGCGAGCGTCAATCCCTTCCCGACCTTCTTCTGTATCCCCCAGCGATCGATAGGCTTCCGGCGGTTGCACTCCAGACATAGCGCAAACAGCGCCTCATACTGCGCCAGTTCGCCGAGTGCTCTTTCGTGATCGGCCTCAGGCGGCGGCACCTCGATGCCCAGCATCTTCTCTGCCGAGCTGTCGTACCTTATCGCGCACTTGTCATTGAATGGTGCGTTGGGTCCGCGCTCGCATCCGAATTCTCGAGCGAAGTCATAGCGAAGCTCAGGCAACGCCTTGTTCCCGTAACGGGCGAGGGCACCCGCGGCGGGCATCGATCCGCTTCGTTGGCATTTGGTGCAGGAGTACCGGAGTTCATGCCCGATGAAGTCGGACGGGTGATAGGCCATGCGCATAGCGCCTCTCCTTGAAGAGGTTGCCGACAGCCGCTTGCCGATGGGTTTGGGGTTCGCACCCGCCCGAGCGCGGAGATGAAATGGCGTTGAGCGCTCAATGCGTCAAGTTCATTCACCACTTGTCTCCAACGCCAGCATAAGAAGCCAGCCGGAGTTCAACGAGCAGCCGTTCATCGGAGGTTAATACCCATTCCCTCAGACTCGCATCCCGAAAGGATGTTCCGATGATGAAGAAGCTCATGCCCTCACTCGCCGCCATGATCATGGCTGGATCGTTCGCCCTGCCGCTTAACGCTGCGCCGATCGTTGTGCCGAATACAGTACCAATGCACGCCACTGACGTCGAGCAGGTCGACCACCGCGGCCATGGGAATGGACATGCGTACGGCCACTATAAGGACCGGCGCTACGCCTATCGCGATTGCCGGTATTACGGGTCGTGCTACCGTCCACGGTACTACGGCCATCAGCGGTATTACGGTTATCCGCGATACGGCTATCGCGACTACTACCCCTACCATCGCAGGTCCGGTGTGGGCGTGTATTTTAATTTCTAGCTATCGAAACCCGTCGGCCGCGAATGCCGGCGGGTTTCCTATGCGATGCGCGCATGGTGCGACCTTTTCACCGATCGATAAACTCCCCGCCCGCAACGCTGCGGGGTTTTTTTATGGGATCAGCGGAGTGCTCAGGGTCAATCTGATAATCGGCCGGCTGCTTTCCTGCTCAGGCGATCCTGAATATGACCTTTGCTTCAATGGCTGCCGCAAGGAATGCGGACTGGGCCTCTTCCTGTGTCACCGCACCGCTGATCGCTCCCGCGCAGGCTTCCAGTGCTAAGACGAAAGCAGTGCCGCTTACGAGCGGCCAATTCGTGAAAAGAATATCAAGGGCTTCAGTTGCCGATGTGATCTTGTGGGATTTGCGGTTGCGCTCAACGATTACGATGACCCATCCCGGTACCGACACAAAGTCTCCGATTCTGCGCAAAAGAAATAGCCAACTGGCGTTACACAGTTCGCTGCCCATTCTGTGAACCCGCTCAGAGACATCTTGTTCCCCCTACGTCGAATGAGGCGTGGGTTTGTTGGACCAGATGCACGGCACGGTCCGATTGAGAGACCCTCAGCGCTCTTGCCATTGTGTAAGGAGCGCTACCATGCAATTCCCCACCTTCATCACATTGGAAAGCGTAGAGGTTGAAGTCCTCCCCTCCGTCGTCAACGCACGGCAAGGCAACCAAACGGACCCGAAGAGTGAGTGCGCCGGCGCTGTAACCGCCACAGCACTCGACCTGATAGAAGCCGGCTTCAGGACGCGCGAAAGCCTGTCGATGGCGCTTGCCAACGCACCGCACCCTGGGGCTTAGCGCATTGGTCGGTTGATTCGATGGAACGGCGGCATCCCGAGTACGTGCATTTTTATGGGTTGCTTGTAAAATCCCGGTGTCTGCCTCCCATGGGGCGACAGGGAGGTTGTGCGGTCGGCTGGACCCCTTCCCGGAACCTCCCCCTCCGCACACTCCAGGGTTCATCAACGGCGTATGCAAGGGCTCCGTCTCGTCCTGGGCCAGGTACGACGACCACCGTTTGGTTGCCCGGCTGGCTCACCGAGGCGATCTGATCAACGTTGATATAGAGCGGCTTTCCGACAAGGTCGGGGCAGGGCCGGAGGAAGTGGCAGACGCCGTTTTCCGATGGATCAAGCAATACATAGACCTCGGTATCTCGAGTGGGGGCAACTTGTGGAGTGCTCCCGACCCGGATTTCCTTCGACTTGTCTACTATGCTCTGCAAGTGGCGTTTCCCGCTGCAGCGACATTGATTGGTCTGGAGATCAGGCGTCTGTTTCTGCGCTCCCGGCCACAGCAATAAGACCTGGCGTTACGAGCCGAACGGTACAGCCGCAATCGACCCTTCACCCGCCGCCCTCGGCTGTCTATGCTATTTCAGCCGGTTAGCGGCCTTGTCACAAGCATCACGGTCAGATCCATGCATTTTGATGATGCGTTGTGCATCGGACGTGGCGATGCCGTGCTTCTCTGCAAACGTTGCAACGTGGTATGGTTCACGCCCCGAGAACCCCGGATCGGCTTTGCCGCGTCGCGGTCTTTGGTTTGACACTACGGCCTCCTTATTGCGTGGGCGTAGAACAGGCGACTGTATTTCGCCTCTGCATACCTTACTTCTTCTTCAAGCCGCTTTGGCTATCCTTGACCTGAGAACCTAGAGTGGGCGGGGCGCTTTTGGGGGCAGCCTTGTCCTTTTTGGGCTTCCTAACTTCCTTGTTGCTTCGTACCTGACCCTTGGCCATTTGCGCAGTCTCCTCGTGAAAACAGACCTAGCTACCATTGGCCGTTGAATAGCAAGAGAAATCGGGGAACTACACCGCGGTTCTCGCGGACAACGGCGCTACGCGGCTGAAGAAAATCGTCAATGGTGTCGAGTATGAGATGACCCCGGAGGAAGAGGCGGAATTCATCGCCTCGGGGCCTGTCATGGGGCGGAAAGTAGAAAGCGTTTCCGCTGGGCAGTTCAAGCTACAGTTTCTAGCCGCCGCCTCCTGGAGTAAGTCGACGCGTGGAGCGCTTCGCAGTCCAAGGCAGTTCAGATCGCCTATGCGTATTCCGGATCGTTCGTCCGGACTGAGCCGATGATGGCAGCGGGTTTCGCTGCCATGGGCTTCACGGAGGTGCAGATCGACGCGTTCTTCACGGCAGCTGCGTTGCTTTGAGACATGTGGGGGAGAGGCGCACTGGCCTTGTTTGGGGTTCCGCATGGCAGTGCGCCTCTCTGCTTGCGAGCGACTTTGCAAGCCATGCGAAAAATATCGCTCGACGATGAAAGTGCGACGCCTCGTTTGCATTAGTGCGACTAAATAATTTGGGGGAATTAAGAGGTCCGCAGGGGTTCGCGGACCCCCGAGCATTGTTACAGAGGCCGAATTTGGGCCACGCCCATAAGAGCACAACCAACCATCCATCGCACGTACTGCAATAGTGGTATCAGAACCTACCGCTAGTGGAAAACTCTAGCGGGATAGGCGTTGCGGCCGACCGAGAGTCGAGTGCGGCGTTCCGGATCTTGCGGCTAGCTCTTGATGCAGCCTTCTTGGCCTCCATCATCTCCCGATCAACTTCCTCCTGTCGCATGCGTGAAACCTTTTCCAGCAGGTACTCCTGGTCGTCTCCCAGGCCATGTATCGGAGGCGATCAATCACTTCTCGCTGGAAGCTGAACGGCTCTGGGGCTTCGCCGTAGGTCCGGCTGTACTTCAGACGTTTCCCGACACCCTCCACGGCCTCGACCGGGACGAACCGCTGTGTCGGCAGGTTGACGAATACATAGCCGGTGAAGATCGGGAAGCGGCGCACGATAAACTTCTTGTTCCGATGATGCTTCACTACGATCCGGTAGGTCGGCATGAAGGATTCGAAGCCGGCATTGGCAAGATTGCGCTCGATAAGGCTCAGGCTAGGCGCCCTCTCCTCAATGACAGGTGCGGATGGTGAGCGCTGGGACCCTGGCGCGGCCTTGATCGCAAACCACAGGTCGGCCTCTGGCTTCCACTGGCCGGACTTGCCTTCATCACGGCGTGCCGCTCGGAACCTCAGTTCCTCGGCACGCGTCTCCTTCGCCAACTGTCTTCCTTGTACGGGTTGAAGGCTCGATTGAGGGTCTGCATGTTCAAATCTTGATATCCTTCAGCTTGTTGACGATTGAACTAAGGTGGCCGCTACCCATCTATCGGGAGGCGGAGCGGATGCCCGATACCGCCGATACCCCCTCATGATTGGAGAGCGGCCATGTTGGTACACCGATGGGAAAAGCCCCTTGTGCTGGGAGACAGCCGCATTCGTATTGTCGTCGGCTCCCCAGAGGAGGCACTGACATGGCTCATCCATGAGCCGAACCAGAGCACTGCCAAGTGGCAACGAGCATGGAAAGCGTGCCGGGCCGTCGTAGAGGGCCGGATGAACGCTGAAGACGCCAAGTCCGCCGTTAGGCTCGCTGCTGTGCACTGAGTCATTCGCGCTCCTGTGGCGCTCAGGATCCTGTAACAAAAACTCAGGTGGAGTGTTAAGATGCTGTTCAGAGGTCTGAGGAAAATGGAACAGCCACCTTTCAATGCGTTTCGTTACGGCCTGGCGTCGCTCCTCGTGCGTCGCCCTCATCTACGATGCCACGCGTCAATTGCTCACTGGTGGACCTACGAACTTGAGAATTACGCTTTCGCGATCAGGGCTAGAGACAGGTTCAGATCGAATGCCGATTACACGCTCACCGCTGAATATGAGACCCTTTGTCGCGACATTGAGGATGAATTGGAAGGCTGCATGTCCATCGGGGAGAACCCCTAGTCCGCCATCCGGGCGATGGTGTATGGACCAGTTACTAAGGACCAGATATCATAGAAGACAACAACTACGATCCATCGAGCGCATCCCCACCGCCACCGAACCTTGTCCAGTGATCGATACCGCAGGGACTTCTGTCATAATCGCCTCGCTTCCCACTCGGGCCGCAATATGCCCATGACTGCCGTGTCCCACCTCTCATCGCCAACCCGGACGGATGACCGCCTCACTCCCTCATGAGAAAAGCCGACTTTGTTGTAGGTTCGGACAGCTGCCGCGTTCCAGCTATATACGTTGAGTTCAGTTCTCTCGATCTCGTCGTAGGAGAAAGCTTGCTTCACCACCGACTCTAATAGAGCGGACGCATGCCCCCTTCCGCGAACCTCAGGCGCAATTATGACCCGAGCCACCCGCGCGACGCCATTCTTCCAGTCGAGAGCAAGCTGGACATGGCCCACCAAGGTTTGAGCAACGTCAACCGCCATCCAACACAGCCGTGATGGTGGTGTCGTTTGCCCTTCCTCTACCATCTGCTCAAGTTGATGGTCGCTTAGTGGATAGGTCAGATCAGGTCCGCCCCATTGCACCAGGTCGCGCTCGCTGCGAAGCCAACCGGCGACCGTTGGGAAATGCTCACGCCCGAACTCAATCAGGCTTATCATTGCATGCGGTCGCATCTCATAGGGCCCTCAAACGATTCCTGTCGAGGAGTTCTACCATCTTTTGCTGATGCATCGCATAGAGCGCGGCAACTACCTCGTGCTCGGTGCCGACGACCGCATGTTGTCGAAGACAAGAAAAGACGATCTGGTCCCCGGCCGCGAAATGCCGCGATCCGTCTTCCGGCTTGAACGCGTGACCGTTCAATCTTATTCAGCATCCGGACATCGCGACGGCGATGCGCAGGGATTTGGCCGGATCGTAGCCGCGGTTCCAATCGGCGATCAAAGTCGTGATCGCATCGTCCCTGGTCCACCCGGTCCGGACCATGCCGCGCTGCCCGTAACCTTCGAGCGCGGCCGACAGGTTTCCGCGTGCCAGATCAAGAGAGGCATCCCCCATCCACCGTTCGCGCTGAGTCGTATGACTGCCCTTTCCAAAGGGGACGAGATGGATTGCGCAGCTGTGCAATATTTCTCCTAAATCGGCGCTGCTGTCATGAGTCTGTGACGCGCCAGGCGTAGCACGGCCTTCTACACGCGAGCCAATGGAGAGGGCTATGAACAGACGCGACTTCCTTGTCACCACAACCGCGGCCGCCGGCATGCTGATGCTGCCGCCCCTGGCATCGGCCGCGACAAAGACGATCGATCTCTATAGCGGATCGGACGCGAATATCATCGACTTCTGGAACAACATCGTCCGCCCCGCCTTCGAAAAGGCTCATCCGGATTTGGCCGTGAAGATTACCGACGCCGGTGACAACACCGGTTTGCGCGCGATTGCAGACCGCGCTCTGGCAGCGCTCAAGACGAAGACGGATCCGCAGGCCGATATCTTCGAGAGCTTCGATCCACGTCTTCCGCCGGCGGGCGCTGAAGCCGGTCTCTGGGTCGAATTCTCGGCACAGAACGTCGAAGGCTTCGGCCACGTCAATCCGCTCGCGTTCGACAACAAGTACTCGCTACCCTATCGCGGCTCGCAGGTCTTGCTTGCATATGACAAGACCAAGCTCGACCCGAAGGATGCACCCAGGAGCTGGGAGCAGCTGACGGCCTGGATCAAGTCCAATCCGGGCCAGTTCATCTATAATCGTCCCGACAAGGGTGGCTCCGGCGGAAACTTCGTCCGCCGCGCCATCCACGAAGCCAACGGTCGTGACCCGAAGAAGTTCACGATCGACAACTTCACGGCCGATTACGCCAACCAAGCCGTGACGCCGGCCTGGGTACTGCTCAACGATCTGGCGCCGTCCCTCTACGAGAAGGGCGCCTATACGGCCGGCAACACGCAGTCGATCCAGCTTCTGGCGCAGGGTGTCGTGACGATGACGCCCGTCTGGTCCGACCAGGTGCTGCAGGCGATCTCGCAAGGTGTTCTGCCGGAGACGACCGGTCTCGTTCAGCTGGGCGATCTCGCATTGTGCGGCGGCTTCTCCCGCATGACCGTGTTCTCGAACGGTGCCAACAAGGACGCAGCAATGAAGCTCGCCGCCTTCCTGCTGACCAAGGAAATGCAGGAAGCGATCATCACCGAGATCGGCGGTTTCCCGGGCGTATCATGGGAGCATATCTCGGACGAGCTGCGCCAGAAGTATGCCGATGTCATCCCGGCGACCATCCCCACCTTCCCGGGCGGTGATTGGGAAACTACCATCAACGACGGTTGGTATCGCAACGTCGCACCGGGTATCAGCCGCTCCTGATGCGCAGGTCAATGTCACTTCCGCTGCTGGCGCGTTTGTCCGCGCCGGCGAGAAGTCAGGGTTGGGTGGGGCTTGGTTTGGTAGTCCTGCCTGTGCTTCTCTTGGCTTGGCTGATCATCTACCCGATCCTGTCGGCGGTCGCGAGCACGATCTTCGTCGCGCAGCCGGGTGGCGCATCGGCGATATCCTTCGCCTCCTACCAGTTCTTTTTCAGCGACCAGTACAGTCGTGCAAACCTCTGGATCACGCTCTGGACGACCCTGGTTTGCGGAGTGCTGCTTCTGGCGATCGGCCTGCCGATCGCGCTCTATCTCCGGTTTTCCCGCGGGCCGCTCTCGGCCTATGTGCAAGGGCTTGCCATCTTTCCGATGTTCGTGCCCTCGATCATTCTGTCCTATGCGCTGATCCGTACCATTGGCCCCAACGGCGCCGTCGACGTGTTGCTGAATGCCGTTGGATTGCCGAAGCTGCCGTCACCCTACCTGACGCCGTGGGGGCCGGTCATTGGTCTCGTCTGGGATAACCTGCCGCTCACGGTCCTCATGCTGACGGCCGGACTGGGAAATATTCCAAAGAGCTCCATCGAAGCCGCACGGGACGTCGGCGCTTCGCCGCTGCGCGTCGTCCTGTCGATCATCATGCCGCGGATGGGCAATTCCCTGCTCGTCACCACTTCTTTCGCAATCCTCGGCATCTTCTCGTCCTTCACGCTGCCTTATCTTCTCGGGCCGGCATCGCCGGAGATGATGGGGCCCTTCATGCAGCGGACGTTCTCGGACATGAACGACCCTGTCAACGCTCTGACGCAGGCGGTCATCGCCTTCGGCTTCTGCCTTGTCTTCGGAGTGCTTTACGTGCGCTCAATCGCCCGCAACAGGGGAGGCGTGTGATGAGGCACGGAAGGCTTGTCATGGCTCAGATGGATTGGATCGGCGCCCTGCTGGCGTTGCTGCTGACGCTGTTCATCGCTTTGCCGCTCGTTGTCGTCGGAACCTGGGCTTTCAGCGAGGTCTGGCGCTACCCGGCTGTGATCCCCCAACAGTTCGGACTGCGCTATTGGTCGCTGACATTGTCGCGAACCGATGTGTGGGACGCCCTTTTTCTCAGCCTTCGTCTGGCGACGACGGTGACCATTCTTTCAGCGGTAATCTGTCTCCCGGCCGCCTATGCCTTCGCACGCATGAAATTCCCGGGCAGGGACGTTCTCTTTCTGTCGTTCCTGGCGTCGCATGCCTTCCCGAAGTTCGGGCTTCTGGTGGCGATCGCCGGGATCTTTCTTCAGATCGGATTGATCAGCACGTTCTGGGGCGTGGTCCTCATTCAACTGGTCGGAACGCTGATGCTGATGATCTGGATTCCCGTGGCGGCTTTCAAGAACGTCGATCGGCGAATGGAAGAGGCCGCGCGCGATGCCGGGGCAACCCCTTTGCGTGTCTTCTGGTCGATTACCCTGCCGCAGGCCGCGCCAACGATCGCTGCGGCCCTCCTGCTGACCTTTGTCGGGACGTTCTACGAAACCGAAGGGGCGTGGCTGATCGGAGCGCCGCAGATCCGCACGATGCCGGTCCTCATGGTCACCTTCATCAACAACCAGATCGTGGTTCAGTATGGCGCCGTCCTATCGGTGATGCTGTGGGTTCCCTCTTTCGTCGCACTGATGTTTGCCCGAAGAGTGGTCGGCGCCGGTACCTTCGCAAGGGGGCTGGGAGCATGATGTTCATTGCGGCGGATGGCACCAGGAAGGGCTTCAGATGGCACGCTTGACCATAAAAGGGATATCCAAGAGCTTCGGCGCCACCTATGCGGTCCGCGATGTCTCCCTCGATGTCGAGGATGGTGAACTGGTCTGTTTGCTTGGTCCTTCCGGATCAGGCAAGTCGACGTTGCTGCGCATGATCGGCGGCTTCGAAAGACCGACCGCGGGGAGCATTCTGATAGATGCAAAGGATGTTACGTCACTGCCGCCGGAAAAACGTCCGACAGGCATGGTGTTCCAAAGCCATGCCCTGTGGACGCATATGGACGTCTTCAACAATATTGCATTCGGCCTCAAGCTTCGCCGCCTTCCCAGAGCCGAGATAAAAGAGCGCGTCGAACAGGCGCTGGCGCTCGTTGGTCTTGCCGACTACGGCAGGCGCATCACCACGCAGCTTTCCGGTGGCCAGCAGCAGCGTGTGGCGCTGGCCCGCTCGCTGGTGCTCGAACCCAAGATCCTCCTGCTCGACGAGCCCTTCGCCAGCCTCGACCAGCACTTGCGCGAGCGGTTGCGTGAGGAGGTGCGCGACATCCAGCAGCGGCTTGGAATCACGACGCTCTTCGTCACGCACGGACAGGATGAAGCGTTGGCGCTCGCCGACCGGATCGTCGTGTTGCGCGATGGCTGCACCGAGCAAATTGCGCCGCCCGATCGCATCTACCGCGAGCCAGAGACCGAATTTGTCGCCGGGTTCATCGGTTCGATGAACTTCATTCGCACCACGGTCAGGAATGGCATCAGCCAACATGCAGCCTTTTCGCTCCCTGTTCCCGTTGCGGACGGAGAAATCGTACTTGCGATTCGACCGGAAGCATTGTCGCTTGTTGCGGCGAACGAGATGGGTACCGGCATCGTTCACCGTAGCATCGATTTTGGCACCCATAAGATCGTCGACGTTGATCTCAGCGACGGAACAAGAATGAAAGCGATGACATCAAGCAACAGTGGCTGGACCATGGGCACGTCGGTGAAACCGGTGGCGGCCGCCTTCAGGGCGTTCCGAGACAACCGGCTCGTTCACCAGTCCGTCGCGGTCCCGACACAGGAGAACAATCGGGTGTTTGGTCATGCTT
This sequence comes from Rhizobium sp. 57MFTsu3.2, assembly GCF_012932765.1. Classification (NCBI taxonomy): domain Bacteria; kingdom Pseudomonadati; phylum Pseudomonadota; class Alphaproteobacteria; order Hyphomicrobiales; family Rhizobiaceae; genus Rhizobium; species Rhizobium sp. 57MFTsu3.2. The sequence continues at coordinate 10,319 of NZ_JDWI01000051.1, forward strand.
GAGGGCCGTGGAATTGCGATCGACAGAGCAGGGCATCATACCTGGCTGAAGTGGCACCGGGGACATCGATTTGCCGGCGACATCTCCTTTACCGGCGCGCGCATCGTGGAAGGCATGGAACTCGGCGCCAGCGTCGAGGTCGATCTAATGCGCTTTGCCGGTGATGGTTTTGCAGTGCTGCACGACGAGACGCTTGATGCCGCGACAACCGGCACCGGGATGGTTCGATCCGCATCCGAGGCTTACCTGCGTGGCTTGCATCTTCGCGATCCTTTCGGGGCGCCGAGCGAACACAAGGTCATGATGCTTTCGGATCTCGGGCGCCTGTTGGCTCAGGTCGGCCGGGATCCGAGGGCGGGCTTGCAGCTTGACCTGAAAGAAAATTCGGACGTCATTCGTGACGCCGACATCGCCGCATTCGCTGCGGCTATTTCGCCTGTTGCCGATTCAGTCATTCTTTCAGGCGGTGACTCGCTTGCCGTCGAGCGGCTCTCGCATGCGGTGCCTGACATGGCAATCGGCTACGACCCCTGCCACGACGGCGCCATCGAGCGGCTGATGGAAACACGCGATTTCGTGGGTTTTGTTGCCGGTGCGCTACGAGCCGTGCCGCGCGCGCAAATGATCTATCTCGATCGCCGCCTGGTGCTATTTGCGGATCAGGCGGGCTACGACCTGATCGGCGCATTTCAGGGGGCAGGGCGGCTCGTCGACGCCTATACGATCAACTCCGCCGTCCCTTCCGCATTGCCGGGCGTCAAACGGCTCCTGGAACTGAAGGCTGACCAGATCACGACGGATGATCCGGTCGGGCTGGAACGGCTTCTGATCGAAGATCAGGCCTGAAAGCCTTTGACAAGCCAAGGATGGAGGGCGGGATTGCCGGCAACGATGTCTCCGTTCGCGGTGACGGGTCCACCATCAAACGCCGAGATTTTGCCGCCTGCCTCGCGCACCAAAAGGGCGGAGGCGCCGTAGTCGTGCAGTGACAAGCCATCCTCAAAAAAACCGTCCAGGCGACCACAGGCGACATAGGCGATCGACAAGGCCGCCGAACCCAGCCGTCGCACGCCCGCGGTTGTGGCCATCAACCGCTTGACCGCGTTGAAGTACACGTCTTCCGGCACGGCCTTCAGTTGTCCGGGAATCGGCAGGCCGGCCCCTACGAGCACGTCTTCAACTCCCTTCGAGCTCACACACCGGATCCGCTCGCCATTCAAATAGGCTCCGCCGCCGAGTTCCGTGCTGAAAAGCTCATCCAGCATCGCGTCGTAAACGACGCCGGCGACAAGTTCGCCTTCCTCTACGATCGAGATTGTCATCCCGAAATGCGGAATTCCCCAGGCGAAATTTGTCGTCCCGTCGATGGGATCGATATAGATGACAGGCACGCCGTCCTTTGCGTTCCGGTTGCCGACTGCTTCTTCGCCTTTGATCGCGTAGGTGGGAAAGGATCGGTTCAACTCATCGACGATGATGCGCTCGACGGCAACGTCGATCTCGGTCTGATAGTCCCTCGGCGCTTTTGCGACCAATTCGCCATCAAGGCGGCGACGCAGCGATGTTCGCGCTTTGGCGCCTCCAAGGAGGACGGCTTGCGCCAATGCCGCAAGGCGCGGCGAGGCAGTCGGTGAGATGCGGGATGACACGGGACGGATTTCGGCGAGATTTGGATTCGACATCGTCATGAGATGATGGCAGAGCCGCATGAAGCTTTGATGACGGGACGTCGACGCCAGCGTTGGCGGTCGTATCAAGGCGTGTCCAAACGCCAGACGTGGACCCTTGAAAAGTTTTGTGTGGCCGACACCCGAACTGGGCGATTGTTATATCACCGCCGGACGATCACGCGTGTTCCCGGACGGACCATCTCGTAGAGCTCCTCGACGTCCTCGCGGTACATGCGAAAGCAACCGCTTGACGCATTCGTGCCGATCGAGGACGGATCATTGGTGCCATGGATGCGCAGCAGGCCGTCCGCAAGATAAATGGCCCGTGTACCGAGCGGATTGGAAGGGCCGGGACGCACGACCATTGGCAGTCTCGGATTCTTCTGGCGCATGCTGGCCGTCGGTCGCCACTCGGGATATTTGCGCTTCGACGTGACATGCGTCGTGCCGTACCATCGTTTTCCCTGGCGCCCGACCGCAATCGGATAGGCGAGCTGTTCACCTTGAGGCGTCGTATAGACAAGCGTGTGCTCGCGTGTGGCGATGACGATTGTCCCGCTCCTTCCCGTTCGGGGTTGGCGCTGCGGCACCGGCTCGCCATAGTCGGGTGGCGGTCCATATGGACCATACGGATCATAGTAGCCGTAGTCGCCATAGTCACCGTAGTCGTCATACGGACCGTAAATCTGCGCCTCGGCCTGAAAGGCCGCAAACAAAAGCACTGTTGCAAATAGAACCAGGAACTTCATTGTCCGCTATCCGCTTGTTTTGATGCAAGATGACCGCGAAAATCTGTGGCGCCATTGTGGCGGCCGATGTTCCGACGCTACACGCGACGTCGATGCATGCGGAATTTAGGCTTCTTATGATGTCCCAGTCTTATTCCCAGCCGACGTGGCCCCACTGAGAGCTCACAGCAGCCTGCTGATCGATGGCCACAGAAGGAAGAACTAGAAACCTAATTCCGCATTATGACCCTCTGCCGCTGGAGTCCTCGCCTTTTTGGTTTGCGGTTTTTTGTTTTTCCTAAGTCAGACTAAGTCTTTTCTGCTCGTTTCAAACTGACTTCGGTTTGATCATATGCTATTTTGCCAAGTATGACTGAGCGAAAAACCGGAAAGCTGAACCAGCTGGGGAGAACCCTGCCCGAAGGCCTGCTTGCCGACGCGGCCTGGATGGAGGCGCACGGCTATTCCAGCAGCTTGCGCACACAATACGTGGCCGCCGGGTGGCTTGATCAGCCTGCGCGCGGCACCTTCAAGCGCCCCCTGGGGCAGCTCACCTGGCAGGGAGTGGTCATCTCGTTGCAGACCCTACTAGAACGAGACCTGGTCGTCGGCGCTATAACCGCCCTCGACCTGCAGGGACTGACCCACTATGTGGCCCCGTCGGGCGCGAGCGTCGTTCATCTTTACGGCACGAAGCCACCGCCCGGATGGCTCGCGAAGTTGCCCTTGCCGCAGACATTCCGCTTTCACCGCACTCCGAGCCTCTTCAAGTCAATCCATGCTGCCCCCGATCAGCAGGCGGGGACAGTACGGGCGCTGCGTGAGGACGAACGCGCCTTGACGGTCTCGACGCCCGAGCGCGCTTTCCTGGAACTGCTCGACGAGCTTCCCGACCGGCAGAGCTTCCACAACGTCGATATGATCGCCGAGGGGCTGCGCACTCTGAGCCCGCGCCGCCTCAACCTGCTGCTACAGGACTGCCGCAGTATCAAGGTTAAGCGCCTGTTCTTCTGGTTCGCCGACCGCCACAGCCCGTCTTGGCTCAGGCAGATAGACAGGAAAGGCGTCGATCTCGGCAGCGGCAAGCGGATGCTCGTCAAAGGCGGACGTCTCGACCCCACCTATCAGATCACCGTGCCGGAGGAACTCAGTCGCTCTGTCTGAAACGGCGACCGGTTCGACAAGCACTGGAACGTCATCGCACGAGTCGAGCATTCGTCCCATGCGAACCTCTGTGAGGTCCGAACAGAGGCATGACCCGAGCAGGTCTGCAGGTCGGCTACAAATTCTGAATTGCGAGGCCTTAGCACACCAGACATTCAGTACCATGGCAGACATATACGGTGTTTCCAATCTTGCCGAGTTGGACAGGCTGGGGTGCGAGCTGAGCTGGGGGTTGTTGAACACCGAGTTGGGTCCGCCCCAGATCTGACTTGGATTCCTCACGAATGAATTTTCGCCGCCCCAGATCTGACCGGGATTGCGCACAAGCGAATTGTTCCCGCCCCAAATCTGATCCGGATTGTTTATGACAGAGTTCGGCCGCTCTAGTGTCGCTGGATTTGTCCAATCGATTGGTGCCAGCACTTGCTACCACCAGTCAGATGCATAGCGCAGATCATTTGAACCTGGATCGTGCCCGGTGAGACTTGTGGAGCCTTCGAACCCGGGGCTGGAAACGCAAATCCGGACACAAATTGCAACCGGGATCTTATATATGTCATAAAATGCCCTCACAAGTACTGCCGAATCGCTCAGCAATCGCGCTGTCGCGGTTCGAAAGAAGACAGTCATTCGACGACGTGACTGGAACACGACTTCGCGCTTAACGCCTGATTTGGCGACTTAGCGCGGAATGAAGCGACGCCGCTGTTTGCGGTCGTCATTCGGTCTCTTTTGCCTCAGTCTAGGCAAGCGATCTCGATTTCTCGACCACCGAAGGCCTCGGCTATGGTGTGTCTGCGCTACGACCACAAGGAGTCCATTTGTCTGAAACCGGATCCCTCTCGCAGCCGCGACCCTTCTTTGGGCTCTTCTCGTCGTTGCGTGTTGGCGCTCTGGGGCTTGGTGTAACCAGTTGCCTCGTCAATATCCTGGCGCTCAGTGGCTCGTTCTTCATGCTCCAGGTCTATGACCGCGTCATTCCCAGCCGCAGCCTGCCGACCCTCGTCGGTCTGGTCATCATCGTTGTGTCCCTCTTTGCGTTCCAATGGCTTCTGGATCTCACGCGATCCCTGCTTCTCGGGCAGATCGGACGGGCGGTGGATGAGCGGTTCTCAGGGCCGGCCTTCCTCTCAGTCGCGCTGTCGGCATCGCGCAAGCCGGCGCCGGGAGACGGTCTTCAGACGATCCGCGATATCGATACAGTGCGTGGATTTCTGTCCGGCCCTGGCCCGGGAGCGTTGTTCGACCTGCCCTGGATGCCCTTCTACCTCGCCCTCTGCTTCCTGTTTCATCACTGGATTGGCCTCACGGCCGTGGCTGGAGCGCTTCTCTTGACGGGGCTGGCGCTGCTTGCGGAGCTGAAGTCACGCGGTCCGACGAGGGAGACGGCCACCATCCTTTCTGAGCGAATGGCTTTCGCCGAAACCGCGAGGCGCAATTCAGAAGCGGTCGTCGCAATGGGCTTTGGTGGGACGCTCTCGGCGCGCTGGGCCGAAGTCAACCGGCGCCACCTCGACAGTCACTTGCGCACGGCCACTTTCGTCAACTCGCTTTCAACCCTGTCGCGCTCCGCGCGCATGTTGCTGCAGTCCGCCGTGCTGGCCGTGGGCGCCATACTCGTCATTCGACAGGAAGCAACTGGCGGCATCATGATTGCGAGCTCCATTCTCGTGAGCCGCGCGCTCGCCCCGATCGAGCTTGCCATCGCGCACTGGCGAGGATTTGCGGCTGCCCGCCAGGCATGGTCGCGCCTCGACCGCGAGGTCGAGCTCTCCGACGGGCGGCAGCGAGACGTCGCGCTACCGGCGGCGCGGCAATCACTGGCCGTGGAGAACCTTCATCTGGGAGCTCCGGGCTCGAAGATGCCGATCATTCGCGCGCTGTCCTTCGAGGTTAGCGCGGGTGAGGCAGTTGGCATCGTCGGTCCGAGCGCCTCGGGCAAGTCTTCGCTGGCGCGGGGCATCGTCGGCCTATGGCCGGCTCTTGCCGGGGATATCAGGCTGGACGGAGCGTCGCTTTCACAATGGACGGCGGAAGCACTCGGCCGCAATATCGGTTACCTGCCGCAGGACGTGTCGCTGTTCGACGGAACCATCGCCGACAACATTGCCCGGTTCGATCCGGAGGCCTCTTCGGAGTTGATCATCGCGGCCGCCAGGGCCGCGGGTGTCTACGATATGATCGTGAGCTTTGCCGATGGCTTCGATACGCGGATCGGCGAGCAGGGCAGAACCCTGTCCGCGGGCCAGCGGCAACGCATCGGGTTGGCAAGGGCCCTCTACGCGGATCCGTTCCTCGTTGTGCTCGACGAGCCAAATTCCAATCTCGATGTTCAGGGCGAGCTGGCACTCTCGCAGGCAATCGAGTCCGTTCGGTCGCGGCAAGGGGTGGTGTTGATCATCGCTCACCGGGCGAGCGCGCTTTCCGTGGTCGACAAGGTGCTGGTTCTCGAGGGCGGTCGGGGCAAAGCGTTCGGCCCGAAGAACGATATTCTCAAGACAGGACCAAAGTCAGTCGCTGCCACCGGTTCCTTCGTCCGACTGCTTCGCGCCGGCGGGGAGTTGTCGTCATGACCGGGGCTGTGACATCGACGGAACGAGCGATCCGCCGACTTACGTTGCTTGCCCTTGCGACAGCTGCCCTGCTCGTCGGAGTTCTTGGCGGGCTTGCCTCGGCGATCCGTATAAACGGCGCGGTGATTGCCCAGGGGACACTGGTCGTCGACAGCTATGTGAAGCCGGTGCAGCACCAGAAGGGCGGCACCGTGGGACAGGTCTTCGTCCGCAATGGCGATCGCGTCACGGCTGGCCAAATCCTCGTTCATCTCGACGACACCCAGACCAAAGCGAATCTTGCGATCGTATCGCGACGGCTGCGAGAGCTTGCAGCGCGATCAGCCAGGCTTTCTGCAGAGCGCGACGGCGGGAACGCCATTCTTTTTCCAGCGGTCGTCAGAGATGCCGATGCCACTCAGGCTACCGCCCTCATGAGCTCCGAGCTGCGGCTGTTTGATGACCGTCGCGCATCGCTCAGTGGAAGGACGGCGCAACTGCGTGAGCGCGTCCGCCAGCTCGACCAGCAGGCCGAAGGACTGTCGGCCCAGCAGGAGGGCAAGCGTCGCGCCATCGGCATCATTGGCAAGGAGCTTGCAAGCCTGGAGCCGCTGCTTCGGCAGGGAGTTATTCCCGCAACCCGCGTCTACACCCTGCAACGTGATGCGGCCGATTTGACGGGAGAACTCGGCAGCCTCGTTGCCTCGACCGCGGAAATCAAGGGAAAGATCGCCGAAACGGAGCTGCAGATTATCCAGGTGGGTGACGATCACAGAAGCGAGGTCTCCGAACAGCTGAGGCAGGCGGAGGGCGACAGCGGCGAATACGCCGAGCGGCGCGTTGCTATAGAGGACGAGCTACAACACGTCGACATAAGGGCGCCGCAAGACGGTATCGTCCATCAACTTGCTGTCCATGCGCGGGGTGCCGTGGTCACGCCAGGCGAGGCCGTCATGCAGATCGTGCCCGATCACGACATGCTCACGCCGGAGCTGAAATTGTCGCCACAGGACGTCGACCAGGTCGCAGTCGGCAAGGAGGTCAACCTGCGATTCTCCGCGTTCAGCTACAGGACAACACCGGAATTGAAGGGACGCGTTGCATCTGTCTCCGCTGACCTGACAACGGACACGCATTCCGGCCAATCCTACTACACGCTTCGGGTCGCGGTGCCCGAGAGCGAATGGCAAAGGCTTGGCAAGCTGGCACCGGTTGCCGGGATGCCCGTCGAAGCCTTCATCGAGACAGGCGAGCGCACGGCGCTCGGTTATCTCGCAAAGCCGTTTACGGACCAGCTGGTCCGTGCATTTCGGGAGGAATGATTACAGCCATCGGAGGAGGGAGACCATGAGAAGCACGAAAACCCGAAGGAGTTGATAATGGCAAAATCAATACAAAATGCTGTCGGCCAACCGCTGTTCTACAGTGGCGCCTCGACGGCATGGTTCTCCGCAACCGGTTCCGGCCCTGTGCTGAATGGCACATCCGGCAACGACTCCATATGGGGTGACAGTTCCGTCAACGTGACCATGCACGGCGGAACCGGCGATGACATCTACTATCTCTATTCCGCCATCAACCGTGCTGCGGAGGAACCTGGCGGAGGAACCGACACCATCAACACCTGGATGAGCTATACGCTCCCTGAGAATTTCGAGAACCTGACCGTAACAGGCGCCGGGCGCTATGCTTTCGGCAACGCGCAGGACAACATCATCTCCGGAGCCTCGGGAAGCCAGACGATCGACGGCGGTGCCGGCAACGACGTGCTGATCGGCGGAGGCGGAGCCGACACATTCCTCGTCACCAAGGGCCACGGGAGCGATCTGATCGTCGATTTCAGCAGCGACGATACGGTGCGTCTGAACAGCTATGGGCTTTCGTCTTTCGAGCAGGTGCTGGCTCATACGACGCAGGAGGGCGCCAATCTGCGGCTGGATCTCGGTGGCGGTGAGAGCCTTGTCTTTGCCAATACCGAGGTGTCGGATCTGCATGCCAGCCAATTCCAGCTGACGCTCGACCGCTCACAGCTCGCGCTGAGCTTCGATGACGAATTCAACAGTCTGTCCCTGCGCAGTGGCGACCAGGGCACGTGGGATGCCAAGTTCTGGTGGGCGCCGGACCGCGGCAGCCCGTTGACCGGGAACGGCGAGCTGCAGTGGTACATCAACCCGTCCTACGCGCCGACCGCATCGGCAAATCCATTCTCTGTGAGCAACGGCGTATTGACGATTTCGGCAGAACCCGCCTCGCAGGCGATCCAGGCGCAGATCAACGGCTACGACTACACATCTGGTCTCCTGACCACACATTCATCCTTTGCCCAGACCTATGGTTATTTCGAAATTCGTGCCGATATGCCGTCAGAGCAGGGCGTTTGGCCGGCCTTCTGGCTACTTCCGGAGGACGGCTCCTGGCCACCAGAACTCGACGTTGTCGAGATGCGCGGTCAGGAGCCGAATGTTGTCAATGCCACAGTCCATAGCGACCATGGCGGCGCACATACGATCACGTCTTTTCCGGTCAAGGTGGCAAGTACCGAAGGCTTCCACAACTACGGCGTTCTCTGGGACGAAGATCACATCACCTGGTACTTCGATGACGTTGCCGTCGCGCAGACGGACACACCCGAAGACATGCATGATCCCATGTACATGCTGGTCAACCTCGCTGTCGGCGGTGCGGCTGGAACGCCGTCCAACGGCCTGGCGAACGGCTCGGAAATGCACATCGACTATATCAGGGCCTATACCCTCGCGGACAGCCCATTGCACGCTGCCACCGAAGCCACTGCGAGCAACGATTGGCACATCTGACGAGGTGAAAGCCAAGCGGGATGAGGTCGGAGGGTCATGATGGCGCCAGTCATCCCAGGCCCATTGAACATCGTTATCCGTTAGCTTGCTTCGACAATGCTTTGATATCGCGTGCGCCGATCCCTCAGGCGTTCGCGATATCGCTCCTGGCTTGCAGACAGATGAGCGCGCATGGCGTCGCGCGCACCGGTAGCGTCACCTGCAGAAATTGCGTTGAGGATGGCAAGATGTTCCCGCTGCAATCCGGCCTGGTAGCTGGCCGAGAGAACCTCTTCGGTGGCGTAAGGAGAGGTGACGTCACAAGGGATGGTTCGCGCCCCTAGCGCGTCGAGGACTTCAACATAAAAAGGGTTGTTGGTTGCCTCGGCGATCGATCGGTGGAAGGCAAAGTCGGCCTGGCCGGTGGGCTTGCCAAGCTGTAGGAGCCGATCGAACTCGAAAAAGCTCTCCTGAATCTGCGCCTCCTGCGAGGCGTTTCTGCGGGTGGCGGCCAGCGCCGCACCTTCAGCTTCAAGCGCGATGCGAACTTCAAGCACGTTCAGGGCGTGCGATATGTTGCTTGATCGGTCCTGTCTTATGATCGGAGCGGACGACTGGTGACCAATCACGAAGATGCCTGCCCCTTGTCGCGTTTCCAGCAACCCATCGGCCGAGAGAGCCGCGATCGCCTCGCGAATGACGGTCCTGCTGACGTCAAAGGATTCTGCGAGTTGGGCCTCCGTCGGCAACTTCTGTCCGACGGAGATCTGGCCTGAAAGGAAGTCCTGGCGGAGGGAGTCGGCGATCCGTTCAGAGAGCTTCTGTCGTCGTGATGGACCACCATCGACCGGAGGAGGAATTGCGTTCAAGGGTGTTGTCGCCTCTGAAAATGAATGTCCGAGCATACCGCCAGTGCTCCATAAAGACAACAATTGTGGATGTTGTCATACAAAATTGCGGAATCCGAGCTGATCGACGACAATTCCTTATAATTCAGAGCTTTTGACATCTCCCAGGCTATCGATAGTTGATCGGAATGAAGCGATTGCGGTTGCCCAAGTATGATCAATATGTATGATGACTTGGAAAGACATGGGAGGCAACGTGACTCACACTGATTACACCAATCGCTTCGCGATTGATCCGCGGGCCGCAGCGGGATTTGGGACCGCCGAGCTTCGCGAAAACTTCTTGCTGCCACCACTGTTTCGGGCCGGCCGCATCCAGCTTCACTACAGCAATTACGACCGGATGATCGTCGGCGGTGCCATGCCGATTTCGGAAGCGCTTGACCTGGAAACGATCAAGCCGGCGGGAACAGAAACCCTCCTGGCGCGTCGCGAACTGATCGCGGTCAACATCGGCGGCGCCGGCATCGTCGTCGTCGATGGCGAGCGGTTTGCGCTGGGGACGCGTGACATGCTCTACGCCGGGCTGGGCTCGGCGGTGACATTCGAGTCGGTTTCGGCAGAGGAGCCGGCAAAATTCTATCTGCTGAGCGCGCCGGCACATATGCGCCATCCGACACGGCATATTGGTATCGCCGATGCCAAGCGTCTCGATCTCGGCTCTCAGGCAACGAGCAACGAGCGTTCGATCTTCCAGTTCATCCACCCGGACGGCGCCAGGACCTGCCAACTCGTCGTCGGCATGACGACGCTTGCTGCCGGCTCTGTCTGGAACACCATGCCCTGCCACGTCCACGACCGGCGGATGGAGGCGTATCTCTATTTCGATCTGCCGGAAAAGGCCCGCGTCGTGCATCTGATGGGAGAGCCGAACGAAACGCGCCACCTGATCGTCAAGAACGAGGAGGCGATCCTGTCGCCGGGTTGGTCCATCCATTCCGGTGTCGGTACATCAAGCTACACATTCATCTGGGCCATGGCCGGTGACAATGTCGACTATACCGACGTCGACCTTGTCGCCATCGAAGATCTTAGGTGAGGAGGGGGA
>NZ_JDWI01000052.1:0-20086 GCF_012932765.1 Rhizobium sp. 57MFTsu3.2
GCAACCCGCAGCAGAACGGCCGCCATGAACGCATGCATCTGACACTGAAACTTGAGACAACCAAGCCGGCCGGAGACAATTTCCTGCAGCAGCAAGCCCGCTTCGACGACTTCGTCGAGGAGTTCAACAGCGAGCGGCCCCACCAGGCGCTCAACATGGCCTACCCGGCAGAGCGCTACGACGCGTCACCGCGCGCCTACCGCGGCCTACCCGATCTCGACTACCCGTTCCACGACCAGACAGTCACCGTCACAACATGCGGACGCATCTGCTACAAGCGGAAGAAGATCAATCTCAGTCTGGTCTTCGCCGGTCAGCCCGTCGGCATCAAACAGGTCGAAGACCATATCTGGCTGACAAGCTTTATGGACTACGATCTGGGATACTTCGATGATGAGACATGCAGGCTTGAACCTTTGCCGAACCCTTTCGGTCCAAAAGTGTTACCTATGTCTCAGGAATAAAACGTAACCTATGTGTCCAGAACGGACCCGAGAGTTAGTGGCGCACCCGACAGGATTCGAACCTGTGACCTTTGGAATCGGAATCCAACACTCTATCCAGCTGAGCTACGGGTGCATGCCGAGGCGCTTGAATCGCCTTGTCCGATGCGAGGTTCTTAGCCTAGCTTCTCGCTGGCTTCAATCTACAAAATGAAAAGTCCGCCGTTCTTGCGGGCGGCGGACTTTTATGTCTCACGTCTGCGGGTCAGGCCTGCATGGCGCCGGGGCCGGGGATGGCCTTTGGCGGCACCTTGCCGAGGATGATCATGCCGAGCACTTCGTCCTTGGTGACATCTTCGGTGCGGGCATGGCCGACGACCTGGCCGTTCTTCATCACCGAGACACGATCGGCGAGGTCGAAGACGTCGTGGATGTCGTGGCTGATCAGGAAGATGCCGATGCCTTCCTTCTTCAGCTGCTTGATCAGCTCGCCGACCTGCGCCGTTTCCTGGGGCCCGAGAGCCGCCGTTGGCTCGTCCATGATCAGGATGCGGGCATCGAAGAGGATCGCGCGGGCGATCGCCACAGACTGCCGCTGGCCGCCGGAAAGTGCTTTCACCGGCTCCTTGAAGCGGCGGAAGTTGGGGTTGAGGCGGCCCATCACCTCACGCGCGGAGGCTTCCATGGCGACGTCATCGAGCGTGCCCCACTTCGTGCGGATCTCGCGGCCGAGATAGAGGTTGGCGGCGGCATCGACGTTATCGGCGACGGCGAGCGTCTGGTAGATCGTCTCGATGCCGTACTTCTTCGCATCGCGCGGATTGCGGATGTCTGCCGGCTCGCCATTGATCAGGATCTCGCCGCTGTCGCGCTTGTAGGCGCCGGAGAGGATCTTGATGAGCGTCGACTTGCCGGCGCCGTTGTGGCCGAGAAGGGCGACGACTTCGCCGGGGTAGAGATCGACCGAAGCATTGTCCACAGCGTGGATGCCGCCGAAGGAGATCGAGATGTTTTTCATTTCCACAAGGGGAGTGCGTTGATCAGTCATATCTAGGACTCCTCTTTACTTCGACCGCGAGCGATAGACGGTGTCGAGCCAGACGGCAACGACAAGCACGGCGCCCACGACAACATTTTGTATGGGCGTGTCGACGTTGGCGAGGCCCATCCCCGATTGCAGCGACTGCATGACCAGCGCGCCGAGCATTGCGCCGGCGATCGTACCGGTGCCGCCGGCGAGCGAGGTGCCGCCGATGACGGCTGCGGCGATCGTATAGAGCTCGTAGGTCGTGCCTTGCGAGTTGGCGGCGGCGTTGAGGCGGGCGGTCGAGATCGCCGCGGCGACAGCCGCGAGAAAGCCCATAAGCGCGAAGATCCGGACGGCGACCCAGCGGGTCTTGATGCCGGCGAGCTCGGCTGCTTCAGGGTTGCCACCGATCGCGAAGACGTAGCGGCCGAAGCGCAAGCGGGTGGCGATGAAGGTCATGACGATGCCGACGAGAATGGCGATCAGCACCGGCACGGCGATGCCGTAGGAGATGAAGAGCCCCGTTTCCGGCCAGGCGATGTTGTTGGCTTCGGCGTACTTCTTGGCGATCGCCACCGGCCAGTAATAGATGGTGGACACCCAGATGGCGCCAAGGACTAGGGTGCAGCCGAGAACTGCCAAGAAATACTCTGCCCAGAGCGGACGGCGTGGGAAGTTGAAACGCTTGCGCTGGTGGCGCGAGCCGATGATGCCGACGACGATCAGCACACAGGCGACAAGCCCGATGATCCAGCTCCACGTGGCTCCGACAGCCCCTTCAGCGCCGCCGCCCATAATGCGGAACGTCGTGTCGAGAGGTGCGACCGTCTGGCCCGATGTCACGTACCAGGCAAGACCGCGCCAGGCGAGGAAGCCGCCGAGCGTGACGATGAAGGAGGGGACACCCAGGAAGGCGATGATGACGCCCTGGAAAAGACCGATCAGCGTTCCGGCAACCAGACCGCAGACCAACGTGATCAGCCAGGTCCAGGAGTTGTCGAAGCCGAGGTACTGCGGCAGGAATTTCGCCTGGACGACGCCCATGATCATGGCGACAAGGCCAAGCATGGAGCCGATCGACAGGTCGATGTTGCGGGTGACGATGACAAGCACCATGCCGGTCGCGAGAACCGCGATTTCGGTCGTCTGGACCGAGAGGTTCCAGAGGTTGCGCGGCGTCAGGAAGAGCCCGCCGGTGTAGAGATGAAAGCCGATCCAGATGACGAGCAGCGCGGCGACCATGCCAAGCAGGCGCGTGTCGATCTCGGTTGCGCGCAGGAAGCGCGTAAAAGCGTTGCCCTCCGCCGAGCGCGGATGGCTCGATGAGGATTGCGTGATGTTTGCCATGGGTTTGCCGTTTCCCCCATTGTTTGGGCCGTGGCGCGGGTGCCCGAAAAGCCCGAACCGAGGTTGCCCTGTTCTTGAATTGACCACCGAGAGACTTCCGAAATGGCCGCTCAAGGCGCGGCACTATTCTGGCAGGGAATCAAAGCGTTCGGTGCGTTACGAGGCGGGAGTGTCCGTGGAGGAGGCACCATCCGCATCCGGCGCCGCAACGAGACCGCTGCGGCGCCGGCGTGTTGATTGACCTGGCGAAGATTAATCGCAGGCCTTGACGCTGCCGGCCTTTACGCCCTGGCAAGCTTCAGCCTTGGAAATCCAGCCGGCGTCGATGACGACGTTCAGGTTGTCCTTGGTGATGGCCTCCGGCTTCAGGAAGATCGACTGCATCTTCACCTTCTTCGGGCCGCCCTCGAAAGTGGTGACACCGTCGATCTTGTCCATCGTCTTCCCACCAGCGAGGTCGAGCGCGATTTCAGCAGCGCGCTTGCCGAGTTCGCGCGAGTCCTTCCAGACGGAAACCGTCTGAGTACCAAGCGCGATGCGGTTCAGAGCAGCCTTGTCGGCGTCCTGCCCGGAAACCGGAACGGTGCCTGCCATGCCCTGTGCGTCGAGCGCGGCAACAGCGCCACCGGCGGTGCCGTCGTTCGAAGCAACAACGGCGTCAACCTTGTTGTTGTTGGCGGTCAGGAACTGCTCCATGTTACGCTGGGCGTTCTGCGGCAGCCAGCCGTCGGTGTAGGCTTCGCCGACGTTCTTGATCTTGCCGGCATCGACAGCCGCCTTCAACACTTCCATCTGGCCCGAGAACAGGAAGTCCGCGTTCGGGTCGGACGAAGAACCCTTGATGAAGACGTAATTGCCTTCCGGCTTGGCCTTGAATACGCCTTCGGCCTGCAGGCGACCGACTTCCTTGTTGTCGAAGGTGATGTAGAAAGCAGCCGGATTTTCAATCAGGCGGTCGTAGCCGACAACCGGAATGCCTTCAGCAGCAGCCTTTTCGATGGCAGGGCCGATAGCATCGCTATCCTGGGCGAGAACGATGAGTGCATTCGCGCCCTGCGAAATCAGCGATTCAACATCGGTCAGCTGCTTTGCGGCAGACGACTGCGCATCAGCGGAAATGTACTTTGCGCCCTTGGCTTCGAGGGCCTTCTTGATGGCGGCTTCGTCGGTCTTCCAACGCTCTTCCTGGAAGTTCGACCAGGAAACGCCGACGACGAGATCAGCTGCCATTGCGGCGGTGTGCACCGACACGAGGATGGCCGCCCCGGCCATCAGCTTCAAAACAGACTTCATAAATATCCTCCCGAGTGAATAGCGGCCAGCCCCAGCCAGTGGTTCCTCCGGCCGCCGCGGTTCGCTGGCGAGAAATTTGAATTATTTTCTCGACAGTCGAGAAATTAAGTGTCAGAGATTTTTTCAACTGTCAACACCGCACTACCGGCTTCGTTGCGTCGCGAAAAAATTGCTGGAGATGGGGTGTGAGCGAGGGCGGAATGCGAGGGGGAGAGGCCGGCATATATGCTGACCAAGTCGAGCACGGAGTTGGTCCGGCAGAGAAACAGCGTCCTTGTATTAGCTGCGCTTCGACGACATGGGGCGCTGGCGCATACAGAGATTGCCGACTTTACGAAGCTTTCCTCCGCGACGATTTCAGCAATCACGGCTGACCTCGAAAAAGCGCAAATCATTGAAAAATCCGAGCAGCAGCCAAGTAGCGGAAGAGGGCGTCCGCGCGTGCTGTTTCGACAGCGGCGCGACTGCGGCTACCTTGTCGTCGTGATCATTTCATCGGACGGCGTGCAATATTCGCTGGTCGACTACGCAGGCAAACTCATCGACCGGTTCGGCGAGGAAAGGTCGCATGATCCCGCCGGTGCCGAGCGGTTTATTGCCTCTATTAAACAGGGGCTTGCGCGCATTCTTTCACGCTCGAAGCTGCCCCAGGAAAGGGTGCTGCTGATATCGATCAGCAGCAAAGGTCTGGTGCATCCGACCGACCCTGTACTGGTGTGGTCGCCGATTTTCGGCAGCAATCAGATCGACTTCGAATCGGCCTTGCGGCCGGATTGGCAGGCCAGGATTTTTCTGGGGAACGAGACCCAGCTCGTCGCAGCCGCACTCGGCGCACATGAAGCGAATGCGAGGCCGGTTGATTTTCGGTCGCTCGCCGCCTTGTCGCTCGGACATAGTGTCGGGCTCGGCATCGTCCGGAGCACGGGGCCGGGCGAGCGTGAAGTGTCGGCCCCAAATTTTGGACATATGTTGCATATGGCAAACGGCGGCCTTTGTCGCTGCGGCAGCAGGGGATGCATCGAGGCTTATGCTGGCTTCTACGCCATTTTGCGCATGGCCTTCGAAGTGCCGCTCGACACGATCCCAGCCAAGTTCGTGCCGGTCGCCGGGCTCGACAAGATCGCCGCCCAAGCGCGACAGGGGCACCGCATGTCTGCCTTGGCATTCAGGCAGGCCGGTATTGCACTCGGAAATGGGCTTTCGCGTCTGCTAAGTCTGACAGAACGCATGCCGATCGCCATCACCGGGCCGGGAACGCGTTACTATGATCTGTTGCGACCGGGGATCGAGGAAGGGCTTGGCCAGACGCATGTCGTGCGGATGGAGGGAATGCCGGAGATCCGAGTCGTTCCCGACGAATCGATCCTCGTGTTCGAGGGTCATCTCGACCGGGCATTGTCGGTGATCGATCAGGAGCTGGTCTTGTCCGGTATCCAGGGATCGGATTAGCGGTGCGCCTAGCGGATCGTGCAGATGGAACGAGAAATGGCCGGGCAGGGACCCGGCCATTTCACAGGTGGCTTTCGGTCGGGAGAGGGCCGTCAGCCAATCTTGATGAGCTTGCCTTCCTTGACGGACTGCACGGCGGCATCGGCAAGCGCGAGGGCAGCCAGGCCATCGGCGCCCGACGGCGAGATGGTCGCGCCCTTTTCGATTGCGGCGATGAAGCTCGCGATCTCGTTGGCGTAAGCTTCGGTATAGCGAGTCATAAAAAAGTCATGCAGCGGCGGACGGGTATAGCCGTCGCCGTTGGCGACCTCGATCGAGACCGGACGCTGGTTCTCGGCAGCGACCATGCCCTTCGAGCCATGCACTTCGATGCGCTGATCGTAGCCGTAGGTGGCACGGCGGGAATTGGAGATGATTGCCTGCTTGCCGGATTTGGTCCGCAGGATCACGGAAACGCTGTCGTAGTCGCCGGCTTCGCCGATCGCCTTGTCGACGAGGACGGCGGCGGTCGCGCTGACGGCAACCGGCTCTTCGCCGAGCAGGAAGCGGGCCATGTCGAAGTCATGGATCGTCATGTCGCGGAAGATGCCGCCCGAACGCTTGATGTAATCGACTGGCGGGGCGCCAGGATCGCGCGAGGTGATCGTTACCATTTCGACATCGCCGATTCGGCCATCATCGATCGTCTTGCGAACAGCCATGAAGTGCGGGTCGAAGCGTCGGTTGAAGCCGACCATCAGCTTCGCCTTGGTCTCGTCGACGACCTTGATGCAGGCCTTGACGCGGGCAACGTCGAGATCGATTGGCTTTTCGCAGAAGATCGCCTTTCCAGCGCGCGCGAATCGCTCGATCAGTTCGGCGTGGGTGTCGGTCGGGGTGCAGATGACGACGGCGTCGATATCCTTGGCGGCTTCGATCGCGTCGATCGTGCGGACCTCGCAGCCGTAAGCCGATGCGATCGCTTCGGCGGCCTGCGGAAAGGCGTCGGCGACGGCAACGAGCTTGGCATTGGCATCGCCGCTGACGGCCTTCGCATGAACCTTGCCGATACGGCCGGCGCCGAGAAGACCAAATCTGACTGTCATGAGAACCTCCCTTGAATTCGGAACAAATGAACCGAACTGTGATGCTTGTGGAATTTTCATTCCATTTAATGGCTGCCGCGTCAAGCCCGGCGCTCTTTCACATTTACGGAATCCATCCTAAAGACATGTCATCGAAATACCGCGCGGGATAAATATGCAACTCATCGATCCGAACCATCCGGCCTATCGCCCGCTGTGGGCTCGCATCCTGATTGTGGCCGTTTGCTTTGGCTGGGCGCTGGTCGAAATGATCACCGGCGATCCATTCTGGGCGGTCCTGTCGGGCGGCGCAGGCGTCTATGCGGCCTATATGCTGTTCTGGAACTACAAGCCGCAGTCGCCGGAGGCGGACACGGCGCCATCTTCCGATGACGCGGAAGAGGCAGAAGATACAGAAGCCAAGAAGGACGCTGACTAGTCAGCGGGCAAGGCGGCGCAGCGCCTGGTCGATCAGCAGGTTCGCTATCGTCATCCGCTTGGTAGCGTTCTCGCGGAACAGCGGGTTGACGCGATCGGGATGGTTCTGCTTGGCAAAGGCGCGGCGCTTTTCGCTGAGGCTCTGGGCTGTATCACGCGCAGAAATGTCCAGTTCGGCCGCGATATCTTCAGGCGCGATGCGCTCGAGGTGATCGGGCATCACCGGCTCGGGCTCTGGTTCAGGAGGCGGCAAGGGCTCAGGCGACCGCTCGGCCACGGTCTCCGATGCGGCGAATTCCATTGTCTCGAAATATGCCTGGTTGGGTCGCGCTGACGACGCCGAGACGCCTTCCATGACGTCGAACGCGAGGCCGGTATTGAGACCGCTTACGCGGGCGGCGGCGGGTGCATCCTGTTCGACGGTTTCGTCGTCCTCCGCCTTCAGGCGGTCGAGCACGGACTGGAACACGGATTGGCCGAACAGCATGATTGCCTCCCTTGGAGGGGCGCATTAGATCCGAACAAGGTGGTGCAAGGCTTGTCAGAGCACTCCCGCCTTCTTGCTTTCGGCCAGTACCAGGTCATAAAGCAGCCGTGCGCTCGGGGGCAGCGCACGTTCCTTGACCGTTATCAGGCTGTAGGGCCTGACGTTGATCTCGAAATCGATCGGCAACACCCGCACATCCGAAGCCTTCGACCGATGGGTCGCCAGGAACTGCGCCACATCGAGCGCGATCGGCGCGATCGCATCCGTCTGGCAAACCGTCGCACAGGTGAGCAGCAGCGAAGAGGTGTTGACGATATTTTCCGGGAGCAGCACGCCGCGAGAAAGGAAGAGGTCCTCGATCGTCCGGCGCAGGAGCGTTCCCGCTGGTTGGAAAACCCAATCATATTGTGGAAGGTCCTCGAGGGAGGCGACCTTCTTCTTCAAGAGCGGATGGCCGCCCCGTACGATCAGACAGGCCTTCTCCACGCCGATTTCCTGGACCTGGAAGAGGCGCGGGTTGAGATCATCGGGAATGCGGCTGATGATGAAGTCATGCTGGGCGGCGAGCAACTCGCGGGCAAGCACGTTGCTCGTTTCAACCTGTATGGTGACCTCTATGCCGGGTAGGGCGCTTCTAACGCGCTTTATCGCCGGCACGACCAGGCTCATGGCTGGGGCAGTGACGGCGCCGATAAAGACGGTACCTCCCTTGCCCGTTTTGAGTTCGGCGATTTCCCTGCCCGCCTCGCGCAGCTCGAGCATGATCTTGCGCGCGCGTCTGGCAAGCGCCTGTCCGAAGGTCGTCAGCACGACGCCGCGTGCCACGCGTTCGTATAGTGGCGTCTTAACGATCGATTCCATTTCGGACAGGATTCGCGAGGCTGCCGGCTGTGAAATGTTCAGCGCTTCGGCCGCCGCGGAAATCTGCCCGCTATCTTCGATTGCGACGATCATTCGCAGATGATTCAGCTTGAGGCCCAATCGCAAAAAGGCGTCATCGGCAAAGATATCCGTATGAATGTCGACGTGACCATGCGTCTGCGGGTCCGAAATGATCGCCATGGTTGCGGCCTCCCATCCGCGTTCCATTAAAAGTAATACTTTTTAACGATATACCAAAATTGTTATGCACTTTACCAGTTATTCTATTTGACAGTTATGGGATTCCATACCAGTTTGCCGCCGTGTGCTGGTTGGCATTCAACACGTGAGAGCGTGGAGGAGACCTACTTCGTTTCTCACCATCTGAAGTAATTATCCAAGACGGAACCTGCCACAGTTTCGGGGCGGGCGATTTTTCGCACGCGCGTTTATTAACTAAGGGAGAGAGAGATATGAAATCCATTATCTCGTTGATGGCAGCGGCGGCCTTTGGCGTCGCTTCGTTCGTTATGCCGGCTTTGGCAGCCGACAAGGGCACTGTCGGCATTGCGATGCCCACGAAGTCGTCCGCTCGCTGGATCGACGACGGCAACAACATCGTCAAGCAGCTCCAGGACGCTGGCTATGCCACCGACCTGCAGTACGCTGACGACGACATTCCGAACCAGCTGTCTCAGATTGAGAACATGGTCACGAAGGGCGTTAAGGTTCTCGTCATCGCCGCTATCGACGGCACGACGCTTTCCGACGTTCTCCAGAAGGCTCACGACGCAGGCATCAAGGTCATTGCTTATGACCGTCTGATCCGCGACTCGGGCAACGTCGACTATTACGCAACGTTTGACAACTTCAAGGTTGGCGTTCTGCAGGCAACCTCCATCGTTGACGCCCTCGGCCTCAAGGATGGCAAGGGCCCGTTCAACATCGAGCTCTTCGGCGGTTCGCCGGACGACAACAACGCCTTCTTCTTCTATGACGGCGCAATGTCTGTTCTGCAGCCTTACATCGATAGCGGCAAGCTGGTCGTAAAGTCCGGCCAGACCGGCATGGACAAGGTTGGCACGCTGCGTTGGGACCCGGCAACGGCCCAGGCTCGTATGGACAACCTGCTCTCGGCTAACTACACCGACGCGAAGGTCAATGCAGTTCTCTCGCCTTACGACGGTCTGTCCATCGGCATCATCTCGTCGCTGAAGGGCGTTGGTTACGGTTCCGGCGATCAGCCGCTCCCGGTCGTTTCCGGCCAGGACGCTGAAGTTCCGTCGGTCAAGTCGATCATCGCTGGCGAGCAGCACTCCACGATCTTCAAGGACACCCGTGACCTCGCAAAGGTTACCGTCGGCATGGTCAACGCTCTGATGGAAGGCAAGGAGCCTGAAGTCAACGACACCAAGACCTACGACAACGGCGTCAAGGTCGTTCCGTCCTACCTGCTGACCCCGGTCGCAGTTGACAAGACCAACTACGAGAAGATCCTCGTAGAAGGCGGTTACTACAAGGCTGACCAGCTGAAGTAATAATTGTACCAAGTTGGCCGGAACCCGCTGCTTGCGGGTTCCGGTCTTCAATTTTATGATCGCCGCGTCCCTTTGGCTGCTGGCGTTGGATTATGACCATGGACAACACAATCCTCGAAATGCGGAACATCACCAAGACGTTCCCAGGCGTAAAGGCGCTTGAGAATGTGAACCTCAAGGTTCGACAGGGTGAGATCCACGCATTGGTGGGTGAAAATGGGGCCGGCAAGTCGACCCTTATGAAAGTTCTCTCCGGCGTCTACCCAGCCGGAACCTACGACGGCGATATTGTCTACGAAGGCGACGTCCGTCATTTCAAGGCGCTCAAGGATTCCGAAGAAATCGGCATCGTCATCATTCACCAGGAACTGGCACTGGTGCCGCTCCTGTCGATCGCCGAAAACATCTTCCTCGGCAACGAAGTTGCTCAGAATGGCATCATTAAGTGGCAAGAAGCCTTTAAGCGTACGAAAGAGCTGCTGAGCAAGGTTGGCCTCAAGGAGTCGCCGGAAACGCTCGTCACCGACATCGGCGTTGGCAAGCAGCAGCTGGTCGAAATCGCCAAGGCGCTGTCTAAGAGCGTGAAGCTGCTGATCCTCGATGAGCCGACGGCGTCACTCAACGAAAAGGATTCCGATGCACTGCTGGACCTCCTGATCGAGTTCCGCAACCAGGGCCTGACGTCGATCATCATCACGCACAAGCTCAACGAAGTTCGCAAGGTCGCTGACCAGATCACGGTTCTGCGCGACGGCATGACCGTCAAGTCGCTCGACTGTCAGACCGAAGAGATCAGCGAAGACATCATCATCAAGAACATGGTGGGCCGCGAACTCGCCGATCGTTATCCGCCGCGCTCCGTGCCGATCGGCGAAACGATCCTCGAGGTGAAGAATTGGAACGCTTTCCACCAGCATCACCGTGACCGCCAGGTTCTGCACGACATCAACGTCACCGTCCGCAAGGGCGAAGTGGTTGGCATCGCGGGCCTGATGGGCGCCGGCCGTACCGAATTCGCAATGAGCCTGTTCGGCAAATCCTATGGACACAAGATCCATGGTGACGTGTCGATGCACGGCAAGCCGGTCGATGTCAGCACCGTTCGCAAGGCCATCGACGCGGGTCTTGCCTATGTGACCGAAGACCGCAAGCATCTTGGTCTCGTACTCGGCGAGAACATCGTTCACAACACGACGCTCGCCAATCTGGCCGGGGTCTCGAAAGCCACGGTCATCGACACCATCAAGGAATCGAAGATCGCATCGGAATACCGCTCGAAGCTGCGCATCCGTAGCTCCAGCATCTTCCAGGAAACGGTCAATCTCTCCGGCGGCAACCAGCAAAAGGTTGTGCTGTCGAAGTGGCTGTTCTCCGACCCCGACGTCCTGATCCTGGACGAACCCACCCGCGGTATCGATGTCGGTGCAAAATACGAAATCTATACTATCATCAACCAGCTCGCAGCCGATGGTAAGGGTGTTCTGATGATCTCATCGGAAATGCCGGAACTGCTTGGTACGTGCGACCGCATCTACGTCATGAATGAAGGACGTATCGTTGCGGAACTGCCAAAGGGAGAGGCGAGCCAAGAAACCATCATGCGCGCTATCATGCGCTCAGGGGAGAAGAAACAATGACTCCGGTCAACCCTTCAGCCACCGAGGAAAGCAACGTCGTTTCCGTTGCGGACTATATCCGCGCCAACATTCGCGAATACGGCATGCTTATCGCGCTCGTCGCGATCATGGTGTTCTTCCAGTTCTACACGGGCGGCATTCTGTTCAAGCCGGTCAACCTAACGAACCTCGTTCTGCAGAACTCGTTCATCGTCATCATGGCGCTCGGCATGCTGCTCGTCATCGTGGCCGGCCACATTGACCTTTCGGTCGGATCCATCGTTGCCTTCGTCGGCGCGGTGGCGGCTATCATGACCGTCAACTGGCAGATGAACTTCGTACTTGCGGGCATTCTCTGCCTGGTCATCGGTGGCGCCATCGGTGCTGCGCAAGGCTACTGGATCGCGTATCACCGCATTCCGGCCTTCATCGTCACGCTCGCCGGCATGCTCGTCTTCCGCGGCCTGACGCTGTTCGTTCTGGGCGGCAAGAACATCGGCCCATTCCCGAAGGACTTCCAGGTTATCTCGACGGGCTTCCTGCCAGGCGAAATGATCGATATCGCCGGAATTCCGCTGCACTCCACGTCGCTGGTGCTGACCGTGCTGGGAACTGTCGTGCTCTTCTATCTCGCCTGGCGTCGCCGCAAGGTCAACGAGAGCCATGGCATCGATGTCGAGCCTTATGGCTTCTTCATCGCCCAAAACGTAATCATCTCGTTGGCGATCCTGTTCCTTGGCTTCCAGCTTTCCACCTACAAGGGCCTGCCGAACGTTCTCGTCGTCATGCTCGTGCTGATCGCGGCCTACACCTTCGTAACGCGCCGTACCACGATCGGTCGCCGCATCTACGCAATGGGCGGCAACGAGAAGGCAACCAAGCTGTCCGGTATCAACACCGAGCGCCTGAGCTTCTACACCTTCGTCAACATGGGTGTCCTGGCTGGTCTCGCCGGCATGATCATCGCGGCTCGCCTGAATTCGGCGACCCCGAAGGCAGGCGTTGGCTTCGAGCTTGACGTTATCGCGGCCTGCTTCATCGGCGGAGCTTCGGCATCCGGCGGCGTTGGCAAGATTACCGGTGCCGTCATCGGCGCGTTCATCATGGGCGTCATGAACAACGGCATGTCGATCGTCGGTCTCGGCATCGACTTCCAGCAGATGGTCAAGGGACTGGTGCTTCTCGCCGCCGTCTTCTTCGATGTCTACAACAAGAACAAGGGCTAAGCGCTCCGGCGCTGCCCAAGCATTCGCAGTCATGTGAACTTGCCAATCCGGCTCATTCTGGGAGCCGGATTGGCGAAGCATTTTCCGCGTTATCGAAAAAAGGATGAAGACCGTGCTGATTTCGCAGATCAAGGGTTCGAACGGAGAGATCATTGTCGCCGTGCGCGAGCCGGGCGGTACCGCGAAGGCCGTCAAGAACGCAGGCAGCGTCTATGCGCTGGCCATGGAAGCCGCAAACGGCGGCAAGTCGCTGTTGCAGGTGATTGAAGCACACGGCCTCGGCGATGCAGTCGACCTCGAAAAGGCTTATGCCGAAGGCAAGTTTCTGCCGCCGATGACGCATCCCGACGCTGCGCACCTGCATCTGACGGGCACGGGGCTGACGCATCTGGGCTCGGCTGCAACGCGCGATTCCATGCACAAGAAGACCTCCGAGGCGGCTGAAGAAACCCTCACCGACTCGATGAAGATGTTCAAGATGGGTCTCGAGAACGGCAAGCCGAAGGCCGGCGAGAAGGGCGTTCAGCCCGAGTGGTTCTACAAGGGCAACGGCTACGGTTCGGCTGCTCCGGGCGCGCCGCTCGTTTCTCCCTCCTTCGCGCTCGATGGCGGCGAAGAGCCTGAAATGGCGGGGATCTACGTCGTTGCGGAAGACGGCACACCCTTCCGCATCGGCTTTGCGCTGTCGAACGAGTTTTCCGACCACGTGACCGAGCGGATCAACTATCTCTACCTCGCGCACTCCAAGCTGCGCCCGGCAAGCTTTGGCCCGGAAATCCGCATTGGCGTTGCGCCTGAGGATATCCGCGGCACCTCGCGCATCAAGCGCGGCGACAAGGTGATCTTCGAAAAGCCGTTCCTGTCGGGCGAAGCGAACATGTCGCACACGTTCGCCAACCTCGAATACCATCACTTCAAGTACGGCCTGTTTCGTGTGCCCGGCGACGTCCACGTCCACATGTTCGGCACCGCGACGCTCTCCTTCGCGGAAGGCATCAAGGCTGAAGAGGGTGACGTCTTCGAAATCGAAGTCGCCGAATTCGGCTTACCGCTGCGCAACCCTCTGAAGATTGCCGCCGAAGAAGAGATTGCCGTCAAGCAGCTCTGATTTCGCAAGGCCCGGCCGCTTCGGCGGCCGGACCGTTTTTAATGGAACGGTGAAGGAGGCCCAGTCGGCCCATGACCATTTATAAGAACCTCATTGCCGGCGAATGGGTCGGCACGGACGCGACGAAGAACATCAATCCGTCGGATACCAACGAGGTCGTTGGCCTCTATGCGGATGGTTCGGCCGAAGACACGAAGAATGCGATCGCCGCCGCCAAGGCTGCTTTCCCGGCTTGGTCGCGCTCCGGCATCTGGGAGCGTCATGTCATCCTGAAGACGGCCGGCGACGAGATCATGGCTCGCAAGGACGAGCTCGGCGCTCTGCTGGCCCGCGAAGAAGGCAAGACGCTTCCCGAGGCAATCGGCGAGACCATTCGTGCATCGCAGATCTTTGAATTCTTTGCCGGCGAAGCGCTGCGTCTTGCAGGCGAGGTCATCCCGTCTGTTCGCCCGAATATTGGCGTCGAGATCACCCGTGACCCGCTCGGCGTCATCGGTATCATCACGCCCTGGAACTTCCCGATCGCGATCCCCGCCTGGAAGATCGCGCCGGCGCTCTGCTACGGCAATACCATCGTCTTCAAGCCGGCCGAACTCGTCCCGGGCTGCTCGTGGGCGATCGTCGACATCCTGCACCGTGCCGGCCTGCCAAAGGGCGTGCTGAACCTCGTCATGGGCAGGGGTTCGGTTGTCGGCCAGGCCATGCTCGACAGTCCTGATGTTACGGGCATCACCTTTACCGGTTCCACCGGTACCGGCCGCCGCGTCGCTAGCGCCTCGATCGAGCATAACCGCAAGTTCCAGCTGGAAATGGGTGGCAAGAACCCGATGGTCGTCCTCGACGATGCCGACCTTGGCGTCGCCGTCGAAGCAGCCGCCAATTCCGGTTTCTTCTCCACCGGCCAGCGTTGCACGGCGTCTTCTCGCCTGATCGTTACCGAAGGCATCCACGACAAGTTCGTCGCGGCGCTAAGGGAAAAGCTGCAGACGCTTGTTGTCGACAATGCATTGAAATCGGGCACGCACATCGGCCCCGTGGTCGATGAAAAGCAGCTGAAGACCGACACCGACTATATCGAGATCGGCAAGAAGGAGGGCGCCAAGCTCGCCTTCGGCGGCGAACTCGTCACCCGCGAAACGCCCGGCTTCTACCTGCAGCCGACGCTGTTCACGGAGGCCACGAACCAGATGCGCATTTCGCGCGAGGAAATCTTCGGACCGGTTGTCTCGGTCATCCGCGTCAAGGACTACGAAGAAGCGCTGGCAACCGCCAACGACACGCCATTCGGCCTGTCTGCCGGTATCGCCACGACGAGCCTCAAGCACGCGACGCATTTCAAGCGAAACTCCGAAGCGGGCATGGTGATGGTCAACCTGCCGACCGCTGGCGTGGATTTCCACGTTCCGTTCGGTGGCCGCAAGGGATCGTCCTACGGTCCGCGCGAGCAGGGCAAATACGCGGCCGAGTTTTACACGAGCGTCAAGACGGCCTATACGCTGGCCTAACGATGGCCCAAAACGATCCGAGCCGCTATGCGGCGGCTCGGACAACGGTATCTCGATATGAGTTCTTCGGAAGCCAGCCCTTCAGCTCTGGCTCTGGCTTTGCATCTGCCCCCGATCTTCAACCTTGACCACGACAGAGAGCTTTTCCCCCGGCGTGCCGATGCGCATGCCTGAAACGGGAGCCGCATCGCGGTAGCAGAGGCCGGAGGCGACACGCACATAGCGTGCGTCGGGGCAGATATTGTTGGCCGGATCGAAGCCGACCCAACCGAGGCCCGGGAGGTGCGCTTCGCCCCAGGCGTGGGTCGCCGACTGCTCGATCTTCTCTTCCATCATGAGGTAGCCGGAAACGTAGCGGGCCGGCACGCCGAGGCTGCGTGCGGCGGCGACAAAAATATGGGCATGGTCCTGGCAGACGCCGCTCTTCTTCTCAAGCGCTTGCTCAGCCGTGGTCTCCGTGTCGCTGGTCCCAGGCAAGTAGGTCACGGTCTCATGTATGCCGGACATCAGCGCGTGCATGCGAGCAAGCTCGTTCTCGCCGCTCACACCCTTGGTGAGTTCCTTGATCAGCTTTCCGGACTTCGTCCTCGGCGTTTCACGCAGGAAAAGCCAGAGCGGGCAGAAGCCGCTATGGGGGCCGAGTACCCCATTTCGATCTTCCGTTTCGACCTCGCCTTCGGCCACGATGCGTGTCGCCCGCTGCTCGCCTTCCAGCGAGACGAGGTTGACGTGGTTGCCAAACTGATCGTCGTATTCGACTTCGGGCCTAGCGCCCTCAACCTGCAGCGACCAGTTGATGACTGACTGTCCGGGAACGGAGAGCGGCGTCAGCCGCAGCCGCTGCAGCGAGAAGGCCGCCGGTTCTTCGTAGTGATATTCGGTGACGTGGCTTATCTTAAGCTTCATCTCATGCCCGCCTATGCATAGAACCGGTAACCATCGGAAATTTCCATGCCGAGCTGGTTGTTGCGTGTGACGAAATCTTCCAGAAATTCATGCAGGCCCTGATCCATGATCTCCTTGATGGCACGTGTCTGGAGTGTCTTGCGGATGGAATCGGCCGTATCATGCGCCGGCAGCCGCTCACCGTAATCCTTGGCGAGATAGCCGAGTTCGCTGACGATCTTCTCGTAGCAATAGGCGAGCGAACGCGGCATCTGGCCGTTCAGGATCAGGAAGTCGGCGATATTCATCGACCGATATTCGCCGTCATACGCCCAGCTGTAGGAGCGGTGGGCGGAGACGGAACGCAGGATCGATTCCCACTGGATGTTGTCGATCGACGTGCCGACGGCCGAGACCGAGGGCAGGAGCACATAATACTTCACGTCGAGAATACGGCTCGTATTGTCCGCGCGCTCGATGAAGGTTCCGATGCGGGCGAAATTGTAGAGTTCGTTTCTGAGCATCGAGCCGTGGAAGGCACCGCGGATCAGCCCGGCGCGATGCTTGATGGCATCGATTGCCTCCGGCATCTCGGCGGCCTTCAGCCGCTTCGAAAGTAGCGATTTTAGCTCGATCCAGAACTCATTGGTCGCTTCCCAGGTCTCGCGGGTCAGGGCGGTGCGCACCATGCGGGCGTTGTTTCGCCCGTAGTCGACGCAGGACATGACGCTTGAGGGATTGGAGCGGTCTCGCAGCAGGTAGTCGATCGCGTCGGCGCTCGTCAGCTTGCTGTGCCCCTCGTCAAAGGTCTCGCGCACGCCGGCGCTTTGCAGGACGCCGTCCCAGTCGTCGTCGCCGGTTCCGCTTCGGGTCAGCGACATGCGCAGGCCGGCATCGATGAGGCGCGCTATGTTTTCTGCGCGTTCGATGTAACGGAACATCCAGTAGAGTCCGTTTGCAGTTCTTCCGAGCATCAGTCCTCCAATACCCAGGTATCTTTTGTGCCGCCGCCCTGGCTGGAATTGACCACCAGCGAACCCTCTTTCAGGGCCACGCGCGTCAATCCGCCGGGAATGATCTGCACCTTGTCGGAGACGAGAACATATGGCCGCAAGTCCACGTGACGTGGCGCAATGCCTTTGTTGACGAGGATCGGCACGGTCGACAGCGAAAGTGTTGGCTGCGCGATGTAGTTGGCGGGCTTCGCCTTCAACTTCTCGGCAAAATCGGCGCGCTCCTTCTTGGTCGCCGTCGGGCCGACCAGCATGCCGTAGCCGCCGGAGCCGTGTACCTCCTTGACCACGAGTTCCTCGAGGTGCTCGAGCACGTATTTGAGGCTCTGCGGCTCGGAACAGCGCCAGGTCGGCACGTTTTCGAGGATCGGCTTGCGTCCGGTATAGAATTCGACGATCTCGGGCATGTAGGAATAGATCGCCTTGTCGTCCGATATGCCGGTGCCCGGCGCATTGGCGATGGTGATGTTGCCGGAACGATAGACATCCATGATGCCGGGGATGCCGAGTGCTGAATCCGGCCGGAAGGTGAGGGGATCGAGGAAGTCGTCGTCGACGCGGCGGTAGAGCACGTCGATCGCCTCATAGCCGCGGGTCGTGCGCATCTTCACCTTGCCGTCGATGACGCGGAGGTCCGAGCCTTCGACAAGCTCGACGCCCATCGTGTCAGCCAGGAACGAGTGCTCGTAATAAGCCGAGTTGTAGATGCCGGGTGTCAGGACCGCAACGCGTGGCTTGCCCTTGCAGCCCGGAGGCGCGAGCGATGCCAGGCTCTGGCGCAGCAGATAGGGATAGTCTTCGACCGGCCGGACCTTGTTGGCATGAAACAGGTCCGGAAACATCTGCATCATCGTTTCACGGTTTTCCAGCATGTAGCTGACACCGGAGGGTGTGCGGGCGTTGTCCTCCAGCACGTAGAACTCGTCCTCGCCGGTGCGCACGATATCAGTGCCAACGATATGCGTGTAGACGCCGCCGGGCGGCCGGAAGCCGATCATCTCGGGCAGGAAGGCGTCATTCCTCTCGATCAGTTCGCGCGGTATGCGACCGGCGCGGATGATTTCCTGCTTGTGGTAGATGTCATCGAGAAAAGCGTTGAGGGCGATTACCCGCTGCTCGATACCCTGTGCGAGCTTGCGCCATTCGCGACCTGAGATGATGCGGGGGATGATGTCGAAGGGAATGAGCTTTTCGGAAGAGTCTGCGTGTCCGTAGACCGCGAAGGTAATGCCAGTCTTGCGGAAGATGTTCTCCGCGTCCCGGGATTTTGCAATCAGATGCGCTCGATCTTGGTTACTGTACCACTCAAAGTATTTTTCATATGGCTGTCGCGGACTTTCGCCCCCGGTGATCATTTCATCAAATGCCAAAGGTGTGGCTCCCCTTTTTTGTTCATTTGAATACAACGCAAATGGCAATGCAAGAACCATGCACAGTTTGAACGCGAGATTCGTGAATCCTTCTCGAGGGCCAAAACAGACGAAAAACTGGGCATTTATCGATAGCTGGCGTCGACACGCCCGCCGTCAATCCTCAGCGTCCGCTCAAAATGTGAGCAGATGAACATTTTCGAGCCGAAAACCGATTCAATTTCGGGCTGAGCGCCGGGTATACGGTTGCGCGAGCATCAGGGAAACTTCAGGTAAGCATCAATGCTTCAGATACGACCGAGCTGCAGCGGGCTTAGGTCGCCTCGCCTGAAAACGCGATCAGGTTTCCGTCGGGGTCCTGCACGATGAAGCTGCGTGCGCCCCATGGCTCGGTGCGCAGGGGCTGGTGGAACGATGCGCCGGCGGCCTGATACTCCAGGAACAGCCGCTTCGGATCGTCGGCCGTTAACGTTGCGGAGAGGGCGTCGACTTCTCGCGCTCTGAAGCCAGCGTCGAAGACCGGCCCGCCGACCTTTCGCAGGTTCAGGCGCGCGCCGTCGCGAAACACCTGGGCATAAAATGGCGGCTCTCCGTACTGGAACGCCACTTCAAAACCCAGTTTCCGAACATAGAACTGGCACGAGGCAATGATATCGGAGACGAAGAGTTGCGGCTCCGCGGAGAGGACGAGCGGACGTCTACTGTCCGACGCTTTCGATTTCGTCATGGTTTCGATCCCTTTGACCAGCGCCGGCCAATCCGTAAAGCCATGCTTTCGGGCAACAAGCTCCTGAGCATCGCTGAGCTTGAAGTCGGCGTCCAATATTTCTCGATCGCTTTGATCTCGATATCTGGGCAGGATCCACCTGATCTGCGCCGCAACCGGATAGTACCGTTCGCGATGCCATCGCAGGTATGTCTTGGCTTGTTTTCTGAGGTTTTCGATATTTGGCATGGGCGCGGCTTACGTTTGACTTTGTCGTACGTAGGCGGGCAATGCCCCTCCGGCCCGAAGCCGACGCGCCCTACAGCAGCACCAGCATGCTAATGCAATGGGCCAATTGCCACAAGGCGAGATTGTAAGGCCGCGGGATCATTTGGCGTCGTGAGACGCGTATTGCAAAGGGCGGGATTTCTCCCGCCCTCAGACTGCTGACAAACCCGTCGATATTTTCGGCGGGTTTGTTTTTTGGACGTTGGTTGTTTTAGTTGGGTTCTGAGGCGGGGCGAAGTTGGCGGCCTCTGGCCCTCATGCCATGGCTGGTCTGGGTGGCTTGGTGAGCGCCATGGCGATCTTCTTGATGTTTTGGGCGGCTGCAGCCAGCAGGCACTGGCATGCGACGCGGGTGAGACTTCGAAAGCGGGCATAGCGATGCCCGTGAAGCTGCTTGGCATCGGCAAACGAGCGCTCGACCG
>NZ_JDWI01000053.1:0-18984 GCF_012932765.1 Rhizobium sp. 57MFTsu3.2
CGCTCACTGCGATCCGTCCCATAGCGGCTGAGATCGCGATCGAGCCGTCCCTTTGCCGATGTCCAATGCGTCAATTCGTGGCAGATGATGGCAAAATATGAATCGTCGTCCCTAAAGGCGTCGNAGTGCGGCATCTGAATATAGTCGTGGGCCGCGGCATAGTAGGCCGACGAACCGCCATGCCGGATCATGGCGCCGGTGTTGGCAAAGAAGCGACCGGCCTCAGCGATGCGGTCGAATGGATCCGACAGGCTTGCAGTTGGTTGGACCCGGGCATCGAGGCCATCGATCTGATCGCCATTGAAGACAGTGTAGGCTTTCATGAAGGGGATGGAGCGCTCGACATCATCGCCGCCATCAGCCGTTTCGGTACGGATGATCGAGCTGGCAAAGACGACGGTCGTCCCGCTTTCGCCCTTGCGAACCGCGCCGCCAAGTTCGAGCGCCTGGCGAAATGTCATCCAGGTCGAGGACGAGAAGCCGCGGGCGATTGCCTCCGACCAGAGGAGAATGACGTTGATCCCGGAATAGGGTGCGCCATTGAAGCGNAGCGGTCGTGAGACCGGATCGGACGGACAAGCGTTATGCCAGGGTTGGATCCAGGGACGGACACCCTGTTCGAGAGCGGCAATGATCTTGTCGGTGATGCGGCCGTGGATGTCGGATCGTTGGCTGGTTTGCTGCCTTGTCATGTTGGAACCTCCGCTTTGGGGTCGCGACCATCGCGACCTGCTACGGCGGTCCAAAAGCCGGGCTTCAAGCGCTGGCCGGCACCCGAAGGGCCGAAACGCCAGTGGAGGACGGCAACGCCGTTGCGGCCAGTGCGAGCCTGGCAGGACCGAAAGCCGCAGCAGGACGCGAGGGACGCAGGTTCAAAGCGGATCCACAGGTTCAGGCGGCAAACACCAACGCGACCGGCGCCTCGGCGAGCTACCCAAGATATCGCGCCCGGCACCGACCGTCCCTGGCATCCGGTCAGGCTATGCTGTCAGCCGCGCCTTGCCAGCGACCGTGCGATGCCGACGATATCGTCGGTGCACTGCCTGCTGGCATGGGGCCGTTGGGTGGGCGTTCACGTAGATGACATCAAATGAGTGCGCGCAGGCTCGGCGCCTTCACAGCAACATCGACGCTCCGCGGTCAAGATAGGTGTCGAGGAACTGCTCAAGCCGCGCATTGCGCGGCTTCCTGAAGACCTCCTGCGGGGGCCCTGTGAAGACGATTCTACCGTGGTCGAGGAACGTGATCTGCTGCCCGACGGTGGCCGCAAAGCCGATCTCGTGCGACACGACGACCATCGTCATTCCCTCGGCGGCGAGATCGCGCATGACGTTCAGCACTTCGCCGGTCAGTTCCGGGTCGAGGGAGGATGTCGGCTCGTCGAAAAGCATGATCTTCGGCTTGAGGGCAAGCGCTCGGGCGATGGCCACGCGCTGTTGCTGTCCACCGGAAAGCTGCGACGGATAGTGCCCTGCTCGGGCCTCAAGACCGACTTTCACAAGTTGCGCCATGGCTCGTTCTTCAGCATCCTTGCGGCTCATCTTCTGGACGGTCTTCAGTGCCTCGCTCACATTTCCGAGCGCAGTCATGTGCGGCCAGAGATTAAACTGCTGGAACACCATTCCGATCTGGGCGCGGATCGCACGGTTGGCAGCAGGAGCGACGCGCTCCCGTAGGCCCTTGGCATTTTCGGTGAAACCCAGGACCTCGCCATTGACCGTGATGGTTCCAGACGTTGCTTCTTCGAGAAAGGCCATGCAACGAAGAAGCGTGCTCTTGCCGGAGCCTGAGGGGCCGATCAGGCAGGAGACCTGGCCTTGCGGGATCTCGAGGTCGATGTTCTGGAGGACTGTCGTCTCCCCAAACTTCTTGACGAGATTCTTGACTGCGATCGCTGGGAGGCTCATGCGTTGGAAAACCTGAATCTGGTGAATTTCGTTTCTACGAGGCGGCCAAGCCGGCCGGTGATCTCGACGAGCACCCAATAGAAGAGTGCCAGCACCGAGAGTGCTTCGACGAAGGCATATTGCTGTGCTCCGATCGCGCTCAGTGTTGCTGTCAACTCGGGAACGGTGATGATCGAAAGGACGGCCGTTTCCTTCATCAGAAGAACTGCCATGTTCAAAGACGGAGGCAGCACGAGCATGGTCATCTCAGGCAACAGGATACGCCGGATGATCTGCCCCTGTGTCAGGCCCACGCACTCGCCGGCCTCGATGTGGCCCCTGGGAACCGCCATGAAGCCGGATCGAAAGATCTCGCTATAGTAGGCGGCGCCGTAGATCGAGATGCCGATTAAGCCCGCCGGCAGGGGATCGAGAGACAGGCCAATGAAGGGACCTCCATAGTAGACCAGAAAGATCTGGATGAGGAATGGCGTCCCGCGCAAGACCGCGACGACAAAACCGAGGGCCTTGTCGAGAAGCACTCCACCGAAGCGCCGCCCCACAGCCACGAAAAATCCCAGGATCGCCGCAGCAATCGTGCCGACAACCCAGATCAGGATCGTCACGCCGGCGCCGCTTGTGATCGCCGGCAATTGGTCGAGGATGACGTTGATGTCAAAGGTCATCGCGGTAATCCCGGAAGAGAGCGCTCGATGAGGTCGCCGGCAAGGGCCACCAGCCAATTGATCGCAAGATAGATGAGGCCCGCTGCAGCAAAGATCTGCAATGGCAGGAAGGTGCTGCCTGCAAGATCCTGCGCCATGCGTGTCAATTCGACGACGCCCACGACGGAAACCAGCGACGAGGCCTTGAGGATCAGGATCGCCTCGTTGACCAAGGCAGGGAACGTCAGCCTCAGTGCGATGGGCGCCTTGATACGGCGGAAGATCTGCCCCGGCGTCAAGCCGACCATCTCGGCCGACTCCACGAGACCGATAGGGACGCTGGCAAATCCGCCGCGCATGTTTTCCGCCTGATAGGCCGCGGTGCAAAGCGACAGTCCGATAATGGCTGCGACGATGCTCGGTACGTTCAGCCCAATTGCAGGCAACATATTGTAGATAAGCAGCAGTTGCACAAGCAGCGGCACGCCGCGAAAGAAACTGATGAAGATTTGTGCAGGAACGACGAAGATAGCCTTCCTCGACAGCAGCATGCCCGAAAGAAAGATCGCGATGGCAAAGCCGATCAAAATAGACACGACGCTTATCAGCACCGTGTAGATCGACGCGTAGAGAAGCAGTTCAAAGAGTTTGATGGACATGTCCGGCTTTTGCCCGCCTGGCTGTCATGGAGGCACGATGGCGTCTTTGATTGCGCCCTGGAAGGGGCGCAATCAACGATCGTCTTCTATCAGAACGCAGGGTCCTTGACGGCATCGGGCGTTTCGAAGGTGGCGCCAAACCACTTCTTCTGGAGCTCGGCCATACGGCCATCAGCCTTGATCTTCAGCAGTGCTGCATCGATCGCGTCCATCAGCGGCGCATGGTCGGCATCCTTCAGGCCAATGAAGCCGAAGTAGGACTTCTTGCCGAATGGTGGCAGCACGACCTCAAACGTTCCCTCGCGCTGCTTGGCGACGAAGGCGATGTTCGGCAGCGAGTTGGCGACACCGGCAATACGACCGGCGGCGAGATCGGCATAGGATTCAGTGAAAGCGGGGTATTCGCGTATATCCACCTTGGAAGGCAGCGTTGCCGAGAATTCCTTCAACTGATCGAGCTGCGAGGTAGCCTTGCCGACACCGATCGTCTTCCCGGCGATATCGTCCGGCTTGCTGATGGTCGTGTCACCGGCTTTCTTCAGGATTGCGATGGTCGCTTCGGCAATCGGCGGCGTGAAGCGGTAACGCTCCATGCGCTTTTTGGTAATGGTTGCAGGACCGGCCACAACATCGAACTTGCCGGCTTCGAGCGCCGGGAAGACGCCATCCCAAGGAAGCGCTACCCACTCAATCTTGACGCCCAGCTCCTTGCCGATCTCGGCAAAAAGATCAACGTTCAGGCCAGCATGATCGCCGGCATCGATAAAATCAAACGGCGCAAAGGCGGTTTCCGTACCGACCTTCAGCGTGCCGGCTTCCTTGACGGCGGCAAGCGTATCGGCGGCGTGCGCCGACAGCGTCGCCCCAACCAGAAAGGCAGCGCCGACGAGGCCCTTCAGCAGTGAACGTGCGATCATGATTGTCATCTCTCCAGTTTTCGCACCCGTGGATGCGTTCGAGTTCCCGATTTAGTCCCGTGACACGGACTTCTATGATCCGCTTTTGACTATACAAATAGATATGCGCTAGCCTAAGGTGTCAACGTCAAAGTCGACGGACGCAATTTTTGTGCCGACCGGGTTCATTGGGGCGCGAGTTTCGCGTCTGTATCGTTTCGCCAGCGGCAAGATGGGGTCGCGTCTTGGAGCCAATTTATCTCCGGATATTCAAGGATATAGAGGCGAAGATCCTGGCTGGGGACTGGCGTCCAGGTCATCGGATCCCGAGAGAGCACGACCTCGTCGACGACTACGGCTGTTCGCGCATGACGGTAAGCAAGGCGATGACGGCACTCGTCGACCGCGGGCTTGTCGTACGCAAGCGCAAAACCGGCTCCTTTGTCGCCTCGCCGCAGATCGACCGCACGGTCATGGATATCCAGGATATCGGCACCGAGGCGACTTTGGCGGGCTATGAGCATCGCTACGAGATATTGACACGAAAGATCGAGACCCTTGGCTCGGTCGAGGCCGCGCAGTTGGACAGTACGTCGGGAGCCGAAGTCCTCAGGATCCAATGTCTGCATATCGTCGATGGAAAGCCCACCGCAGTCGAGCGTCGTATCATACTGCTGGACACAGTACCGCTCGCAAGAGACGAGAGCTTCGCGACCGCGCCTCCGGCAAAATGGCTCCTCTCGCAAGTGCCGTGGTCTCGGGCCAAGCATGTGATACGGGCGGTCTCGGCCGATGCTGCGACTGCGCGCATTCTTGAGATCGATCGTGGCGAGCCGTGCCTGAATCTCATTCGTCAGACGTGGCAGAATGATCGCATGGTGACCTATGTCGAGATCACGCATCCCGGAGATCGCTTTCAGTTTGCCGGCATCTTTCATCCGGCCGAAAAACCTGCGTAGCGTCGGGAGCCATGGGGGAGCGCGTTGAGCGAGGAACAGAAGTTTCGGGGAATTCCGCTGAAAGGTCTGCAGGCATTCGAAGCGGTCGGGCGCTGCGGGAGCGTGATGGCGGCTGCCGCGGAACTGAACGTGTCTGCGGGCGCCATCAGCCAGCAGATACGCAAAATTGAGAGCTTTATCGGCATTACCCTGGTGGAGAGAAGTGGCCGGACGGTGGAGCTAACGCAGTGGGGCCGGCTCTACCACCGGGAAATATCGAAGGGGTTTGAGCAGTTTGCGCTCGCCCAGCAGGTGCTCGAACGGGCGCGCAACGAAAATGCGCTGGTTCTCAGCGCGCTGTCGTCGGTCGTCAACAAATGGATCGGCAGGCGCATTTTTGACTGGCAAGTGCTCCATCCAGACGCTCACGTCAGGCTGACCGGCCGCGACAGGGAGCCGCGAATGGGCTTCGACGAGGTTGATTTCCGGATCAGTTACGGGTCGGACGTCCTGCAGCACGATCACTATGCCGAGCTGTTTCGCGACTGGGTTGTTCCAGTGTGCTCCCCTGCCCTGACGGATGGCAGGAATTTGACGGCCGCCGATCTCTTGTCCTATTCGCTGCTGCATGTCGAGTGGGAACGGCATTTCACACCGTATCCCAGCTGGGCGGAGTTCGCTGAGAAGATCGGGGCGAGCTTCAAAGGTCCACCCTCCGGTTTGTCCTTTACCCTGTCGAGCAGCGCCATCGACGCCGCCATCAACAAGCGCGGAATCGTGCTCGCGCAGATGTCGATGATCGCCGACGAACTGGAAGCGCAGACATTGGTCATACCGGTCGATATCAGAATGCCGTTGCGCGAGAGTTACTTCCTTGCTTGGGACCGCTCCGCGCTGCAAAAGCCCTATGGCTCGGAGTTTCGCGACTGGGTCATGGCGATCTCGCGGCGGCAGGCGCAAATCTCCGCACCTGCGACTCTTTAGAAAAACTAGAAACGGAAGTCAGCGTTTGACGCCGAGCGCTACATTCGAGTCAGCTAACTCATTGAACTCCGTGATACTCATCCGCTGCGCGGCACGTGACAGTAGCGCCCTCCGTAGAACTT
Source organism: Rhizobium sp. 57MFTsu3.2 (assembly GCF_012932765.1). Lineage (NCBI taxonomy): Bacteria > Pseudomonadati > Pseudomonadota > Alphaproteobacteria > Hyphomicrobiales > Rhizobiaceae > Rhizobium > Rhizobium sp. 57MFTsu3.2. The sequence goes on from NZ_JDWI01000053.1 coordinate 6,151, forward strand.
TTCGACCTCATTCCTTCTTCGGAATTTCCAGCCCGCGGTGCGATCTCAGTCCACGGGGGCACATTTCCTTGTCGTAGGTAGCGAGTTCGAACGCTCTGATGACATCGCGGACTTCTACAAGGCCATTCGCGATAGCAATGCGTCGACAGTCTTCTTTCGATCCCGTGGCGGTAACGTTGCGACCGCTGCGACAGTGACCGCTTCGAAAAGAATAGACTTCTCTGTCACGGCACATCTCCCAACAACGTCCCACGATATCTAATGTGGTTCGTCGCCGCTAAATCTACCAGAGTGAGCGCCGCTAGCGCTCTCCTGTCTCCGCTTTGCGTCGCCAATTATTGTGCCCTGCCGCCAGAGATTTGCTTCTAGCCGCCAACCATCTTGCTGATGTTCTCTCGGCTTTCCACTTGTCAATGCGACGGTAGGGGAGCCCGCGCGCCTTCCGATCACACGACTAGACCTGATCCAAGAAGGCTCAGTTAGATCGAGGACAATACCGAACGCTCTGGCCGCCCTGCCGAGCTTCGAGTCCGCATCGCGCAGTACGAAAAGAAACGCAACCTCTCAGGAAGGGACGTATAGGTGTTGAAGAACACAATCGCCGCATTCGTGCTTGCCGTGACAGCTGCAGCCGCGACCGTCACACCGGCTCTCGCCGGTGACGGAGTGGTCTATAAGCAAACCAAACACTGGATTGTCATGGCTTATCCCCAAGACATCAGGTGCATTGCGCATACTGCGTATCCGAGAACGGGTGATCAGATTTTATTTGGCATCGACACCAAGGGTTGGTTCCTATCACTAGCATCGCGGTCGGCCAACATGACTGCGGGTAACCAATACAAGGTGTCCGTGGTTACCTCGCTCGGTTCGTCCGGCACCTATATTGGTCGGGCTATCGGCAAAGATCAGATCATGATCGATAGCCTGACCAATGCGGACTTGTATGGATGGGCCAAGGCAAAATCCATCAACATCGTTGGCATGGGAGTCTATAATCTCAAGGGTTCGCTTGACGCGATTGTCTCACTAAAGTCCTGCGGTGATATGATCGTTGCCATGCAGGATGCCGGTGTTCCCCAGGCATCTGCACCACAGCAGAACGAGCCAGCGGCAGGCGTTCAAGTACCCAACGTTACTAGGCCAGCGCCAGAACCACGTCAAACAACACCGCAGCCTCCGCACGACAATCTGGTCGAAGCGATTGAACTGTGAAGGCCGTGGCCTCAAGCCAAAAACGCCGATTGAGTCCCTTCCTTCCTTTGTGTCCCAGCAGAGGGGGACGGATCTTATCCGCCCCCTACTTAGTTACCTGAACCGCCAGTCAACCAGACCGGCGCGTCTAACACATTCATGATTGCCACTAGATTGTGGAGCCTGGCATTCGTTCAGCCAGGTTCCCAGTGGGTTCAGTTCGGCACCTTAACGACTGTATTCCCTGTGCCTCTAGCCTGTGTGTAGGCTCATATCGGCGTCACTAGGCGCCAGGTTGGATAATGAAATTCCGCCGAGAAATTCAATGAAGCCTTAAGCCATCACAACTACAAGAGGTGCGACGCAACCGAAATTCTGGGATGTGCAGGCATCATGGAGACCAGCGATATAATCTACTTCTTGCCTCCCGCGCTCCTCGGGGTGATTGCGATCGCTTTCCTCCTCCTGTGGCGTATTGGTATCGTGGATACTTGGCATTGGAGTGCTGCGTTCGCGCAGGCGGGATTAGGCTTCGTAATTTCGACGTTTCCGATTGAACCGAAATTTGATGCCTTTGTGTCCGGAATGATTTTTATGGGGGCGGCTTGTTGCTACAGCATTGCCATAAGATTGCACTTTCGGGTGCCCAACTCAAAATTTTGGCATCGGACGTTCGTCACCGGCTACGCCCTCCTGCTTTGCCAATTCGTTTTCGTTATGGAGAGCCTGAAGCACCAACTTTTTCTTACTGATTTCGCGTTCGCATGCGTGCTGGGAGCTGCTGTATTCGCCGTCGCCTCGAAGGCACACCGCGCTGCTGACATTGCCTTGGTTGTTACCGCCGCTCTCATTGTAGTTGATACCCTGGCGCGAACATTCCTTTTCACCTTTTTCTTCGAATCCAGCGACCAGTTGGCGGACTTCGCGGGCTCCATCTACAATCTGGCCGTCCATATCACGACAATAACAATTGGCCTGTCGTTTCCTTTCGCCGCGTTGGGAGCCATGGCATCGAAAGCGATAGAACGGCACAAGGATACTTCCGAGAGAGATCCTCTCACGGGACTTCTAAATCGTCGTGGCTTTGAAAAGCAGACCATGCGTATGTATCGCGCGGATAGCGAGGGCGCTGTAGTGATCTGTGACTTAGATCACTTTAAGGAGATCAATGATCGCTTCGGGCACGCTGCGGGCGATCGCGTCCTTATCGAATTGGGCGCGGAGATCGAAGGCGTCATGGGTCGCAACGGATGCGCAGCACGGTTCGGCGGCGAAGAATTCATCGTTTATCTTCCAGCAAGCTCGCTTGAGCACGCGACTACACTTGCTGAAACGCTCAGAACACGCCTCGGCCGGATGGACTGGCAATCGAAAGGGATCCACCGACAGATTACCGCCAGCTTCGGCATCGCGACGGTGAATGGGTTGGATGACCAAATGAAGATCGCCATGGAACACGCCGACCAAGCGCTCTACTCCGCGAAGCGACTCGGCCGCAACCAGGTGATGGTTGCAGGCGTCTCTAGCCCGCTTTCTTCCGATCCTCATGTGTGGCGTGTTCCCGCGATCGTATAGTAGCGTGTCCATGCACCGCTCGATCATCAAGACGTGAAGCGACATGTCCTCCCTTGCCTCGATGAGCGAAATGGACTTGGCACGGAGGTCTTCTTCATCGCTGTGTAGCAGGGATAGTTTTTCGGGATGGGGATTATGAAACTTCCTCCGGTTAAGCTGAGAACTTTAGAGTTATGTCAGCCTTCGAGGCTGGCGCATACTTGGCGTCATAGCTTTTCAGGTCTTTGGCCAATGCGCCGTTGCTCTCGGGCGCTTCGTTGTTGACGACATGGATGATAAAGTCAGGCTCGCGCCCAAGGCTAGCGAGAAGGCGCAAGACGGTGGAACCTTCGATGATAACTGGACGCCGCCATTTTGGGTCGTCCTTATCGAGTCGTGAGCCGACAACCTGATTGATCCAGTCCTCGCGGTAGACCATCTTCCCCTGATTGGGGATGAGGAACAGATCGGTCTCGATGAGCGAGACGTTGAAGCGGTAGGCGAGGTATCGACCAAGGGTTGTCTTACCGACACCCGGCAATCCGCCGATCGCGACGATTTTGCCTGGCAGGTGGTGGAGCACCGGCGTGAGGGCTTCGACAGCCGGTGCATAGTCGAGTTCTATTTGGGTCATAGATGGTCACGCCGCTCCTTCGATTTGGGCCTTAGCTTTGCGCGTTACGCTGAGGGAACGGCCTGTGATCATCGTTGCACGCTGCCTGATCAGAATCCATCTCGCGAACCCCGTGCGATGCGTCAATGGCTCGCCGAGGGGCCGCAGTGACCCTTCATGAGAGGCGTCGTAAGGAGCCGAAGTCTCTTGACCGGAAATTGTCGCAAGCTACGCGTGAGGTCGAAACAGCCATTAACGCGAGAGAATTTGATGCAATCAGCAAACAAAATTCTCACGCGCACGACGCTCGATTCAAACCCCTCCCTCCTTCCAGTGTTACCTCAGCGGAGACACTTTCTAAAGTCGCATAACTTTACGATTGCAATCCGAGGATGCATTAGCTTCAATGAAGCTTGCAGTTCGATGGGAAGGGGTAATCGACAAATCCATGTGTACGCCAGGTAAAATAGATATCGTTCCTATCGCGCCGGAAAACATCGAAGGTTTCCACACAGCGCTCGACGTTGTAGCACGGGAACGAAAGTATCTGACTTGGCTGGAAGCCCCTCCATTTCCAGAGATGCGCAGCTTCGTACTCGGCATGATTGACAAGGGCAATCCGCAGTTCGTCGCCCTCGACAAGGGGCGGGTCGTCGGCTGGTGCGACATCACTCGCCATTCCCGGCCGACCCAATCGCACCGTGGATCGCTCGGCATGGGGATTATTCCCGCCTATCGCGGCAACCGACTTGGGCAGGGTTTGATGGAGGCGGCTTTGAACGCAGCAACCGACGCGGGCTTAATCCGGATCGAACTGTTTGTTCATGCCGACAACGCTCGCGCTATAGCTCTTTACGAGCGCGTCGGTTTCCGCCGTGAAGGGGTAGAAAGACGCGGTACATTGATTGATGGGCGATTTATCGATTCTATTCGCATGGCGCTCATGCTTGATGAGCACGGTTAGCGTTGAGCTTCGCGGCGGCCTACGGGCGCAACAGAATGCCCGAGCAGGGGCAACATTACCGGTTGGGCGGTCTCAGCTTTCTCACCACAATCTTCTGGAACACACCCATCGACTGCTTAAAGTGTCATTTCTGCCCCGGTCGTAGACTCGTCTCCCTTAATTGACGGAACGCGGCGGTTTGCTATCATGTCGCTCGGACGCCCATCCGAACCTGCTGCCGGGTTGAAGGGCAATCCTATCATTGAAGGCGACCCCGTTCACAAGGTCGAAGGGTAATCGGCGGACTTCGACAGAACAGCGGATCGTCTTATGTTCCATGCTACGATTAGGTTTGCGCCCCCCAACATCGCTGCCTTGAAAAAGGCGCTTCGAGAAAAGTACCCGAATATCAGGTCGTCGCACGCTGATGAAGCGCTGGCGGCTTCGGTCGGATTCAAATCATATTCCGCCATGCTCACTATCCTAAAACAGGTCAGCGACTCCGCGCGTTTGGTGGTTCAGACGGACGCCTCGCTGCTTCAGGTTCGTCTTGAACAGTTGGGTTACGCTGGCCTTGTACCTCGCGATTTGCAGCGCTTGGTTTGGGAAGCCCAGTTCCCTGATCGATGGGAGGCGGATGAAGTAGAACTGTCTCTTCGAAAGCGCTTTGCTCCGACAGCTGCCAATTCTCAGTAAGCACCAAGCGGCAGCACATTACTCGACCCGCTACTTCCTGTGTGTCACACCCCATGACTAGGGAGAGACTGGCATGGTCACCTCGCCAGGATAGAAGAGTTCGGGGGTAAAGGAGCATTGACGTTTCGCGGGGGGGGCGCTAGCGAACCAGCGGTAGACGCTCCACCATGCACGGTACAAATATTGACGTGGCTGGTTTAGCTCGCGTGGAATGGCGTTCCCCTCTTCGCCGTTTCCTTCTGTAACTGCACTGCCCACCGATGGCGTCCTCAAATTCAGCGGCCAATTCGCGGTCTTAGAAGATAGAATTTTAGAGGTTGCACCAACGAAAACTACAAGCTTTCTTTGTATGTAAGGGCATGAGCAAGTTTTCGGTCATCGTCGTGCTTTCATCTGCTGTGTCGTTTCTAGGCGCTGGCGGGTATACACTTTTACCCAGATCTCTCTACGACCCCGCCTGTAACATTAAGGGGAACATATCGATTAATTCAGGCGAGAAGATCTACCACGTAAGAGGCCAAGAAAATTACGCTGACACCATCATTCGATACGAGTACGGCGAACGTTGGTTTTGCAATGAACAAGATGCCAGAGCGGCCGGGTGGCGGCGCGCTGGGCGATAAAATTGCGATCAAACGGCGAAGGAACCTCTAAGTGTTCCGCGCCCCGCTTGTACCCAGGTCGGGTCTTTTTTTCCTTCGCGCCATGGAGTCGCAGATTTGCGAGTAGAAGGTTCCGCGGCCGACTGCTGGGTAAGTTGTATTTTTTCATTTATTACTACTATGTTAACGACTTCTGCAATTCCGTTGATGGAGGACATGGCATGTCTACGTTGATTGCAATTGTTTACCCCAGCGAAGCCAAGGCCGAGGAAGTGCGCCAGCGGTTGCTCGGACTGCAGAAGGAGTACTTGCTAAAGGTCGGAGACGCTGTCATCGCGACCAGGGCCGAAGACGGCAAGATCAAATTGAACCAGTTGGTCAACACAACGATTGCCGGTGCCGCGTCGGGTAGTTTCTGGGGCCTCCTAATCGGTGTTCTGTTTCTTAATCCGCTATTGGGCGTGGCAGTAGGTGCCGCTTCCGGTGCCATAGGTGGCGCTCTCACTGATGTCGGAATCAACGATGCTTTCATGAAGGATCTCGCTGCGAATCTCCAGCCGGGCAGTGGGGCGTTGTTCGTGCTGATCCAGGAGATGACGGCGGATAAGGTCCTCAAGGAGATCTCCGCCTTTGGCGGCGTCGTGCTCAAAACCTCTCTCGATGAAACGAAGGAACAGGTTTTGCGGGACGCCTTGGAGAAAGCGGCTGCGACCAGCTAGATCTATGGGCCACGGGCCGAATTCCCCTTCGGCCCGCGAATACGTCTTTGACGCTTCAATCGTAACCTTCGCTACTTCAGCCCAAACTTTTAACGTCTTGCAAAAATAAGGGCGAACACAAAATGGAGCCGACGGCAGCGGGATTTTCTACCGCAGTCGGCCGATATCCGCCGGTATCATCGTTTAGAATAATGATCGTCGGGTGGCTTATATCCTACGTGACGTTTCGCCTTGACGACCCGAGTGAAACGCCCCGCGACGATCCAATAACTGGTTCCGCCCGCTGCACCGGTCACGGTCCAAACTAGCCACTTGAGATGCGAGAAAGCGTCATGATGTATGTCGGGAAACATTGGCGGGATGGCACTTAAGACAAGCCCTCCGGCTCCCCATGTAGCCGCGTAGTAAAAGACGTTCCGATATCCTTTTTCCCAGGCCACCAAAGCCGCGCACGCTGCAGGTATCGCGAAGAGCACAGCAAAACCAGCAGAGTATAATAAAAGTCCATAACAAAAGGTCTCGACATTCAGGCTTCCGGCGTGTCTCAAAGTTCCAACAAAGATTATGTAAGTCGCTGCCGAAGCCAAAACCGCCGAGAAATATGCCAGCGCTATAACGAGTACCGGCGGGAAGAACTTTGCGATAGGTCGTGAAAGCAATCTCACAATTACCATGGAACTAAACCCCAGTGGCTTGTCGTCGGTTGTCTGCCCAGCCACGCGGCCGGATAGTTCCAACCGGCAGTCCCGAGATCAATGATAGCCTGGCAGTAATCTGCGGTAGGTCTCTGATTGCCTCTTCTCGCGGGCGCCTTTCTGAATCGATGGCCAAGCGATTGCGCTTTAGCGTTGTTTCCGTTTCCGCGCCACCTACGAGGCTGTCCCATTTTTCCTTCGGCAAAACTTGATGGGCTTTCCTAACGATTTCGTGCAAGCTCTCGAACTCGCTTGATGCGGAATTACCCCTTACGACTTCATCTCCTTCACTCATCATGCTTCCTGATGGCTCAACTAGCAAAAACGCATTTGCGACTGTCGAACTTGTAAAATCCTTGATGACAATATCTTCAGCAAGAAGACCGCCGAAACGCCGGAGTCGCAAGCGGAATCGCGTAATACCTTACTTTAGATTCCATATTTCAGTTAGGGCTGGGGCTATGAACACCAGCCACCTACCTAAATGTGGAACCGTCGTTAGCAATGTCGCTACAACGTCGGTTGTCGGGGGTATTGCCGATGCCGGAGATTTTTGCGGAAGACCCAAAGCGGCTTCGACTTGCCCCAGCGGACCTGCATTTCGAATAGTCGCCAAGCGCGAAGAATTGGGGATCGGGCCTGCCTTCGGCCGTGAATTGCGATGACAACTACGCGCAAATTGCGGGCGTGTCCTTGCCCACAGTAGAAGACCGGGTTGGGCCCCAGGCGGACGTTTTGTCCACGCCGGAGCCTATCGCGGCAGCGAACGATTTGCGACTGGGTCTTCGGTCCAGGTGGCAACGTCGTTGAACGCTCGTGACGGCCGGGCTAGGCGCCAGCCATCTGCAAGCGCCTAGCCGTTCTTCCGGGGGCGTCCGCCCTTGGCACCGTTGGCACGGCTTGCCTCTACCTTGGCCGTTGAACGGGATTGACCGCCTCGGCGCTGCGCGTCCATGAACTTCGCATTGCCAAATATGCCGTTCATCAACCCGGCGATAGTAAAATCCACGTCCAGGCTTTCCCAATGCAGGCCGGTCTCGCCGAGAAGCTCTACCTCCGCCAACTGCGCAACGGTTGCATTCTCCAGGCCCTGTATCGATCGGGCAGGCACCATGAACGCAGCGCCGTTGGTGAAATCCACGACGATGCGGCCGGATGCCTCATCGAAGCGAGCTGATGCCGGGATGGGCGCGCGGGCGCGTTCTGCCTCCCCCTTCACGGTAGCTTCTCGGTAGTGACGATCTTCAAAGACAACTTCACCCATGGATGCTCTCCCACTTTTCGATGAACAGGCGCTTGTTCGCCTGAACAATGGCAAGGGCTACGCTCAAATCCCGCTTCTTCATTCCCCGGTTTGATATCACGGTGAGATCGAGGATATTGATGCGGGCTTCCCCATCTCCATAGACATGTGTGTGCGCCGGTTCGTGGTCATCCGTGTAAATGACAAATCGCATTCCTGCTTCGCGGAGAACGGTGACCATGCTCCAAAATAACCTAACAACTTGGGTTTTTCAAGAGCCAGCGGTCGATTGGGGCCGCAAACAGTCATCACTCAGAAATGTGGAACCGACCCACAAATCGATTCCACATCGAGTAAGTGGCTGGGCTATGAGCAGGACCCCTTCTGAACCCGCGACGCTCAAGGTTCCGGCGTTAACCCATCGCCTAAGAATACGTTTCCATGACGTCGAGCTTGCCTAGTATGAAACCATGGCTATCGTCGCGACCTGACCCGAGATGGCGGGCCGCGGGGACCGAGCAGCTATTGCGGCAAGCTCGAACGCCAGAGGAAGGGAGGCTCGGGAGTCTCCAGAGGCAACGCCCCCGAGCCTCTCTTCCGACAGCGACGAACCGTGAGACTGGCTCCTCTCCGCAGCAATCGATTGCGTGCTCATCCCTACGATGCGAAAAGGGTCAGTTACATGCGAAATTGAGTCAAATAAAACGCGCGGCGGTATCACCACGGCGGCGGCAGGCGCAAATCTCCGCACCTGCGACTCTTTAGAAAAACTAAAACGGAAGTCAGCGTTGCGTTATTGATGAAGAAAGTCGCGTGGCGTTACCTTGGGCAATCAAAGAACCAATCCCACTGGAGAATGGCATGGCGCGTACCGACAAGATGAAACTGGGTACATTCGTCTATACGTTCGGCTTTCACCCGGCCTCATGGCTGCATCCGGCAAGCGACGTCCATGGCGCCAACGATTTTAGCCACCTGCTCGATGTTGCCAAGCAATCAGAAGCGGCGAAACTCGATTTCATGTTCATGGCCGATTCTCCGGCCGCCGCCGTCGGCGACCCGGATGCTCTCGCCCGCATCCCGACCAAGATGAACCGTTTCGAGCCATTGTCGTTGCTCGCCGCGCTTGCGGTGACGACGGAGAAGCTCGGTCTCGTCGCCACTGTATCGACCAGCTACTACGAGCCCTACAACGTCGCTCGGCTATTTGCCTCAATCGACCATCTGAGCCACGGGCGGGTATGCTGGAACGTCGTTACTTCGGACCACGACGAGACGGGCTACAATTTCAATCGTGAGGGGCTGGATCCGCACGCGCTACGCTATGAGCGAGGCAACGAGTTTGTGGATGTCGTCTTTGGTCTCTGGGACAGCTTCGAGGACGGCGCGTTGCTGCTCGATCGCGAGAGCGGTGTCTACTATGACAAGACCAAGCACCATACGCTCAATCACAAGGGCAAGCACTTCCAGGTGCGTGGGCCGCTGAACATTGCGCGCTCGCCGCAGGGCCGGCCGGTCATCGCGCAGGCCGGCGGCTCGGAGCCCGGCATGGACATGGCAGCACGCACGGCCGAGATCGTTTTCAGCCTCGCCTCGAACATCGAGCGAAACCGCGCATTCTACGAAAACGTCAAGGGACGTATGCCGGCCTACGGACGTAACCCTGACGACCTCAAGATCATGCCCGGCGTCGTGCTGAACGTGGGAGAAACGGAAGCCGAGGCGCAGGCGAAGGTCAAGTACCTTATCGACAAGATGCACCCGGACGTCGGTCGCTTGATGCTTTCCGAGTTCCTCGAAGCGGATCTGAGCGGCGTCCCGTTGGATAAGCCGTTTCCGATGGATCGATTGCCGACGGAACCCAAGGGGTCGCGGGCGCTGTTTGAGGAACTCACCGATTTCGTGAAGAGCGGTCGTACCGTCGGTGAATTGGTCCGCCACTACGCCGAGAAGCACACAGGCAATGGCATCACCGGCACGCCGACACAGATTGCCGACTTCATGGAGGAGTGGTTCGAGACCCGTGCGGCAGATGGTTTCATCCTGATGTTCCCGACGCTGCCATCCAGCCTCGACGATTTTGTGAAACTCGTTCTGCCGGAATTGCGCCGGCGCGGACTTTTCCGGGAAGAATATGAGGGCAAGACGCTACGGGACAACCTCGGCCTTTCGATGCCGGCCAATCGTTTCGTAAAGGCGCAAGCCACAGGCTAACCAAGGAGAGAGCGGATGCCAGAGATGACAACCCGACCTGTCGTCGATCAATCTGCGTTCAAGCTGTCTATGCGCCACCTGGCCGGCGCGGTGAGCGTCATCACCGTAGGCGAACGCGACGAGAGGACAGGTTTTACCGCGACATCGGTTTCTTCCCTTTCTGCGGAGCAGCCTTCGGTAATCGTCAGCCTCAATCGCGGGTCGTCTTCCTGGCCTGTGGTTGAACGGTATCGCCGCTTCTGCGTCAACGTGCTTACCGTCGACCAGCAGCATATCGCGCAGTCCTTCGCCGGCTTCGATGGGCGGCGAGGGGTCGAGCGCTATCAGAACGCGCAATGGTATAGTCTTTCGACCGGCACGCCCGCGCTGAAAGATGCGCTGACGGTTATCGACTGCGAACTTGAAACGGTACTCAACCACCATTCGCACGCGATCCTTATCGGTCACGTTTGCGCGATCGAAACGCGTGACGATGTCGAGCCGTTGCTCTACTGGCGTGGCGGCTACCGACGGCTATCGGGCGAGGCCGGCATCCGCCCCTAGCGAGCGAATGGCCGGTGATCGGGGACGCCGGCAGCATCGCGCCGAACACCAACCTGTTTGGCAATGACGCAGAGAAGTTCGAACATCATGGTGGCGCCGGCAAGTGCCGTCATGCCGGCGAGGTCAAATGGCGGCGCGACTTCGACAACGTCGGCGCCCACGATCTCAACTCCGGCAAGCAGACGGATCATTTGCTGCGCCTCACGGGTCGTGAAGCCGCCAGCCTCCGGTGTTCCGGTTCCCGGCGCCATGGATGGATCGATGCAGTCGATATCAAAGGTAACGTAGGTCGGCAGGCCACCGGCGATTTCTCGCGCCTCGCGCATCACGTCGTCTGCGCCGCGGGTGACAAACTCCTCCATGTAGATAATCCGGATGCCCTGCTCTTTCGCCCAGTCGTGCTCGCCCGGGTCATAGATCGACCCTCGAATTCCGATCTGAACGATCCGTTTCGGGTCGAGCAGCCCCTCCTCGATCGCGCGACGGAACGGCGTTCCATGCGTATAAGGGTTGTCACCGAAATAGCGATCGTTGGTATCAGAGTGCGCATCAAAATGAATCAGGCCGACCGGTCTGTTTTTTGCCACGGCACGTAGCACGGGCAGCGTTGTCAAATGGTCTCCCCCGACCGATAGCGGAATGGCACCGGCGGCGACAATCGTATCCATTCCCTTTCTGATGCGATCGAGGCCGTCGGCAAGATCGATCGGGTTCACGGAAAGATCGCCGACATCTGCGACGTTGGCGATGCTGAAAGGCGCGGTGCCCGAGACATGGTGTACACGCCGCATGAGGCTTGACTGATTGCGAACCTCCCGCGGCCCGTGCCGTGCGCCTGCCCTGTTCGTGGTCCCGCCGTCCCAGGGAATGCCGACAAGGGCGATATCAAGCCCGATCGCGGTCTGCACGGCGGGCAGACGCATGAAGGTTGAATGTCCGGCAAAGCGCGGAACTTCGGCAGCATCGACCGGTTGAAAGAAATTGCCGCTCATCGTTCCCGCCCTTTGCTTATGATGACGCCTCAATCTGTGATCCCGCCGCCTCTCGCGCAAGCCCAACTTTTCATAATGCCCAATCATCAGGCTGGCATGACGAGACAGCGGGTGTGTGGATTTAGCTTGCCGACAGCAAAACCGACAGCACGACGAATACGGCACACGGTGGCGCTCAGGTTCTGTTCGAGATCCTCAGCCTCCTGGTATTCAGCCCGGCGGTATCACGTCGCTAAGTGCCATTGGCCTCGGCCAGCGCTAACCAGTGTGCCCTGCACCGACCGTCCCTGGCATTAGGCTAAATTAGGCTATGTTGTCAGCCCCGCCTTGCCAGCGACCGAGCGATGTCGACAATATCATCGCGGCCAGCGGTTGGGTCTTCTCTGTTCCAGGCAATGCCAAGCCCGATCCTAAAGTCGATCCCGCTTACCTTCTTCAGCTCGAAGCCGCGATTGGGAAGATCAAGCGTCCACTCCGGGGCAAAGCCGATGCCAAGCCCGGCAGAGACCAGCGACACCAGCGCATAGGTGTCATCGCAGCTGAAGGCAATGTTGGCGGTGAGGTCGTATTCGGCGAACTTCTCATTGAAGTAGCGCTCGGTGAACGACAGGTTCTGCCGGTTGAAGGCGATGATCTTCTGAGTGCGCAGATCATCGATGCTGATCTCCTCCTTGGCTGCCAGCGGATTGGCATGGCCAACCGCCAGATAGTAGCGCTCATGCGCAAGCGAGACGAAGCGCAAGGAGCCGATGTTTTCCACCGGGCGGATGAAGCCTAGATTGAGCTGGCCGGTCTCCAGGCCGCGGATGATCTCGCCGGTATTGCC
>NZ_JDWI01000054.1:0-16647 GCF_012932765.1 Rhizobium sp. 57MFTsu3.2
CCGTTGCCATCTTGGTGGCCACGGTTGCCATGGTCGCTGGAGCCGTTGCCATCCTGGTGGCCACGGTTGCCGTGGTCGCCGGAGCCGTTGCCATTCTGGTGGCCGTGGTCGGCGTGGTCGCCTTTGTCGCCATCTTTGTCCTTGTGGTTATCGGCGGCTGGAGGATCGTCAGCCGGCGGCGTGGAAGCGGTCGGATCTTCAGCCGGAGGCGTGGAAGTGGCCGGAACGTCGACCGGAGGCGTGGAAGCGGCCGGAACGTCGGCCGGAGGCGTGGAGGTGGCCGGAACGTCGACCGGAGGCGTGGAGGTGGCCGGAACGTCAGCCGGAGGCGTGGAAGCAGCGGTTTCAGTGCCGCGGCCCTCAGGGGTGGTGATATGGTCAGACGCCGTCGTTGAGATCGACTTTGCGCCCTCGCTGATGACCGAGTTAGCGCCAACCGGTGAGGCGCTGCGATCCGAACCGCCGCCCGAGTTCGTGCCCAAGATGGCCCCATTTTTCTTTCCACGGCCTACGCGCTGCGTTCCGCTTGTGCTTGGATCGGTCTGTTCCGTGCTTATAGTCGCTGTCGGCTGGCAGAGGATTGCCTCGACCTTGCCAGGTGAGGCTCTCTCGCAATTGAAGACCGACTGTGTGCTTGCGACACTCATCCCGCTAGTGCTCGCCAAAAGTACTTTCTTCGATTCAGCATAAGATGGACTGGCGCCGAGGAAGGATACTCCAAGAACAAGCGCCAAGGCTGTTGCATTCGCCGCGCTAAGGGCGCCAATTTTAAGATTTCCAAACACTCGTTATCGCTCCGTTACTACATTGCGCCGACACCTTTCGGTCGGTTAGCTTGCGATGATGTAGTATTACGAAGCTGCGGCAGCTTGTTTCCAACTGCCAATTGCTTGTCCTAGTCTGTCATTGCATTGAGCGTAGGACGCCTGCAAAACAGGAACTGAATATATGCGTCATTGGTCTATGGCATTCGTCAAGCTGCACTGCCGCCTTTTCGTACTGAGACGGCGGGTCGGGCCGCTTTGACCGCGCTGTTCGCCGCTTGCCGCAGATGCATCGGTAATTACTGCGCGTTTCGAAACAGACGGAACCTTCCCAACAATGGGGAGGCAGGTCATTGTTGACGATGGGCGCTAGATGCTGAACGTGCTTCTGTCGACCACAGCGCTCGTTGCTGGTTGCGCGGCCAAGTATCCCGACGTGATTCAACACGGCAAAGGGACGCTAGTCCTCCTTCGCGCCTTGCGTCACTAGAACCTAAATCTTGCGTGTCTACCGGTTTCTCGGGGCGAGGATCCTTCCGGCGACTGCAGCCCCCGCTAACGCGGGTTTGCCTGCGGATGGCCTGTGAACCGCCGACACCGCGTTTCGCGCTCCAGCGCCCGCAGCGGCCTTGTGGGCAGGATTGTGGGACCGATCCGGTATCGACAATGAGCCGCCCAGTCTCTTGGCGACAAATGCACGGGATGACGTCGCCGGAGCCGCAAACTTGCGACGCAGTTGCGTGCGCGAGGGAATAGTGCTTTTGAAATCAGAAAGGTCGAGAAGTTCGCGACGGGCTGAGATTTTAGACAAGGTCACGGTTGATGCTATCGTATTCTGATCAGTTCGCCAGTCTGCTGAAAGAGCCTGTTGTCCAGTTTGCCATCCTCGTTCTTCTGAGAATGCTCGCGACGCCATTGACGGGCGATCGCGTAATTGGACGGCTCGCGGCCAACATCGTATTTTTCGTCGCCCTAACGGCTTTGCTCCTTTACCATAGAATTCCGCCGTATGCGCCTGATATAACTGCGGAAACGGTGGCTGATCGGATCGGTTCCGGGATCCTCAAGGCGATCTGGTGGATCGGAGGAGCGATGCTCCTTGCCAGTTTGGTCCGCACGTTTTTGACACTCGAACGGAAACCGAGGGAAGGGCGACTTCTGCAGGACCTGGTAGTTGGGATTGTCTATCTTGGCGCCGCGTTGAGCATCATCGCATACGTCTTCAGTTTACCAGTGGGCACCCTCATCGCCACCTCCGGTGTGTTCGCTATCGTTTTGGGTCTGGCTTTGCAAAGTACCCTCAACGATGTTTTTTCCGGCATTGCGCTGAATCTCGGAAAGCCCCTGTCCGTAGGTGACTGGATCAGATTGGAAGACGACACGCAAGGAAGCGTCGTGGAAACCAACTGGCGGTCCACCGAACTCCTTAGCGGCACCAACGACCTCATCATTGTGCCCAATAGCGTCCTCGCCAAGAGCCGGATAGTCAACATCAGTAGTCCGGACAACACACACGGCTCAACCTTGAAATTCAAGCTGGCCCCGACCAAGCCGCCATCAGTAATCCTCCAGACCATGGAACGTGTACTGTTGAGCAGTAATGCGATCATGAAAACGCCCCCTCCCACCGCGAATTTTACGGCGATGGATGCGAATTATCTGGAGATCGAACTGTCATTTCGGGTGTCGGAACGCGGTCAACTGCCTCGTGCTCGAAACGAATTATACGATCTCGTCTTTCGTCACACCGAGGCGTCAGGCCTTCAGCTTGCCTCCGACGGAGGAGCTACCAGGGTAGTCCTCACCCAGGAGGCACCCGAGATGAGTGTCCCACGTCAAACGTCAAGGCGGCGTCTTCTGGATGCGATTTCTCTGTTTTCCTCTCTGACAAGCGAGGAACGAGAAGAGTTGGCATCCGCTATGAACAGGCTGTCGTTCAAGGAAGGCGATATTGCCGCCCATCGGGACACCTCGCTGACGTCGCTGATGATCCTTCGAAGCGGTGTGATGACAGTCGAGGAGATTGAGGATGGCCAAACCATCGAGCTAGAACGCCTTGCTCCGGGTGACGTCTTCGGTGAGCGCGGGGTGCTGATGGGAGCACTGGAGCCGGGTGATATCAAGGCGATCACAGCCGCCGTAGTATACGAGATTCCCAAGGAGCGGCTCGGCGTGATCATGCGAGAACGCCCCGCCATTGCGGAAGAACTGGCGATGCTATTGTCCGCTCGGTCGAAAGCGGAGGAGCGCCTGCACATGGCGAACCATCTTTCTCCTCTGCAACATGCGTCGTCGGTATCGGCGAGGATCCGGCATTTGTTTGGTCTCGGATGACGTGTCTAGGCGTTCGAGGTCATCGTATACCTCGGTGGTTCCGGGATCGCCCTCCAGCATGAGGTTATAGCCAAGCAACCCAACCGGCTGATGATGATAGATCCAATAATACTGGCATCCGACAAACGCGGCGGTCGTCGGCAGCGGGATCCGGTTCAGTATCTCGTCCTTGGAAAAAGCCTGCCGTTTGGTGACCGACGCGGGGCTGGTGACGCTCGCGGGTCCGCGCGGCGCAGGTAAGATGCGGCCGTACTAGGTTACTTATCGAAAGCGCGGCTTCGTTGGCAAAGTCAGCTAAAGAAACTCTGCCCTCGAGCGACAAAAGTACTTTGACCAAGTTCTTTGGTTAGCCGACCGACCGCCCACTGAAAAGCTATACCTCGGCACACTTGACAGGCGCCTTCGCGCGATATCCTATCGCATCACGATTTTTAGCTAAGTGCGATGCTGTGGGGTGACGCTGGTGTTCGTACGAGGGGTTTTCCTTGCAAGCTGTCTAAGCCTCCTGGGCGCGGTGGCGTCTGCTGAGGAGGCCTATCCTCCGGACATGGCTGACCGTGTCCAGGCCTGCACACCCTGTCACGGGGAGCAGGGAAAGGGCACGAACGATCCGTATTTCCCACGGCTTGCGGGCAAGCCCGCCGGATATCTCTACAACCAGCTGGAAGCGTTCAAATCGGGCAGGCGGAAATATCCGCCGATGAACTATCTCCTCGCGTTCCTGACGGACGACTATCTGCGGCAGTTTGCGGCATATTTCGCCGATCAGCGGCCGGCGCTTCCCGAGAAGCCGCCAACGGATGCCAGCGCAGCAGTGCTTGATCACGGGCACACGCTTGTGACGCAGGGCGACCTGGACCGCTCCATTCCGGCCTGCGTGAGCTGTCATGGCGGCTCCCTGACTGGCCAGGAGCCTGGCATTCCCGGCCTCCTCGGCTTGCGCGCCAGTTACATTAGCGCTCAGCTCGGAGGATGGCGCTATGGAACACGCACGGCCACTGCGCCCGACTGCATGCAGCTCGTCGCTGGACGTTTGACGGAAGACGATGTTCGAGCCGTCGCAGCTTATCTCGCCAATCAGGCTCAGCCCGCCGATCCTGCGCCATCTGCCGCCGGCTCTTATTCGTTGCCCTTTGCGTGCGGCAGCCAGCCCGAGAAGGGGAGGACGCCATGAGCGCGCGTTTTCGAATATCAACCGCTCTTGTCGTGTCATCGATGTTGGCGATAGCCGCAACGCTGGTGCCGGCTGCTGCACAGTCGCCGCAAGCGGGCGATGTCGTCAAAAAGGGAGAGTATCTGGCGCGAGCCGGGGACTGCGTCGCATGCCATACGGCGCCCGAGGGCAAATTATTTGCTGGGGGTCGTTCGATGCCCACGCCTTTCGGCACGTTGTATACTTCGAACATCACGCCCGACGCCGAAACGGGCATCGGGAAATGGTCGGCGGACGATTTCTACAGGACCATGCACAGCGGAAGGTTCCCGGATGGCGGTCTCCTCTATCCGGCGATGCCTTTCGGTTCCTACACAAAGGTCACGCGCGACGACAGCGATGCGATCTTCGCCTATTTGAAGACGATTGCGCCCGTGCGCCAGACGAACCGGCCGCATGACCTGCAATTCCCATATAACAACAGGTCTCTGATCCTTGGCTGGCGAACCCTCTTCTTCAATGAGGGCGAGTTCAAGCCGGATCCAAAGCAGTCCGACGAGTGGAACCGGGGAGCCTATCTCGTGGAGGGGCTTGGCCACTGTGGCATGTGCCACACGCCCATCAACGCACTCGGCGGGAGTCGCGAGTCCGAAGCATTTCAGGGCGGCTTGATTCCGATGCAGGACTGGTATGCTCCATCACTGACATCGAACAAGGAAGCAGGCTTGGGCGACTGGTCGATCGAGGAGATCTCGGATCTCTTGCAGAAGGGAATATCCACGCGCGGAGCGGTCTACGGGCCGATGGCCGAGGTCGTGTACAACAGTCTTCAGTACATGACCGACGAGGATACGCGCGCGATGGCCGTCTATCTGAAAAGCATCGCGCAGGATGAACCTTCCCCGCCAAAACCTTCCGTCAGGACCGAAGAGGCAAGCCTCCTCATCAGTCTCGGGAAGACCGTCTATGACAAGCACTGCGCGAGCTGTCATGGGGCTGAGGGCGAAGGAAAGCCTCCTCATTACCCGCCGCTAGCCGGAAACCAGTCGATCCAGATGGAATCGGCCGTAAATGGTATTCGCATGGTGCTTAACGGCGGATATCCACCGGCTACCGCCAAGAACCCCATGCCGCATGGCATGCCGCCATTTGCCGTCACGCTTTCCGACGACGAGGTCGCCGCGGTAGCATCATATATCAGGACGGCATGGGGCAACCGTGGCACCCCGGTCAGCGCCGCCGAGGCGAACAAGCTTCGATCTGCTCCACTGCAATGAGGACGACATGATCAATCCTGACGAGCCTGCCCATATCCCCGACGACCCGATGGTCGAACGCATTGTCGCTGAAGGGCCACGAGGAGCAGTTGTTGTGGCCGGGATTGCGACCGCCGCCGTCGTTGCAATGTGGGTCTTGTTTTATCTGCTTGTGTTCGTGCCCCGGAGCGTCTGATGAGCGATGTTCACAACGAAGCGGCGGCGGTCGCTGAGCGCGTCGAACGGCGGTGGGCGACCGTTGCGATCTTGATTATTGTGTTTTTGGCGGGGATGGCGGCGTTCGCCGGGATACATCAGGCGACCATGCCGCAGACAGCGGTCGAAACCATCGACCCGACCACGATCCATCTCCAGGGCGAGTTCATTGAATCCAATCTGGGCAGCGCGGTGGAGCAGGATGGCTCCGTGACGGTAAGGGCGATCGGCCAGCAGTATTCGTTCTCCCCGCCCTGCATCGTCGTTCCAACTCAGACCCCGGTTACCTTCAGGGCCACCAGCGCCGACGTCGTGCATGGCTTCCTCATCCAGGGCACCAACATCAACACGATGCTCGTTCCTGGTTACGTATCGGTTCAGAAGGCCAGCTTTGACCAACCCGGTGAACACCTCATGCCATGCCAGGAGTTCTGCAGTGTTGGCCACGAAGGCATGTGGGCGAAAGTGAAGGCCGTCGACAAGCAGCAGTTCCTTTCGGAAATTGCCGACAAGAGGAGGCTTTCCTGTGCTCCATAATCGCAGGCTAATTCTGGCGCACTTCTGGCTCGCCTTCGCGACCTTTGGCCTTGCTCTGCCGCTCGGTGCCTGGCAGATGTACGTCCGCAGTCCGCTCTCTCCCTGGATCAGCAATCCTGAATGGTATTACCGTTCCCTGACCGCTCATGGCACGGTGATGGGTTATGTGTTCCCAACGCTTGTCGCAATGGCCTTCGGCTATGCGATCAGCGAGGCTTCCCTGAAACAGGCCCTCGTTGGAGTCCGCTGGGCCTGGACCGGTTTTTGGCTGATTGCGGTCGGCGCTGTCATCGCGATGATCCCCGTGTCCCTTGGTCGGGCGTCAGTGCTTTATACCTTCTACCCGCCTTTGATCGGAAGCGCGCTCTACTATATCGGCGTTGTGATGGTCGTTGTCGGCTCCTGGATCTGGGTGGCTCTCATGTCCATCAATCTAAGGGTTTGGAAAAGGGCCAATCCGGGCGCTCCAGTGCCACTCGCCATGTTTGCGAACGTCGCCGGCTCGTATCTATGGGCATGGACCGCCGTCGGCGCCGCCCTGGAGCTACTCCTGCAAATCATCCCGGTTGCACTCGGGTTCAAATCGACGATCGACGCCGGTCTTGCGCGCGTGTTCTTCTCGTGGACATTGCACGCAATCGTCTATTTCTGGCTCATGCCGACCTATATCGCCTACTACACGATCGTTCCGCGGGCGATCGGCGGGCGCGTCTTCAGCGACACCATGGCGCGTATCTCGTTCATCCTTTTTCTCGTGGTTGCCATGCCGATCGGCATCCACCACGCCTTCGCCGACCCTCAGGTCGGTGCAGGTTTCAAGTTCATCCATTCCACTTTCACCGCCCTGGTCGCACTTCCAACGCTGCTGACGGTCTTCACCATACTGGCGTCTGTGGAAATCGCGGCGCGTGCGCGAGGGGGCAGGGGCGCCTTCGGCTGGCTGACCGCGCTCCCGTGGCGCAACCCCATGATGCTGGCGGTGACGTTCTCCTTCATCATGCTCGGCTTCGGCGGGGCCGGGGGGCTCATAAACATGAGCTACCAGCTCGACGCGTCGATCCACAACACACAGTGGATCACCGGACACTTTCATCTCATTTTCGGCGGCGCGATCGTCATAATGTATTTCGCCATCGCTTATGACCTGTGGCCCCATCTGACGGGACGTCCTCTCGTCAGCCTTGGTCTGGTCAGGCTCCAGCTCTGGCTTTGGTTCATCGGAATGATCGTGACGACTTTTCCCTGGCACTATGTCGGGATCCTCGGCATGCCGCGCCGGATGTCCTTCTTCGACTATACCGATCCGGCGCTTGCGAACGAGGCGGTTTCGGTCGTGCTCTCGGCAATTGGCGGGTTCATTCTCGTTGCCTCGGGTATTCTTTTCCTGGTCGTTCTTATCCGCTCGCATCTCGCTTCGCCGAGCCAGCCGGAGGAGTATCGGTTCGCGCTGGCCGTCCATCCTACCACCAGAGTTCCTGCGGCCCTGAACAGCTACGGTCTTTGGGTTGGCCTGATGGTAGCACTGACGATCACGAACTATGGATATCCGATCCTTCAACTTGCCATACGCAATGACACCTCCGTGCCAGCGGTATATGTGGGAGAAAGGTGATGAACGGCGACAGGCTGACCAGCTTTCGGAACCGGTGGACGCTGACCAGCGTCTTCGTCACAGCCGCAATCTTCGTTGTCGCCGCGCTATTGGGCTTTGTGCTGCTTCCGCGCCTTGACGCAAGGGAGCAGGTGGTGGGCTTATGGGATACCATCTGCCGGGCCGCCGGGCTGCCGCAGCGCGGAGAAGCTTTTGAACCCGTGCAGCCAGGTTACAAGACTTCTCTTGTGAAGATTGCAACCGCAGTTTCGCGAACTCGCAACGAGGAGGCGATAGGGAGAGGGGCCACGCTTGCGCAGCAGTGCGCCATCTGTCACGGCCCCACAGGCGTAAGCCGCGCAGACTCCCCTAATCTGGCCGGCCAGTATGCCAGCGTGGTCTATAAACAGCTTCGCGACTTCAAGGACGGCGTTCGTGTCAATGCTGTCATGAGCCCGTTCACGGCAAAACTGACCGAGCGGGACATGCAGGATCTTGCTGCATACTACGCCTTCTTGCCGCGACTGCCGGGCTTTCATCCCGCCGGGGCCAATCCGGCCCCGCGGATCGTGATCAGCGGCGCGCCAACGAGAGGAATCGCGCCCTGTGGTTCGTGTCATGGCACTATTGAAAACAAGCTGGGCAGTCCGTGGCTCGAGGGCCAGTCCGAACTTTACCTCAAGACCCAGCTCCAGGCCTTCGTATCTGGCTCGCGGCAGAACGACATCAGCAGTCAGATGCGCAACGTTGCGCGCGCGATGACGCCCGAAGAGATTGAAGAGGCAGCGCGGTACTACGCAAACCAGCCGCCGCCCTATCTGTCCACCGAATGAACCGATCCGTCGCAGTGTCGTCAAAATGCCGGGGCTTCGAACGGTGCTTGAATGGCGACTGCATCTCGTTCGATCGCGCCCGTGTGGTTACACGCCACGTGAAGAAGAACGACCGATAAAACATTTCCTCTGACGGGGGAGGGCGAGGTCCTCACCGCGATCGTGTTCGGCTGTCAGTCACTCGGCGGAAGGCGGTCTCATCCACTTGCCGTCCTTCCAATGAATGGCCACTTCGCGTGCGGTTTCCGCGGCAGATCAATCAACCATCTGCGAGGAGGCGGATCCATGCGCTCTGGCTATGGCATCCTGCAGATCCTCGATCGGCGTCGATCTCGTCATCGCATTGCCTTCCAGCTCTTTCGGCATCTTCCAGCCGGGGTCGACGCCTTCCATGTTTGGAAGCTCATGGGCGATCCCTTTGTGGCAGTCGATACAGGTTGCCTGTCCGGATAGCAGATATCGGGTGTGAATCTCGGCAGCCCGCTGCGTCTGCTTCTGCAGATCCATTGCCACCGCGGTGTGGCAGTTGCGGCATTCCAGGCTGTCATTGGCCTTCATACGCGCCCATTCGTGCTGTGCCAACTCCAACCGCTTCTCCAGGAATTTGGGCCGCGTATTGATCGTGCCGAATATCTTGCCCCACACCTCCTTGGATGCCTGCATCTTGCGAGCGATCTTGTCGGTCCATTGATGCGGCACGTGACAGTCCGGACAGGTGGCCCTGACGCCTGAGCGGTTCGAGAAGTGAATCGTGCGAGACAGTTCCTGGTAAACATTGTCATGCATCTCATGACAGGAGGTACAGAACTTTTCGGTATTGGTGAGTTCCAGCGCCGTATTGAACGCGCCCCAGAACATCACCCCGCCAATAAAACCACCGAGCGTCAGGACGCCGAGCCCAATCGTGGCCGCAGGCGTCGTCAGGATCGACCAGGCCCAGACAATCGCTTTCTTGATCCATGAGATCATCGGCGTCACTCGCTTCCCGCAGGCTTGACGCCCATTTCGCTCATATCCCTGAACAGGTTGTTCACCAGCGGGCGTACATCCGCCTGCGGCACGTGGCAGGCGGTACAGAAGTAGCGCCGGGGCGAAACGTCGGCGAGCATCTGGCCGTCACGGGTCATGTAGTGTGTCACGCTGATCATCGGCGCACCGGAGTCCTGGGTGAACTCGCGCTTGTGGCAGGAAAGGCATCGGTTCGCGTTCACCGAGAGCTCGTATCCCTCGATCGAATGAGGGATCACTGGTGGCTGGTCGGGATAGGCGCGCATCCTGCGGCGGTCGTCCACGATCCACTTCGGCAGCGGCGCTGCCGGGCCGGTCGCCATCGACGGCGCTCGCCCGACCAGTTGCGGTGCCGCCTCCGGCAATACCTGTGCAATCGTGGCCGTCGCGACGAAAAGCAGAATACCCGTCGCGACCAGCATCCAATCAGGCCGCCTCAAACGGCGACGGGGAGAATCTTGACCGCGCATTTTTTGAAATCCGTCTGTTTTGAGATGGGATCGGTGGCGTCGAGAGTAACCTTGTTGATCAGTTGGCTTGCATCGAACCAGGGAACGAAGATGACGCCGGGCGGCATGCGGTTTCGCCCGCGCGTCTCGACACGCGACCGGATCTCGCCGCGACGTGACACGATCCGCACTTCCGCACCCTGGTTGATGCCGCGCTTGCGGGCGTCCTCCGCGTTCATGAATACCCGTGCACCCGGGAATGCCTTGAAGAGCTCGGGAACGCGCAAAGTCATTGAACCCGAGTGCCAGTGTTCCAGCACGCGGCCAGTCACCAGCCAGACGTCAAACTCCTCATCCGGGGCCTCCGCCGGCGGCTCGTAGGGAACGGCCAGGATTACCGCCTTGCCGTCCGGCTGGCCATAGAAGTTCACGCCTTCGCCAGGTTTCACGAAAGGATCAAAGCCCTCGCGATAGCGCCAGAGCGTCTCCTGGCCGTTGACCACCGGCCAACGCAGCCCGCGCACCTCGTGGTACATGTTGAAGGGTGCGAGATCGTGGCCGTGTCCACGCCCGAAGGTGGCATATTCCTCAAACAGGCCCTTCTGAATGTAGAAGCCAAAGGCCTTCGCTTCCTGATTGTCGTAGTCGGCATTGAGTTCGCTGAGGGGAAAGCGGTCGACCTCGCCATTGCGGAAGATCACGTCAAACAGGCTCTTGTCGCGATATTCCGGATTGGCGTCGAGGATATCGGCGGGCCAGACCTCGTCGGTCTTGAAGCGCTTGGAGAATTCCGCGATCTGCCAGAGGTCCGACCGTCCCTCTCCGGGGGCTTGGACAAGCTGGCGCCAGAGCTGGGTGCGGCGCTCGGCATTGCCGTAGCCGCCCTCTTTCTCGACCCACATCGCAGCAGGCAGGATCAGGTCGGCGCTCATCGCCGTGATCGTCGGATAGGCATCGGAGACGACGATGAAGTTGTCCGGGTTTCGGTATCCCTGCCAGGTCTCGTTGCTCGTGTTGGGTGCTGCCTGGATATTGTTGTTGACCTGCACCCAGTAGAAATTGAGCTTTCCATCCTTCAGCATGCGGTCCTGCTGAACGGCGTGGTAGCCAGGCTTTTCCGGGATGATGCCATGCGGGATGCGCCAGATTTCCTCCGCACGCTTGCGGTGCTCGGGATTGGTAACGGTCATGTCGGCCGGGAGTCGATGGGCGAAGGTGCCGACCTCGCGCGCGGTACCGCAGGCCGACGGCTGCCCGGTCAGTGAGAAGGGACTGTTGCCGGGTTCCGATATCTTACCCGTCAGCAGGTGGATGTTGTAGACCATCTGGTTCGCCCAGACGCCGCGCACATGCTGGTTGAAGCCCATCGTCCAGAGCGACATGACCTTGCGTTCCGGATCGGCGTAGAGTTCCGCCAACTGCTCCAGGAAGCCTGCATCAACGCCGCTCAGCTCAGCTGCCTTTTCCAGCGTGTACTCGGACACGAATTTCTTGAAGGCCGCAAAGTCAATTGGCTCCATCTTCGCCGGATCGGTCGCATTGGCAGCCTTCAATTCCAGCGGATTATCCGGCCTCAACCCGTAACCGATGTCGGTAACGCCGCGGGCGAACCGCGTATGCCGATCCACGAAGTCCTGGTTGACCCGCCCGGTCTGGATGATGTGGTTCGCGATGTAGTTGAGGATTGCCAGGTCCGACCCCGGCTTGAAGATCATCGGTATGTCCGCGAGATCCATGCTGCGGTGGGTGAAAGTGGATAGAACCGCAACCCTGACATGGGGGTGACCGAGACGACGGTCGGCGACGCGGGTCCACAGGATCGGATGCATCTCCGCCATATTCGAGCCCCAGAGCACGAAGGCGTCAGCATGCTCGAAATCGTCATAGACGCCCATCGGCTCATCCATGCCGAAGGTGCGCATGAAGGCGTAGGCCGCCGAGGCCATGCAGTGGCGAGCGTTCGGATCGAGATTGTTGGAGCGCAGGCCGGCGCGCATCAGTTTCGTCGCGGCATAGCCCTCGAAGATCGTCCACTGGCCGGAGCCGAACATGCCGACGGCCGTCGGTCCCTTCTCCTTCAGCACCTTCTTGCATTGCTCGGCCATCACGTCGAACGCCTCGTCCCAGGTGATCGGTTCGAACTCGCCGTCCTTGGCATAGGCGCCGTTACGCTTGCGCAAGAGCGGCGTCTTCAGTCGGTCCTCGCCGTACATGATCTTGGAAAGGAAATAGCCCTTGATGCAGTTCAGGCCGCGATTGACCTCGGCCTGCATGTCGCCATGGGTGGCGACTACCTTGCCATCCTTCACGCCGACCATCACGCCGCAGCCGGTGCCGCAGAAGCGGCAGGGTGCCTTGGACCATTTGATCTCGAGCGCCTCGACGCCGCCTGGTACCGGCTGGGCGGCGGCAGGTAGTGCTATACCGGCGGTCGCCGCGGCGATGCCGGCGGCGTGGGCCTTCAAGATGTCACGCCGCGTCAGTGTTCCGGTCATCGCTTCGCATCTCCTCTGTCTCGACGTGCTCGAAAACCATGCTCGCCGTGATCACCCCATCAAGCAGCGAAATGCGCGTCAGGCATTCGCCGAGCATGCCCGTATTCGTTCCCTCGATCACCACGACGATCTTGCCGCCGCCGTGGCCATGGACTTCGACATTCTCCATCCCGGCGATTGCAGCCAGGACGTCTTCGGTTCGCGCCGGCACCGTCGCGATCACCGCGCTGGAAATATGATAGCGCTGCGGCTGCTCAGACATCGGCGGCCTCCGCTTCGCGGGCCTGGAGGCCGATGGCGCTGACCGGGCATATGCTGAGGCACGCGCCGCAACCGCTGCAGAGCGCTTCGTTCAGTTCCGGAACGAACGGGCCGCCCATCCGGGGACGGAAGCGGATCGCTTGCTCGGGACAGCATTCGCCGCACGACTGGCAAGCGACGTGGCGCTTCGCGAGACAGCCGTCGCCGACAAACGCGACATGCGGGAAACGATCGGCTTTCACGGTCAAAAAGACGGGTTCGGGACAGACCGAGCTGCATTCGCCGCAGAAGGTGCATTCGCCAAAAGCGAAATCGATCGAGGGCATCCCGTCCGAAAGCCGGATGATGCCGGTCGGACATCGTTCGGCGCAAAGCCCGCATCCCGTGCACGCGTTGAGGCTTTCGGCCGTCGCCCCAGGAGGACAGATTCCGATATTTCTCCTGGCGGGTCGGCCGAAAAACAGCGATCGACGTGAGATGGGCTCTGTCCGCATGACGCCCTCAATGACCCGCAGGCGGCCCCGGCGGGCCGTAAATGATCTGGAACATCCAGACGAGGAAACCGTATCCGCCGACGACGCCAACGGCGACGAGCGGCCAGATTCCAAAGGCCAAGACAAGGAAAGCAAGGAGTTCGACCCGCCGCCGTCCGCGGGGAGTGATTTCCTTCGGAGCTTTGTCTATCAAATCGGTCATGGCGGCTCCCCCACAGCAAAAATCGTAGCACACGTTTTTGGAGACGCATAGTCTCAATTGCACTTCCTCCTGCGTGCAAGGACCGTGGGAAAGTTGAGCGGTTTTGCCAGGGCGGTCGGGCGAGCGCAGCGATCTTTGAGGGAGCGCAAATACCGGGAGCGCCCTTCGACCTATGGAGGTCATAATCGCTGTTCAGCCGCTTGCTTAAGCAAGGGGACGCCAGTCGGCGAAGCGATCGATTGAAGCGTCGAAAGGTCAAGCGCGTGACAGACAGCACGAACCAGGAAACCGTAAACGAGCCGACTCGCCGTGATTTCCTTTATCTCACCACAGGCATGGCGGGGGCGGTTGGGGCCGTTGCGGTTGCATGGCCGTTTATCGACCAGATGCGTCCGGATGCTTCGACGTTGGCGCTGGCCTCGATCGAGGTTGACGTTTCCAGCCTCGAGCCGGGAATGTCGCTGACGGCCAAGTGGCGCGGCAAGCCGATCTTCATCCGCAACCGTACGCCCGAGGAAGTGAAGGCTGCCGATGAGGTGCCGCTTTCCGACCTGAAGGACCCGGTGGCGCGCAACGCCAACCTGCCGTCCGANGCGCAGGCGACCGGCGTCGACCGTTCGGCCGGCAAGGACAAGGAAAACTGGATCGTCATGATCGGCTCGTGCACCCATCTCGGCTGCATCCCGCTCGGCCAGGCCGGCGAATACAATGGTTGGTTCTGTCCCTGCCATGGCTCGGTCTACGACACGGCCGGCCGCATCCGCAAAGGTCCGGCGCCGCAGAACCTGGCGATCCCGACCTATTCGTTCGTTTCCGATAAAGTAATCAAGATCGGTTGAGGGGGGACTGATTTATGAGTGGCCATTCCAGCTACGAGCCATCAACCGGCCTTGAGAAGTGGATCGATGCGCGCCTGCCTTTGCCGCGCATGGTCTATGACAGTTTCGTCGCCTATCCGGTTCCGCGCAACCTGAACTATGCCTACACCTTCGGCGCCATGCTGGCGGTCATGCTCGTCGTGCAGATCCTGACCGGCGTCGTGCTGGCCATGCACTATGCGGCGGAAACGACGGTTGCCTTCAACTCCGTCGAAAAGATCATGCGTGACGTCAACCACGGCTGGCTGCTGCGCTATATGCACGCCAACGGCGCGTCGTTCTTCTTCGTTGCCGTCTATCTGCANATNGCCCGTGGCCTCTACTACGGCTCCTACAAGGCGCCGCGCGAGATCCTCTGGATCCTCGGCGTCCTCATCTACCTGCTGATGATGGCGACCGGCTTCATGGGCTACGTTCTGCCCTGGGGCCAGATGTCCTTCTGGGGCGCGACCGTCATCACCGGCTTCTTCTCGGCATTCCCGCTGGTCGGCGAGTGGATCCAGCAGTTCCTGCTCGGCGGCTTTGCCGTCGACAACCCGACGCTGAACCGCTTCTTCTCGCTGCACTACCTGCTGCCCTTCGTCATTGCCGGCGTCGTCGTCCTGCACATCTGGGCGCTGCATGTCGTCGGCCAGACGAACCCGACCGGCGTCGAGGTCAAGACCAAGACCGACACGGTTCGCTTCACGCCCTACGCGACGCTGAAGGATGCGCTTGGCGTTTCGATCTTCCTGCTGGTCTACGCCTACTTCGTCTTCTACATGCCGAACTTCCTCGGCCATCCGGACAACTACATCCCGGCTGACCCGTTGAAGACGCCGGCCCATATCGTTCCGGAATGGTACTTCCTGCCGTTCTACGCGATGCTGCGCTCGATCACCTTCAACATCGGACCGATCGACTCGAAGCTGGCCGGCGTCCTCGTCATGTTCGGCGCCATCATCGTGCTGTTCTTCGTGCCCTGGCTCGATACCTCGAAGGTGCGTTCGGCGGCTTATCGCCCNTGGTACAAGCTGTTCTTCTGGCTGTTCGTCGCCAATGCCATCGTNCTCGGCTGGCTCGGCTCGCGTCCTGCCGAAGGCACCTACGTGATCATGTCGCAGCTTGGCACTCTCTTCTACTTCGCCTTCTTCCTGGTGATCATGCCGGTTCTCGGCCTCGTCGAGACGCCGCGCCGCTTGCCCAACTCGATTACGGAAGCGGTTCTGGAAAAGCGCAACAAGGTGGCGGCCGCCGAGCCGGTCAAGGCCTGAGCGTGCGACAGGAAGGGAAGAGACACATGAACAAGCTTGTTACCAGCCTCCTGTCGCTGGCCGTCGTCGCTGGTTTGAGCGGCGCNGCACTCGCCGAGGAAGCCACCCCGAACGGGGCTGCGCCGGCAGAGCATGCCGAAGGCGCAACGCCGCACTATCCGCTCATGCATCCGAAGCATGAGCACTGGACCTTTGCCGGCCCGCTCGGCCATTACGACAAGGGCCAGCTGCAGCGCGGCCTGAAGGTCTACACGGAAGTCTGCGCCGCCTGTCACTCGATGAGCCTCGTGCCGTTCCGCACGCTCGGAGCTCTCGGCTACTCGGACGCACAGGTGAAGGCCTTGGCCGCCAACTACGAGGTTCAGGATGGCCCGAATGCCAGCGGTGACATGTTCACCCGCAAGGCCATTCCGTCGGACTATTTCCCGTCGCCGTTCCCGAACCACGAGGCGGCGGCTGCCGCCAACAATGGTGCGGCGCCGCCGGACTTCTCGCTGATCGCCAAGGCGCGCGGCATCGAGCGCGGCTTCCCGCAGTTCCTGATCGACATGATCCCGTTCGTCGGCGGCTATCAGGAAGGCGGTCCGGACTACATCTACTCGCTGCTGACCGGNTACGACCAGCAGCCGCCGGCCGGCGTCCAGGTGGCCGAGGGCACGCACTACAACCCGTACTTCGCCGGTGCTGCCGCGCTCGCCATGCCAAAGCCGCTCTCCGACGGCCAGGTGACCTATGACGACGGCTCGCCGGCGACGGTCGACCAGTACGCCAAGGACGTCTCCTCCTTCCTGATGTGGGCCGCCGAGCCGCATCTCGAGGAGCGCAAGCGCACCGGCTTCATGGTCATGGTCTTCCTGGTCATCTTCTCCGGACTGATCTACCTGACCAAGCGCTCCGTCTACGCAAACAAGGAACACTGAGGG
>NZ_JDWI01000055.1:0-15552 GCF_012932765.1 Rhizobium sp. 57MFTsu3.2
CAAATGGCAAAGAGTAAGTTTGAGCGCAACAAGCCGCACGTTAACATCGGCACGATCGGCCACGTTGACCACGGCAAGACGTCTCTGACGGCAGCGATCACGAAGTACTTCGGCGAGTTCAAGGCGTACGACCAGATCGACGCGGCTCCGGAAGAAAAGGCTCGCGGCATCACCATTTCGACGGCACACGTCGAATACGAGACCCCGAACCGCCACTATGCCCACGTTGACTGCCCCGGCCACGCCGACTACGTCAAGAACATGATCACCGGTGCTGCGCAGATGGACGGCGCGATCCTGGTTTGCTCGGCTGCCGACGGCCCGATGCCGCAGACCCGCGAGCACATCCTGCTTGCTCGCCAGGTTGGCGTTCCGGCGATCGTCGTGTTCCTCAACAAGGTCGACCAGGTTGACGACGCCGAGCTTCTCGAACTCGTCGAGCTCGAAGTTCGCGAACTTCTGTCGTCCTACGACTTCCCGGGCGACGACATTCCGGTCATCAAGGGCTCGGCTCTTGCCGCTCTCGAAGACTCCGACAAGAAGATCGGCGAAGACGCGATCCGCGAGCTGATGGCAGCTGTTGACGCCTACATCCCAACGCCTGAGCGTCCGATCGACCAGCCGTTCCTGATGCCGATCGAAGACGTGTTCTCGATCTCGGGCCGTGGTACGGTTGTGACCGGCCGCGTCGAGCGCGGTATCGTCAAGGTTGGCGAAGAAGTCGAAATCGTCGGCATCCGCCCGACCTCGAAGACGACGGTTACCGGCGTTGAAATGTTCCGTAAGCTGCTCGACCAGGGCCAGGCTGGCGACAACATCGGTGCTCTGGTTCGCGGTGTGAACCGTGACGGCGTCGAGCGTGGTCAGATCCTGTGCAAGCCGGGCTCTGTCAAGCCGCACAAGAAGTTCAAGGCTGAAGCCTACATCCTGACGAAGGAAGAAGGCGGCCGTCATACGCCGTTCTTCACCAACTACCGTCCGCAGTTCTACTTCCGCACGACGGACGTCACCGGCATCGTCACCCTGCCGGAAGGCACGGAAATGGTCATGCCTGGCGACAACGTCACTGTAGACGTCGAGCTGATCGTTCCGATCGCGATGGAAGAAAAGCTGCGCTTCGCTATCCGCGAAGGCGGCCGTACCGTCGGCGCCGGCATCGTCGCCTCGATCGTCGAGTAAGCTTCGGTTTATCCGGATCTAAGAAGGGGCTCCGCTGGAAACAGCGGGGCCCCTTTCTGTATCTGTCATTTGAATTAGGCATCACTGTCTGGTGACAACGCAAAGCCGGGTAGTGGCCTTGCGCTTGAACGCAAAGCCTTTATCTATCCCTCCGATTTCATAAGGGAGGACATGATGAAAAAGCGCATTCTCTTCACAGGTGGTTCGGGCAAGGCAGGGCGCCATGCGGTGCCGTGGCTCGTCAACGCCGGCTACGAGGTTCACAACGTCGATCTGGTGCCGCTTGATAGCCCCGGCGTGACCAACCTGATTGCCGATATCACCGACAGCGGCCAGATCTTCAACGCGCTTTCGATGCACCGCGACTTTCCCGACCTCGATGCGGGCAGGGGCGTCCAACCCTTCGACGCCGTGGTGCATTTCGCGGCAATCCCGCGCATTCTCATCAAGCCCGACAACGAAACGTTCCGCATCAACACGATGGGCACCTACAATGTCATCGAGGCCGCGGTGAAGCTCGGCATCCGCAAGATCATCGTTGCCTCCAGCGAGACAACCTATGGGGTCTGCTTTGCGGAAGGCCATCGCGACTTCCATCAGTTTCCGCTGGAGGAAGACTATGACGTCAACCCGATGGATTCTTACGGTCTCTCCAAGGTCGTGAACGAGAAGACAGCGCGTGCCTTTGCCGAACGCTCGGGTTTCGACATCTACGCGCTGCGCATCGGCAATGTCATCGAGCCGCATGAGTACGAGAGGTTTCCGACCTATTTCGCCAACCCCGAAATGCGCAAGCGCATCGCCTGGAGCTATATCGACGCCCGCGACCTCGGGCAGATCTGCCACCTCTGCACCGAGAAGGATGGTTTGGGCTTCCAGGTCTTCAACGCCGCGAACGACACCGTCTCGGCCAACACGCCGTCGAAGGAACTCGCCAGGCGATTCTATCCGAATGTGCCGTTCACACGCGAAATCGGCGAATACGAGGGCCTGCTCTCCAACCGCAAGATCCGCGAAGTGCTTGGTTTCAAGGAAGAGCACGACTGGCGCAAATATGTGAAAGTCTGATCGCAGGCGTTTCCGCGACGCGGGATTGGAAAAATAGAAAAACGCACTTGCCAATCCTGCGCCGCCGCCTTAAAGGAGCGCCATGCTTGCAGTTGCGCTTCGCGGCCGGTCTGGTCAAGAAGCTGAATGTAAAGCGTAAAGGGGTATAGCTCAGTTGGTAGAGCGGCGGTCTCCAAAACCGCAGGTCGTGGGTTCGAGCCCCTCTGCCCCTGCCATCTTTCTCGAACGAGTTGCGCGGACATCTCGCAGCAGTTCGGCCGGAAAGGCGACGTATGGCTAAGTTCGTTAAACTTCGGTTTCCCTCTTGTGCAATTGGGAATCGATGTTTATGTAGGGTTCAACAGACACGCGGTGCGTGGGGCTGATATGTTCAGCTTTACGCGCCGTAATTGCGTGGGCAGTCGATGGCATCCAAAACTAATCCGTTTGCGTTTCTACAGCAGGTTCGCTCCGAGACGTTGAAAGTTACCTGGCCGTCGCGCCGCGAGACGATGATCTCCACGGTCATGGTGCTTGTAATGGTGATCTTTGCCGCGCTGTTCTTTTTTGCCGCGGACCAGCTTATTGGCTGGGTTCTGAGCTTTGTGCTCAACGTTGGCAGCTGATCGGGTGGAGATATAACATGGCGGCACGTTGGTATATCGTCCACGCATATTCTAATTTTGAGAAGAAGGTCGCGGAAGACATCGAGAATAAGGCTCGTCAGAAGGGCCTCGAGCACCTGTTCGAAAAGATTCTCGTCCCGACCGAAAAGGTGGTTGAGGTTCGTCGCGGTCGCAAGGTCGACAGCGAGCGAAAGTTCTTCCCGGGCTATGTCATGGTTCGTGCGGATCTGACCGATGAGGCCTACCACCTGATCAAGAATACGCCGAAGGTCACTGGCTTCCTCGGCTCCGACAACAAGCCCGTTCCGATTCCGGATTCCGAAGCCGAGCGCATTCTCGGTCAAGTCCAGGAGGGTGTGGAGCGGCCGAAGGCATCTGTTACCTTCGAGATTGGCGAGCAGGTCCGCGTTTCCGACGGTCCGTTCGCTTCGTTCAATGGCACGGTCCAGGATGTGGACGAAGAGCGTTCGCGCCTGAAGGTGGAAGTGTCGATCTTCGGCCGCGCTACACCGGTCGAACTGGAATACGCTCAGGTCGAAAAGGTCTGATCGTCCGCGGCGCAAGCCGCGAACCGCGTGGAAGGTGAGGGGTCTTAGCCGGGCCCGGGATCCGAACCACGCAACCGCAGCCGCCGGAGCGATCCGGCATCTTGGTCGGGTAACCGGCCATCAATGAAAGGCAGAGAGATATGGCTAAGAAAGTTGCAGGCCAGCTCAAGCTTCAGGTCAAGGCAGGATCGGCAAACCCGTCCCCGCCAATCGGCCCGGCGCTTGGTCAGCGTGGCATTAACATCATGGAATTCTGCAAGGCGTTCAACGCCGCTACGCAGGAAATGGAAAAGGGTATGCCGATCCCGGTCGTCATTACCTATTACCAGGACAAGTCTTTCACCTTCGCGATGAAGCAGCCGCCCGTCAGCTACTTCCTCAAGAAGGAAGCGAAGATCCAGTCCGGTTCGAAGACGCCTGGCAAGGGCGCGACCGCAGGAAAGCTCACCAAGGCTCAGATCAAGTCGATCGCCGAAGCCAAGATGAAGGATCTCAACGCAGCGGATATCGAAGGTGCAATGGCGATGATCGAGGGCTCTGCCCGCGCCATGGGCCTGGAAGTGGTAGGATAAGACCATGGCTGGCAAGCGCACGAAGAAGATCAACGAAGGTGTTGATCCCACGAAGCTCTACGCTCTGACTCTCGCCATTGGTATGGTCAAGGAGCGCGCGGTCGCGAAGTTCGATGAAACCATCGAAGTCGCCATGAACCTCGGCGTTGATCCGCGTCACGCAGACCAGATGGTCCGCGGCGTTGTCAACCTGCCGAACGGCACGGGCCGCGACGTTCGCGTTGCTGTCTTTGCTCGCGGCGCCAAGGCTGACGAAGCCAAGGCTGCTGGCGCAGATGTCGTCGGTGCTGAAGAGCTCGTCGAAATCGTCCAGGGCGGCAAGATCGATTTCGATCGCTGCATCGCGACCCCGGACATGATGCCGCTCGTCGGCCGCCTCGGTAAGGTTCTCGGCCCGCGTGGTATGATGCCGAACCCGAAGGTTGGTACCGTTACGATGGACGTTGCCGGTGCTGTCAAGGCATCCAAGGGCGGCGCTGTCGAGTTCCGCGTCGAAAAGGCTGGTATCGTTCACGCTGGCGTTGGCAAGGCATCCTTCGATGCCAAGGCTCTGGAAGAAAACATCCGTGCCTTCGCTGACGCTGTCATCAAGGCGAAGCCGGCTGGCGCGAAGGGCAACTATGTCAAGCGCGTAGCGATCTCTTCGACTATGGGCCCGGGCGTCAAGATCGACCCGTCGTCTGTTACGGCCGCTTAAGTAAGTTTCGCTGGGCTTCGGCCCGGCTAAAGAATTCCGGCCTCGAAAGGGGCCGGAGTATTCCGGAGAAATCCGGAATCCTGTCCGAGATTGCAGGTGGTTTTCCCTTAATCACTTGGCCTGCATGAGACGGGTAAGACCCGAATTGCATGAAGTTCTGCTTCTAGGAATTTGGTTCGAGCCTTGGATGCCTTGTGCCTTCGGCCTTTCTTTGGCGCGAAGCGCGAGGGGACAGGATCCTCAAGCGTCGCTTGGGATCGCTTCTGATCCCAGGAGGCAAAAGGCAACCCGGTGGGGCCCGTCAAAAAGGTCCTGCCAACTGGAGATAGGCAGTGGAAAGAGCGGAAAAACGCGAATTCGTCACGGAACTGAACGAAGTCTTCAAGGCTTCGGGCTCGGTTGTCGTGGCCCACTATGCTGGTGCTACAGTCGCGCAGATGAACGACTTCCGTTCCAAGATGCGCGCAGCTGGCGGTACCGTCAAAGTCGCGAAGAACCGCCTGGCCAAAATCGCCCTTCAGGGTACGGAAGCGGAAGGGATCTCTGGTCTCTTCACCGGTCAGACGCTCATTGCTTACAGCAATGACCCGATCACCGCTCCGAAAGTCGTCGTGGATTTCGCCAAGACCAACGATAAGATCGTTGTTTTGGGCGGCGCCATGGGAACAACGACGCTCAACGCTGATGCAGTCAAGTCGCTTGCGACCCTGCCGTCGTTGGACGAACTGCGCGCGAAGCTGCTGGGCATGATCCAGACTCCGGCTACCCGCATCGCAGGCGTTGTTGCAGCACCGGCAAGCCAGCTTGCTCGCGTGTTTTCGGCTTACGCCAAGAAGGACGAAGCCGCATAAGGCGGTTTTTTGCTGTTTATAAACAACCGGTTCGAACCGAACAAAAGGAACTGATAACATGGCTGATCTCGCAAAGATCGTAGACGACCTCTCCTCGCTGACCGTTCTGGAAGCTGCAGAACTGTCCAAGCTTCTCGAAGAAAAGTGGGGCGTTTCCGCTGCTGCTCCGGTAGCTGTTGCTGCTGTTGCTGGCGGTGCAGGCGCTGCTGCTGCTGCTGAAGAAGAAAAGACCGAGTTCGACGTCATCCTCACGGATGCCGGCGCTAACAAGATCAACGTCATCAAGGAAGTTCGTGGCATCACCGGCCTCGGCCTCAAGGAAGCCAAGGACCTCGTCGAAGGCGCTCCGAAGGCTGTCAAGGAAGCCGTTTCCAAGGCTGAAGCTGCCGACATCAAGAAGAAGCTTGAAGACGCCGGCGCTAAGGTCGACGTTAAGTAATCTTGAACTACATCTGGGGGGTGGGATTTCCCGCCTCCCATTTGTCGTTTCGTTGAACGAATTACCCAAAAGCCGCGTGAAAACGGCTTTTGGGTAATGGGTTCTTCAAGAGGATGGTCTCGAACCGAGACGCGAAGGCAATCCGGCCTCGCATTTCGGGAAGTGAGACGAGATTGAACTACTCATGATTGACGGGGTCGACTGGCCATCGGTTCCCGTCCGTTGCAGGCCCGGATGCAATTTTGAAGGAGCGACGATGGCTCAGACCCTTTCGTTCAATGGTCGTAGGCGCGTACGCAAGTTTTTCGGTAAGATCCCCGAAGTCACAGAAATGCCGAACCTCATCGAGGTTCAAAAGGCATCGTATGATCAATTCCTGATGGTTGAAGAGCCCAAGGGCGGTCGCCCTGACGAAGGCCTTCAGGCTGTCTTCAAGTCCGTTTTCCCGATCACGGATTTCTCCGGCGCTTCCATGCTGGAATTCGTGTCTTATGAATTCGAACCGCCAAAGTTCGACGTCGATGAATGCCGTCAGCGCGACCTGACCTACGCCGCGCCGCTGAAGGTCACTCTCCGTCTGATCGTGTTCGATATCGACGAAGATACGGGTGCGAAGTCCATCAAGGACATCAAGGAGCAGTCGGTCTACATGGGCGACATGCCGCTCATGACCAACAACGGTACGTTCATCGTCAACGGCACCGAGCGCGTTATCGTGTCCCAGATGCACCGTTCGCCGGGCGTCTTCTTCGATCACGACAAGGGCAAGAGCCATTCTTCCGGCAAGCTGCTTTTCGCTGCCCGCGTGATCCCGTACCGCGGTTCCTGGCTCGACATCGAGTTCGACGCCAAGGACATCGTCTATGCCCGTATCGATCGTCGCCGCAAGATCCCCGTGACCTCGCTGCTTATGGCGCTCGGCATGGACGGCGAAGAGATCCTGTCGACCTTCTACACGAAGTCCGACTATCAGCGCGACGGCAAGGGCTGGCGTATTCCGTTTACGCCGGAGACCCTCAAGGGTGCCAAGGCAATCACCGAAATGGTTGACGCCGACACCGGTGAAGTCGTTGTCGAAGCCGGCAAAAAGCTGACTCCGCGTCTGCTCCGTCAGCTCGCTGACAAGGGCCTCAAGGCTCTGAAGGCGACCGACGAAGATCTGTACGGCAACTACCTCGCCGAGGACATCGTCAACTACTCGACAGGTGAAATCTACCTCGAGGCCGGCGACGAGATCGATGAGAAGACCCTTCCGATCATTCTCCAGAACGGTTTCGACGAGATCCCGGTCCTCGGCATCGACCACATCAACGTCGGCGCCTATATCCGCAACACGCTGACGGCGGACAAGAACGAGAACCGCCAGGACGCTCTGTTCGACATCTACCGCGTCATGCGTCCGGGTGAACCGCCGACAATGGACTCGGCTGAAGCCATGTTCAACTCGCTGTTCTTCGATGCGGAGCGCTACGACCTCTCCGCCGTTGGCCGCGTCAAGATGAACATGCGTCTCGACCTCGACGTCGAAGACACCGTCCGCATCCTGCGCAAGGACGACATCCTGGCCGTGGTCAAGATGTTGGTCGAACTGCGCGACGGCAAGGGCGAAATCGACGACATCGACAACCTAGGCAACCGTCGTGTTCGCTCTGTCGGCGAATTGATGGAAAACCAGTACCGTCTCGGCCTGCTCCGTATGGAGCGCGCGATCAAGGAACGTATGTCCTCGATCGAAATCGACACGGTCATGCCGCAGGACCTGATCAACGCGAAGCCGGCAGCTGCTGCCGTTCGCGAATTCTTCGGTTCCTCGCAGCTGTCGCAGTTCATGGACCAAGTGAACCCGCTTTCGGAAATCACCCACAAGCGTCGTCTATCGGCTCTTGGCCCGGGTGGTCTGACGCGCGAGCGCGCAGGCTTTGAAGTCCGCGACGTTCATCCGACCCACTACGGCCGCATTTGCCCGATCGAAACGCCGGAAGGCCCGAACATCGGTCTGATCAACTCGCTTGCGACCTTCGCCCGCGTCAACAAGTATGGCTTCATCGAAAGCCCGTACCGCCGCATCGTTGATGGCAAGGTGACGAACGACGTTCTTTACCTCTCCGCCATGGAAGAAGCGAAGTACTACGTTGCACAGGCAAACGCCGAGCTTGGCGCCGATGGTTCCTTCACCGACGAATTCGTCGTCTGCCGTCATGCTGGCGAAGTTATGCTCGCTCCGCGCGACAGCATGAACCTGATGGACGTTTCGCCGAAGCAGGTTGTTTCGGTCGCAGCGGCTCTCATCCCGTTCCTGGAAAACGACGACGCCAACCGCGCTCTCATGGGCTCGAACATGCAGCGTCAGGCCGTTCCGCTGCTGCGTGCTGAAGCTCCGTTCGTCGGCACCGGCATGGAGCCGGTCGTCGCTCGCGACTCCGGTGCTGCTATCGGCGCCCGTCGCGGCGGCGTGGTCGACCAGGTCGACGCGACGCGTATCGTTATCCGTGCGACGGAAGACCTCGAAGCTGGCAAGTCCGGTGTCGATATCTACCGCCTGCAGAAGTTCCAGCGTTCGAACCAGAACACCTGCGTCAACCAGCGTCCGCTGGTCACCGTGGGTGACGTTGTCAACCGCGGCGACATCCTCGCCGACGGTCCGTCGACGGACCTGGGCGACCTTGCTCTCGGCCGTAACGCGCTCGTCGCGTTCATGCCGTGGAACGGTTACAACTACGAAGACTCGATCCTAATGTCCGAGCGGATCGTTGCTGACGACGTGTTCACCTCCATCCACATCGAAGAATTCGAAGTGATGGCGCGTGACACCAAGCTTGGTCCGGAAGAAATCACGCGCGACATTCCGAACGTCTCGGAAGAAGCGCTGAAGAACCTGGACGAAGCCGGCATCGTCTATATCGGCGCCGAAGTTCAGCCCGGTGACATTCTCGTCGGCAAGATCACGCCGAAGG
The DNA here is from genome assembly GCF_012932765.1 of Rhizobium sp. 57MFTsu3.2. NCBI lineage: Bacteria > Pseudomonadati > Pseudomonadota > Alphaproteobacteria > Hyphomicrobiales > Rhizobiaceae > Rhizobium > Rhizobium sp. 57MFTsu3.2. The sequence continues at coordinate 8,914 of NZ_JDWI01000055.1, forward strand.
GTGAGAGCCCGATGACGCCGGAAGAAAAGCTTCTGCGCGCCATCTTCGGTGAAAAGGCTTCCGACGTTCGCGATACGTCCATGCGTATGCCGCCCGGCACCTACGGGACGATCGTCGAAGTGCGCGTCTTCAACCGCCACGGCGTTGAAAAGGACGAGCGCGCGATGGCGATCGAGCGCGAAGAGATCGAGCGTCTTGCAAAGGACCGCGACGACGAGCAGGCGATCCTCGATCGTAACGTCTACGGCCGTCTGGTCGACATGCTGCGCGGCCAGGTCGCAATCGCCGGCCCGAAGGGCTTCAAAAAGGGCACGGAGCTTTCGAACGCCGTCGTCTCGGAATATCCTCGCTCGCAGTGGTGGATGTTCGCTGTCGAGGACGAGAAGGTCCAGGGCGAACTCGAAGCTCTCCGCGGCCAGTACGACGAATCCAAGTCGCGCCTCGAACAGCGCTTCATGGACAAGGTCGAGAAGGTTCAGCGCGGCGACGAAATGCCTCCCGGCGTCATGAAGATGGTCAAGGTCTTCGTTGCTGTTAAGCGCAAGATCCAGCCGGGCGACAAGATGGCCGGCCGTCACGGCAACAAGGGCGTCGTCTCGCGCATTGTGCCTGTCGAGGATATGCCGTTCCTCGAAGACGGTACGCATGTCGACATCTGCTTGAACCCGCTGGGCGTGCCTTCGCGCATGAACGTCGGGCAGATCCTCGAAACCCACCTTGCCTGGGCTTGCGCCGGCATGGGTAAGAAGATCGGCGAACTGCTCGACGAATACCGCAAGACGATGGACATCACCGACCTGAAGACGGAACTGACGGAAGTCTACGCGTCGCAGGCCAAGGACGAAGTCGCCAACTTTGACGATGCATCGCTCGTCAAGCTGGCTGAACAGTCCCGCAGGGGCGTCTCCATCGCAACGCCGGTCTTCGACGGTGCGCATGAGCCTGACGTTGCCTCGATGCTGAAGAAGGCAGGTCTGCACGAGTCCGGTCAGTCGGTTCTGTACGACGGCCGTACCGGCGAGCCCTTCGACCGCAAGGTCACCGTCGGCTACATGTACATGATCAAGCTGAACCACCTGGTCGACGACAAGATCCACGCTCGTTCGATCGGTCCTTACTCGCTCGTTACCCAGCAGCCGCTGGGCGGCAAGGCGCAGTTCGGCGGTCAGCGCTTCGGCGAAATGGAAGTCTGGGCTCTGGAAGCATACGGTGCAGCCTACACGCTGCAGGAAATGCTCACGGTCAAGTCGGACGACGTTGCCGGCCGTACCAAGGTCTACGAAGCCATCGTCCGTGGCGACGATACGTTCGAAGCCGGTATTCCGGAAAGCTTCAACGTTCTCGTCAAGGAAATGCGCTCGCTTGGTCTCTCCGTCGAACTCGAGAATTCGAAGGTCGAGGAGCAGCAGGCCAGCCAGTTGCCGGACGCTGCCGAGTAACCACCGATAGGGTGTGCGCTGTAACGCAGCGCACACCGTTCCCGCTCTGGCCCCTTACGTGTCGGCCGGGCAGGGACGATTTCGCCGCATTCTGCGGTTATTGTCGTTTTGAGCGTTGGCGCGGCTCCCGGGATTTGCCGCCGTCCATGCAAGATAAGGGCGCATCCGCCCATGAAGGAGACAGGCATGAACCAAGAGGTCATGAATCTTTTCAATCCGCAGGTGCCTGCACAGAACTTCGATTCCATCCGGATTTCGATTGCTTCTCCGGAGAAGATTCTTTCCTGGTCTTACGGTGAGATCAAGAAGCCGGAAACCATCAACTACCGCACGTTCAAGCCGGAACGCGACGGTCTCTTCTGCGCGCGCATCTTCGGACCGATCAAGGACTACGAGTGCCTTTGCGGTAAGTACAAGCGCATGAAGTACAAGGGCATCATCTGCGAAAAGTGCGGCGTTGAAGTCACGCTGTCGCGCGTTCGCCGTGAGCGCATGGGCCATATCGAGCTCGCCGCTCCCGTTGCCCACATCTGGTTCCTGAAGTCGCTGCCGAGCCGCATTTCTACGCTGCTCGACATGACGCTGAAGGATGTCGAGCGCGTTCTCTACTTCGAACACTACATCGTCACCGAGCCGGGCCTGACCGCGCTCAAGGAGCACCAGCTCCTGACAGAAGAAGAGTACATGCTCGCCGTTGACGAATACGGCGAAGACCAGTTCACGGCCATGATCGGTGCTGAAGCCATCTACGAGATGCTGGCATCGATGAACCTTGAGAAGATCGCTGGCGATCTGCGTTCCGAGCTTGCCGACACCACGTCGGACCTCAAGCAGAAGAAGCTGATGAAGCGCTTGAAGATCGTCGAGAACTTCATGGAATCCGGCAACCGCCCGGAATGGATGATCATGAAGGTCGTTCCGGTGATCCCGCCGGATCTGCGTCCGCTCGTTCCGCTCGACGGCGGCCGTTTCGCGACGTCGGACCTGAACGATCTGTACCGCCGCGTCATCAACCGTAACAACCGTCTGAAGCGCCTGATCGAACTGCGCGCTCCGGGCATCATCATCCGCAACGAAAAGCGCATGCTGCAGGAATCTGTGGACGCGCTGTTCGACAACGGCCGCCGTGGCCGCGTCATCACCGGCGCCAATAAGCGTCCGCTGAAGTCGCTGTCCGACATGCTCAAGGGCAAGCAGGGCCGCTTCCGCCAGAACCTGCTCGGCAAGCGCGTCGACTATTCCGGCCGCTCGGTCATCGTGACCGGTCCGGAACTGAAGCTGCACCAGTGCGGTCTTCCGAAGAAGATGGCGCTAGAGCTGTTCAAGCCGTTCATCTATGCCCGCCTCGACGCCAAGGGTTACTCCTCGACCGTCAAGCAGGCCAAGAAGCTGGTTGAAAAGGAAAAGCCTGAGGTTTGGGATATCCTCGACGAGGTCATCCGCGAGCATCCGGTTCTCCTGAACCGCGCACCGACGCTGCACCGCCTGGGAATCCAGGCCTTCGAACCCACGCTGGTCGAAGGCAAGGCCATCCAGCTGCACCCGCTCGTCTGCACGGCATTCAACGCCGACTTCGACGGTGACCAGATGGCTGTTCACGTGCCGCTGTCGCTTGAAGCCCAGCTCGAAGCCCGCGTTCTGATGATGTCGACGAACAACATCCTGCACCCTGCCAACGGTGCACCGATCATTGTTCCGTCGCAGGACATGGTTCTCGGCCTGTACTACCTCTCGATCATGAACCAGAACGAGCCGGGCGAAGGCATGGCCTTCTCCGACCTCGGCGAGCTGCATCACGCGCTCGAAAACAAGGTCGTGACGCTGCACACCAAGATCCGCGGCCGCTTCAAGTCGGTCGACGAGGACGGCAAGCCGTACTCGAAGATCTATGAAACGACTCCGGGCCGCTTGCTCATCGGCGAACTCCTGCCGAAGAACGGCAAGGTGACCTTCGACGTCTGCAACCAGGAAATGACCAAGAAGAACATCTCCAAGATGATCGACGCGGTCTACCGCCATTGCGGCCAGAAGGACACGGTCATTTTCTGCGACCGCATCATGCAGCTCGGCTTCACCCATGCCTGCCGCGCCGGCATTTCGTTCGGCAAGGACGACATGGTCATTCCGGAAACCAAGGCGAAGATCGTTGCCGACACCGAAAACCTGGTGAAGGAATACGAGCAGCAGTACAATGACGGTCTGATCACGCAGGGCGAAAAGTACAACAAGGTTGTCGACGCCTGGGGCAAGGCCACCGAAAAGGTTGCCGAAGACATGATGGCCCGCATTAAGGCCGTCGAATTCGATCCGAACACCGGTCGTCAGAAGCCAATGAACGCCATCTATATGATGTCCCACTCGGGCGCTCGTGGTTCTCCGAACCAGATGCGTCAGCTGGGCGGCATGCGCGGCCTCATGGCCAAGCCGTCGGGCGAAATCATCGAAACGCCGATCACGTCGAACTTCAAGGAAGGCCTGACCGTCAACGAGTACTTCAACTCGACGCACGGCGCCCGTAAGGGTCTGGCAGACACTGCCTTGAAGACCGCGAACTCCGGTTACCTGACCCGTCGTCTCGTCGACGTCGCCCAGGATTGCATCGTCAACTCGGTCGATTGCGGCACCGACAAGGGCCTGACCATGACCGCCATCGTTGATGCCGGTCAGGTCGTTGCGTCGCTCGGTGCTCGTATCCTCGGCCGTACCGCCCTTGATGATATCGATCATCCGGTCACTGGCGAGCGTATCGTCGATGCCGGCAAGATGATCCTCGAGCCCGATGTCATCGAGATCGAGAAGGCTGGTATCCAGTCGATCCGTATCCGTTCGGCACTGACCTGCGAAATCCAGACGGGCGTCTGCTCGGTCTGCTACGGTCGTGACCTTGCACGCGGTACCCCGGTCAACATGGGTGAAGCAGTCGGTGTTATCGCTGCTCAGTCGATCGGCGAGCCGGGCACGCAGCTCACCATGCGTACGTTCCACCTTGGTGGCACGGCAACCGTGGTTGACCAGTCGTTCCTGGAAGCCTCGTACGAAGGTACGGTTCAGATCAAGAACCGCAACCTGCTGCGCAACTCGGATGGCAACCTCGTTGCCATGGGCCGTAATATGACCGTCCAGATCCTGGACGAGCGTGGTGTCGAGCGCTCCTCGCAGCGCGTCGCCTATGGTTCGAAGCTGCATGTCGACGATGGCGACAAGGTCAAGCGCGGTCAGCGTCTGGCAGAGTGGGACCCCTACACCCGTCCGATGATGACGGAAGTGGCCGGTACCGTTCAGTTCGAAGACGTCGTCGACGGTCTCTCGGTTCTCGAAGCGACCGACGAATCCACTGGCATCACAAAGCGTCAGGTTATCGACTGGCGTTCGACCCCGCGTGGTTCGGACCTCAAGCCGGCAATCGTCATCAAGGATGCCAGCGGCAATGTCATGAAGCTGTCCCGTGGTGGTGACGCCCGCTTCCTGCTCTCGGTCGACGCGATCCTGTCGGTCGAGCCGGGTCAGAAGGTGTCTCAGGGTGACGTGCTTGCACGTTCGCCGCTCGAAAGCGCCAAGACCAAGGACATCACCGGCGGTCTGCCGCGCGTTGCCGAACTGTTCGAAGCTCGTCGTCCAAAGGACCACGCCATCATCGCTGAGATCGATGGTACGATCCGCCTCGGCCGCGACTACAAGAATAAGCGTCGCGTCATCATCGAGCCGGCGGAAGACGGTGTCGAGCCTGTCGAATACCTGATCCCGAAGGGCAAGCCCTTCCACCTTCAGGAAGGCGACTACATCGAGAAGGGTGACTACATCCTCGACGGTAACCCGGCTCCGCACGACATCCTGGCGATCAAGGGCGTCGAAGCACTCGCTTCGTACCTGGTCAACGAAATCCAGGAAGTCTATCGCTTGCAGGGCGTTGTCATCAACGACAAGCACATCGAAGTGATTGTCCGTCAGATGCTGCAGAAGGTGGAAATCACCGATGCAGGCGACTCGACTTACATCGTCGGCGACAACGTCGACCGTATCGAGCTCGAAGACGTCAACGATGCGCTGATCGAACAGGGCAAGAAGCCTGCTTATGGCGATCCGGTTCTGCTGGGTATCACCAAGGCGTCGCTGCAGACCCCGTCGTTCATCTCCGCCGCGTCCTTCCAGGAAACGACGAAGGTGCTGACGGAAGCTGCAATCGCCGGCAAGACCGACGGTCTGCAGGGTCTGAAGGAAAACGTCATCGTCGGTCGTCTGATCCCCGCCGGTACCGGTGGCACGATGACCCAGATCCGTCGCATCGCGACCTCGCGCGACGAGTTGATCCTCGAGGAACGCCGCAAGGGCACGGGCGCCGATGTCGCCACGCCGATGCTGCAGGATCTCGCAGGCGAGAGCGCACCGGCTGCCGAATAATCGGCAGCTTGGTCTTAAGAATTGAGAAGCCGCCCGGAGCGATCCGGGCGGCTTTTTGTTGTGCGCCCAGCATGGGCGCATTCTTGTGGGTGGAAGTCCCACCGTAAGCTGGTCACATCGAGCGAAGTGAAGCGCAACTGCGGCAGGGTGACCAACCGTGGGGAGGAAGCGTGGATCGAACCTGCGGGCCGATGGACAAGAACCGGATATGAGGCGATGCCGACCAGGGCGAGCGGGCAACAAACCGCGAAGCTCTTGTGACCAATGGGCGGTGGCGTAAATCCGGAAGCCCGCCGGAGCTCCGGTCGCGACGAAGCCGAGCCCCCGCCGAGGATTGGGAACGACACAGGCGCGGGGCTGCTTGAGGTGGCCCTGCGGCGAGAGAACCTTCTGCGGGCGTGGAAGAGGTGCGGGCCAACAAAGGCGCGGCGGGCGCGGACGGTCTGGACATTGACCAGACGGCCGCAATGCTACGCATCTCTTGGCCTGCCATCCGCGACAGCCTGCGGGAGGGGACGTACCGGCCACAGCCGGTGCGTCGGGTGATGATCCCGAAGCCAGGGGGCGGCGAGCGCGAGCTTGGCATCCCCACGGTGCTGGACCGTCTGATCCAACAGGCGCTCCTGCAAGTNCTCCAGCCTATTCTTGATCCGACTTTTAGTCAGCACAGCTACGGCTTCCGTCCTGGAAGGAGTGCACACGATGCCGTCCTGGCGGCGCAATCGTTCGTGCAGTCCGGACGGCGGGTTGTCGTGGACGTTGACCTGGAGAAATTCTTCGACCGGGTTGACCATGACATCCT
>NZ_JDWI01000056.1:0-15267 GCF_012932765.1 Rhizobium sp. 57MFTsu3.2
GACAGTGGCCTGATGCGTGGCAAGAGGATGATTGCCGGCGGCCGCAAACCAGTGCGCGACGCCCTTTACATCGCCGCCTTGCCCGCCATCCGCTTCGATCCAGCCATGAAGGCCGTCTTCGAACGACTGAAAGCGAAAGGAAAGCCCGGAAAGGTCGCTCTCGTCGCGGTCATGCGAAGGATGATCATAATCCTCAATGCCAAAATGAGAGACTATCGAGCAACGGTGATTGACGCCTAACACCGTTGCTTTTTTGTTGCCGACTGGAACGACGACTTCCATCACGCCATGCACGTGGCGGTCACGGGCGAGGCGAGTGGCCATTATGCGCCATTCGGCGACAAGCCGTGGCAGAAGATGAAGCAGACGCTTAAAAAGGGATATCTGTGCGACGGCAATAGTTTCCAGTCCCGCGATCGAGCCCACTCGGCCTCCTTGCCGCCTACCGCCTTCGTGCATTTTCTTCAAAACCACGATCAGGTGGGAAATCGCGCGCTTGGCAATCGTCTTCACACCATGATTGATCAACGCTGTCACAGGGTTTTGACAGAGATCCTTATGCTGTCACCGCAAATCCCGCTTCTTTTCATGGGCGACGACCATCTAACTCCGCGCAGGTTTCACTTCTTCGCCGACTATAATGGCGAGTTGGCGAGAGCGATCGCCGCCGGCAGGTCGACAGAAGCAGAAAATTTTGGTGGCCTGCCCGAAGGTTGTGGCGCGAGGGATCTGCCTGATCCGAACGATCTCTCGACCTTTCTGGACTCGAAACTCGATTGGGACGTTCTCGCTGACGATGAGGCGGCAGCGTGGGCATCTTTTTTCAAACGACTGATCAAGGTTCGTCGCAACCACGTTATTCCCTTGCTACCGGATGCAGACGGTTACGCGGGCTCGGTCGTTTCTGCGGTTGAACAGGCAGTGTTCCTTGACTGGAAGCTGGGTGCGCGAACCCTGCAGTTGAGAGCCAATGCCTCAGGGCGGGCAATGTCGATGGGACGCGATTGTGGTCAGAGGGTGTATCCGCCTGTCAGCGAGGCTGCAGAGGAGGTTTTGCAGCCATGGACAACGCACCTATATGTCCTTTAAGGCAAATCGTCCTGTTCAGGGCGCCGTTCAGTGAAGAAGCAAGCGGAAAAGCTAGCGAACAACGCTCCGTGACGACTTCCACGTAGGCGCGGCAAGGATTACCGCGCCTGCGTCAAATACCTATTTGACCGGGACTGACGCCTTGCCGAGTTTCACAGAGGGCTCACGGGCCCAAACACGAAGCGTGCCAAGCTTTGAGACGAAGGACGGCAGGCTGTCTTTTCCTGATAGTGAAACAATGCCCTCGTCTTCCATTCCAGCAATGCCCGCTTTTTCGAGCAAGGGTAAGGCGGACTGGTCGTATCCGATGAACTTGCAGTGCTGGAAGGCATCGGCCACAAAGTCGCGGGCCGTTGCCTCCTTGATCAGCTCTTCTATCGCTGCGGAGGAAGTCAGCAATGCCACGGCGTCAAACAGCACCGACGGGCCTCCGTCGATCATGTGATGTGCCTGGATCCATTTTCCATTCGAAGCGGTGACCCCGCCCACCTTGGGAGCAACAAACTCGACGATCGCCTTTTCCTTTCCGACAGTATCGGTCAATCCCTTCAGCAGATTGGCGTCTACGCCATCGGTTATGAGGATGCCAAGCTTTCGGCCCTCGAACCGCTTCGGACCCTTCTCCACGATGCTGAGGGCAGGTGAAGGCTCAAGATCCTGACGTGTCGGCATTGCCGCGTCCGCGGCCTTAGGCATGGTCTGGAAGCCAAGCTTATCGGCGACGGTCTCGGCGAGGCTCTCGTCGATATTAAGCAGATGAGCAACCATGCGTTCCCGGATGACCGACGTCTCCACCTTGCTCAGTTCAAACGTCAAAGCCGCCGCTATGTGGCGCTGCTCGGGCTGGGTCTGGCTGATGTAGAACTGTCGGGCTTGACTATAATGATCGGCAAAGCTTTCCGGACGAAGCCGTACCTTTCCACCCTCTTCGGACGAGGCAAAGTGCCGGTAACCCAGCACGGGGGACTCTCGTGGCCCTTCACCGAAAGAGTTGGGTTGGTAGTTGATGCGGCCGACCGGATTGCGCATCGCCATGTGGCCGTCCTGTTGGAAATGCTGGAACGGACACTTGGGCGCGTTGATGGGTAGATGCGTGAAGTTTGGACCACCGAGGCGCTTGAGCTGCGTGTCAAGATAAGAGAAATTCCTCCCCTGCAACAGCGGATCATTGCTGAAGTCGATCCCGGGCGGGACGTTTTGGGTCATGAATGCAACTTGCTCAGTTTCGGCAAAGAAGTTGTCAGGCATCCGGTCCAATACCAGGCGTCCGATCGGTTTCACCGGCACGATCTCTTCGGGAATGATCTTCGTCGGGTCGAGGACGTCGAAATCGAAGCTGTCGGCGAAATCCTGATCGAACAGCTGCACACACAGTTCCCATTCAGGAAAATTGCCCGACTTTATGGACTGCCAAAGGTCGCGGCGGTGAAAGTCCGGGTCGGCGCCGTTGATCTTGACCGCTTCGTTCCAGACCACGGATTGAAGGCCAAGCTTCGGCTTCCAGTGGAATTTCACGAATGTGGATTCGTCCTTCGCATTCACGAGCCTGAACGTGTGAACACCGAACCCTTCCATAAAGCGAAATGAGCGGGGAATGGCGCGATCCGACATCACCCACATGATCATGTGCATGCTCTCAGGGGTAAGGGTGATGAAATCCCAAAAAGTATCATGGGCTGACTGCGCCTGTGGAAAGGCCCTGTCAGGTTCCGGTTTGACTGCGTGGATAATGTCCGGGAATCTGATGGCGTCCTGGATAAAGAAAACAGGAATGTTGTTTCCAACGAGGTCCCAATTCCCTTCCCGTGTGTACATTTTCACAGCAAAGCCGCGGACGTCACGGGCAAGATCGAAGGAACCTTTGCTGCCTGCAACCGTCGAGAAGCGAACGAATGCCGGTGTCTTTTCCCCGGCACGCTGAAAAATATCGGCTCTCGTATATGCCGCCAAAGATTCGTAGGTCTCAAAGAAACCATGTGCACCGTAACCGCGAGCATGGACAACCCGCTCTGGAACGCGTTCGTGGTCGAAATGGAAAATCTTCTCTCGGAAGTGAAAGTCCTCAACGATGAGGGGCCCGCGGGCACCTACTCTCAGTGAATTCTGGTCGTCAGCGACAGGCGCGCCTTGCGACGTGGTCAGGATTTCGGCCCCGTCTTCGGCAAATTGATGAAGTTCGCCACCATTTCCTCGATGAGGCTTTTGGTCGTGAATCGAGACAAGATTGACTTGACCCTTCGTGGTTTTCTTCGCCATCGGTTGCTTTCCCTAAACTGGAGATGCGATTACTTCCCGTTGCTCAGATCCCTTCGGTGCAACGGAACCGATCTCTCAACTTCATGTGAACGTTGAAGTTCCCGATAGGCTGCGAATTCCTCACTCCGGTGGAAATTGATTTCGCCTGGCTGCCCCGGACGAACTTCATTGGGCTGAAAGCACGAAGGCAGCAACTTCTGCCTATCCTGCTCCACGCTCGGCCGTTGGTTCATTGAGATCCGATCGGGGCGGTGACCTCGGACCTTGGTCTGAGGGCCGTCAGACTGAAGTCCCGGGGAGGGAACCGTTGCTGCGCTTGGTGGTTCGTTCAGGGAGCGGACAATACCGCTTCCAATGGAGGAAAATGAATGCGTATCAAATTGATAGGAACTGCCACTGCGGTCGCTCTCGCATCCACTTTTGCCTACGCCCAATCATCGACGGTGACGGGAGCTGCCGGCGGGGCAGCAACCGGGGCGATCGTCGGTGGGCCGGTCGGTGCAGCCGTAGGAGGCATTGTCGGTGGCGTGGCAGGCAGCCTTATCGATCCGCCGCCCCAGAAAGTCGTTACATATGTGCAGCAAGTTCCGGCTCCGACGACCAGAGTCGTCGTCAAGGAAAAGGTGGTTGTTGGCCAACCGCTCCCCGAGACGGTCGTTGTAACGCCGATTCCTGATGATCCAAAGTATGCCTATGCGATCGTCAATGAGCAGCGGGTAATCGTCGAGCCATCCTCGCGGAAGGTGATCCAGGTCATCCAGTAATCGTAAGGGGATGTTGGTGTTGGTCGTATGCCGGCGGGGGACAGTTCCCCGCCGGTTCTATCCGCGGCTTAGGGGAATCGTGTGACAAAGCTCATAACAGACATCAAGCTTGCCCAATTTGAGCTTCCCTATCTCGATAGGGTCGACAGACGCAATCTTGTCGGCCGTATCGTTGATGAACTGCGGTTCTACCGGTCAAGAAAACTCGGCGAGTTGGCGTTAGATCGATATTTACGACTGGACGCGCTGATTAAATGCGTTTCGCTGATGATAGCTGACATAGCAGATATGGATGACGCTGAATTTCAAAGCGTTCTCAACGAATTCGCGAAGCTGGTGGCTCTCCTCGAGAACCTTGCATCCGCTGGCAAGAGCGCAGCAACGCTGCATTGATTGCGGGTACTGTGTCGTGGACTCATAAATGCTCAGCCATGGCCGCGTGGCCGCGAGCGTGGCGAAGCGAGGCCGCGTCGTGTGCACCGACAATGCTTTATCCGGTCCAAACCGCTCAACCGGGTTTTTTGTCGGTAAGGGTGTGGGCTAAAGCACATAGGATTGCGCTGGTTCCGACAGGCACCGATCGCATGGATCTTGGTGGTCACCCTGCAGCCAATAGCGCATTCGAACGGTCCCCGTTCGCAGCTTGCTCCACGCCTGCGGGTCCCGGTCAATTTCTGGTTCGCTTCTGCGACCCAGACTTCGTTCGCGCGCGGTGGCTCGATCGCCGCAAAAAGCCCATTTCTACCGGCCAGCGACGTGCTAAGCTTGTCGAATGACAGCGCCCAACCATTACAGTTTTCGCAAAGCGACATTGGATGATCTTCCGTTGCTCAGAGCATGGCAAGCGAACCCGCATGTCCGCGAATGGTGGGACTCAGATGAGCCGTACGATGCAACAGACTTGGCTGATCCTCGGGTAGCGCGTTGGATTGTTTCAATCGCCGAACGCCCCTTTGCGTTTATGCAGGACTATATCGTCCACGGCTGGGAAGATCACCATTTTGCGAAGCTTCCTAGGGGATCGCGGGGAATCGATCAATACATAGGAAACCCCGAAATGATCGGTGTTGGGCACGGATCAGCGTTTATCGGGGCGAGAATGATGGCTCTCTTCGATGCGGGCGTACCCGTTATCGCAACCGATCCTCACCCTGCCAATGAACGGGCGATTGCCGCTTACAAGAAACTGGGTTTCGAACCGTCCGGATCACCTCGAGAGACGCGGTGGGGCTTGATTTTGCCGATGCTTGCGAGGCAGTAAGCGGCACGCCATCATTTGCAGCTTCGTCCGCATCCGAGACATGGTCGGACGCGCAGTACCTATACCCTCGGGGGCTGACACCGAGCGTATAGGTTTATAAGCACGCAGCCTAACCTCCTTTGTGATTTTCGATCCGGGAATCGCGAAACTACTGTTGCGTATTGGAGTTTCGCAGCGGTCGCATTCGTTCGGCGGACATGTCTCACCAACCGACTTCGGCATTCTCTATTGCGGTTGGATCGCCGGATCTTTCCAAGGGTTTTGCGGCAGGCGACAGTCGATCGTCGGCCAGCTTTCAAGCTCAGAGCGCGTGCTGACTGCCGGAAATCCTCCTGCTAATCGGAACACTCGGTCGCCTGCTTCGTTTTAATTCCAGTCCGAACCAAGGAGGAATACATGGATTGGAACCGCGTTGAAGGGAACTGGAAGCAAATCAGAGGTAAGGTCAAGGAACAGTGGGGAAAACTCACTGATGACGATCTTGACCAAATCGATGGGCAACGCGACCAGTTGGAAGGAAAAATTCAGGAACGCTATGGGCTAGCACGGGACCGGGCTCGTCAGGATATCGACGACTGGTACGGTAGCCAGACCTGGTAGACGAACTGGAGGGCCCGGAGCGATCCGGGCTCCTTTTTGCGCTCTCCACTCATTGGTAGATGCGACCTTGGATTTGCGTTCCCGCTGCCACGATGCGACCATGAGCCAAAACTAGAGCCTTTCATGTTTTGACGGAAGCGTAGCCGGCATTTGAGAAGTAGTTGGCGCATTCCTCTGGCTTTATGGTGTCGGCGAGTAAGCCCAGATGGCGCCACGTTTCCTCGATGGTTCGCTTTTGGGCCTGGCGCATCCAGTGCTTGATCTTGGCGAAGGCNTGCTCGATCGGATTAAGGTCGGGGGAATATTTCGGCAGGAACCAAAGTCTGGCGCCGACAGCCCTGATAGCATCGCGGATGACCTTGGCTTTGTGAGAGCCGAGATTNTCGAGGATGACGATGTCGCCAGGCTTAAGGGTCGGGATCAACTGCTGGCGGACATAGGCGTGGAAGCATTCGCCATTAATGGGACCGTCGAAGACGCAGGGCGCAGTGAGCTTGTCGCAGCGTAGGGCGCCGAGGAAGGTCAGGGTGCGCCAGCGGCCNTGCGGGGCAAAGCCGCGCAATCTCTTGCCCCTCGGCCCCCAACCGCGTAACGGCGCCATGTTGGTGCGGATCCAGGTCTCGTCGATGAAGACGAGCCGCTTCGGATCGAAGCGGTCTTGCCAAGCTTTCCACCGGGCTCTGCGCCGGGCAATGTCGNCGCGGCCCTGCTCAAGGGCGAACAGCGTTTTTTTTAAAGCTCAAGCCCTCGCGGCGCATGAACTGCCAGATGGCATTGTGGGAGACGCTCACGCCGCGGGCGGCCAACTCATCCTTCAGCCGATGTAGCGTCAGATGTGATGTCTGCTCNATCTGCTCGACGATGAAGGCGCGGTGCGGCTCCAGCACACGTCGGCGATGGCCGCCCATCTTGCCGGGCGACACACTACCGGTGGTCCGATAACGCTGCGACCACTTCACCACGGATGAGACAGCTATGTCGAACCGCTCCGCCACCACCCGGCAGCTCTGACCGTCCATAACCGCTGCAACGACTCGCTCACGAAGATCATTCGAATAGGGTCGTGTCATGGATGCTGGCCTCCATTCCAGCATCCATGATGAATCACAAATCTGCTGATTTGGGAATCGCGCACCGATTCCGATAAGCAATGATCCGCTCTATCTCCGCTATGTCCGCCCTTAAACACCGGACGACATAGGCTGGTACCGCTCCGCGGTGACCATGAATGTGTTGACCTTCATAAAAGTTCAAGTGGATAGACGATCCCGGCGTAGTGGGTTGGTTCGCCTTGCCGATTCCGGAAGCACCTGCCCATCGCAATCACCCACCGCGTTTCGTTGAAAGCATCACGAACGCGATATTCTGCATGATAGGGCAGCCCGCTTCTGACGGCTTGCGAAATTAAAGCTGCCACACGCGCGCGATCGTCGGTATGGATCCGCTCGATATACGAGGCGATCGGCAATCCACAGATCGTCTCGGCCGGATCGAGGCCAAACAAAGATGCTATGGCCGTATCGCCGTCGACGGTATCTCCTGCAAGAGACCAGGTAAAAATTCCCGGCTCAGCCGCGTCCTCTTCGAGATTGCTTGCGATCCTCATCGCACCTCCGCTTCAAGGTTGGGCCCCCAACTGCCAGCAATGCCGGAAGTTCCAGAAGTTCACAATCAGCTCTGTGTTGGGAAGCAGCGAAACGGCCGGTCAGCTTGAGAGCGAAATCTCGCTTTGGTAGCGAATGGCCATCTATGATCACACGACGTTGTCCCGTGGTGCCGCACGCGAGCCGCCACAAGGCAAGGGGGCGGCGAATCGGAGATCACGCGATGCCGCTCACGTTTGACTTTTTCATGACAAATCAAACGCGCCAGCGCGGATTTCTATTGGCGTTATAAAGCAGTTCGCCTGCAGATGCAAAATGACCAAAGAGCTGGCGCATCCGCCGTTCGTCGGCTTCACCTATCTGGTGCTGGCGGCAAGAATCGCGCACCGACCAAATCCTCAAGGATTTCTTGGTATCGAGATCACCCTCTCTGATGTGCGTCGACATTACTCTCCTCCGTTTGGAGGGGTGCTTTAGTGCAGGCTAAAATAAATGTCATTTAACTTTGACATTCCTGATTTGCCTGTTTCAGGACGTGACGTCTAATTTTTCCGGTCGAACATCAGCTCACTACTTCCGCTTTATCGCGTCTTCTCGGATCGCCAATGGGACAAAAGAGGCTCGCGCGTTCCCGTAACCGGATCAAGGGTAGGCAAAGATAACTTTCTGATCACGTCCATTTCCATGCCGGTGGCCGCCGAAGTCTTGATATCGGCGCTCTGGCCCGGCGGGTAAGCACCGACAACCAGAAACGATTGGCTCGCGGCAACAAGGCAATGCCCAGTGCCGGCAGGTAAAATCAGGCAATCCCCAGCCGTGACCGCAAAATCGATACCATGAGGGCCCCCGATCATGATGGAGCCGTGGCCGTCAGCTACACCTAACACTTCGTGCGCGTGGACGTGATAGTGTTGATAGCCAAAAATCCCGTCACGCCAGAGCCCCGTCCAACCGTGTTCTTGAAAGAGACTCTCAAATCGTTTTGCCGATGCCTCTTCGCTGATGACGGCAGATTTATAGAACAGCACTGGCAAAGCCCGGTTGTTCGGGATCCAATCGCTTGGCGAAAGAAGACGGGCTGTTACCTCCATCGATGCTCCCTTTCTCCAATTCCGGCGACCGTAACCGGCGAGCAAACGAGATGACGCCACGAAAATGCAGCTATTGCCGCATCGTTCCATCAGTATTCAACGCTTGGCGCGAGACAACCTGCGGAATTCGGACTGAGGTGAACCGTGGCTATGTCGCCGCGACGGGCTCGCCACCTCTCGATCAGCTTGGAAAAAATTCATCCGGACCATCAAGCTTCGCAAGTTCGATCCTTTGCGAGGCCATCGTGATTGCGCGACGGAACCTTGCAACCGTCGGTGAGTTGATCTCGCAAACGGAGATTCATCGTGACAAGATTCTACTTCCGAACCGGCCCGACAGACACTCCCTGGCAAGACGAAGATGGCTATGAGTTCCCCGACTTGCCAGCGGCGCTCGATGAAGCAAAGCGCCTCGTTGCCGAGATGGCCATCGACGGGATTCCCACTGCTACACGGGAGCCGCTTGAAGTTGAGATCTACAATCCGGACCGAGTTAAGATCGTAACAGTCTCATTGCATCTATGCATTGAGTACGCCGGTGGGGATTCTCAGAGATAGGGGGAGCAGTGACCAAACGAGTCGAGCGAGGATACCCGCCACTTGGCGTTCCGTTCACCCAGGTTTGCCGTCGTAATTGCTGGGTACTATTTTCCGCTCCTAGCGGTTACGCCGTACAACTCCTCAATGATCTTCAGACCTTCCTTGTATTTTGACTGATCCAAACCAACGTTCCGCGCTTGCTTCAGATTGTCTTTAAGGTCGGCCACCTTTACCGGACGGGCAAGTTCGTCACTAACTGCCCGGACGACAAACTCATCCTCGCTTTCATTTTCTCTTCGGGTCAGGGCGTTGATGGCGGCCACTACGGAAGGATTGAATCCTTCATCACTCAGGCGCTCAAAAGTCCAGCCGCGGCCCTTTTCGACGACGTCGTGCAGGTAGGCGACGATCCGCTGGTCGTCCCCCTCGACGGCGCTAGCGACGCGCTTGCAGTGCGAAAAATATGGGTTTCCTTTCTTGTCGGTCTGCCCTGCATGAGCCGAGAACGCGATTTTTATCGCTCGTAAAACATCTAACCCATCATCGCCTTCACTCATTAAGCCCAGATGCTCTGATGCCATGACTCTTACCTCCAGTAAATCAACGCCGGGCAATGCTTAGAGTTCCTGCGCGTGCCGCCTGGTGAAGGCTCTGTTCTGAAGAAAACTTAAGGCCGACTCCCAGGATCTAATTCCTGCCGAGCGCAAACGATCAATCGAGGGTCGATCGACTTCAGTCTAAACGTGTCAATGGAACAAGCAGAGTTTCTGGTTGTTTGTTTGTTCTCAACCAGAGGAAACATCAATGAAAAAACTCATGATCCTTTCTATCGGCATGGTGATGACGGCCTCGGTCGCGCTCGCCCAGAGCGAAACGCCGACGACGTCCCAGACAACACCCGCGGTCAAAACCGAGCAAAATCCGGGAGCCCCGGTAGCAGGCAAGAACAGCTTCACCGAAGGCCAGGCAAAGGCCAGGATCGAGGAAGCTGGTTACACCGACGTCACCGGCCTCAAGCTTGACGATCAAGGGGTGTGGCGGGCCAGCGCCACCAAGGATGGCAAACAAGCAAACGTCTCCCTGGACTTTCAGGGCAACGTCACCATGGCCAAGTAACCACGAATAACAAGGAAGCAGTCATATGAGAACGATCACTGGATTATATGATAACTACGATGACGCGCGCGCGGCCGTGTCAGCGTTGGAAGACGCGGGCGTCCCGTCCGATGACATCAGCATTGCCACCAACGAGGCGAATGGTGTTGATGTCGAAGCCCAGGGCAATCGCGCCGCAGAAGGCGCAGGAACCGGTGCCGGTCTTGGCGCACTGGCCGGCGGTGCCGGCGGTCTCCTCACCGGTCTTGGCATGCTTGCCATTCCGGGTGTGGGTCCCGTAGTCGCTGCCGGTTGGCTCGTTGCGACCGCGGCCGGAGTTGCGGCCGGCGCCGTTGCCGGCGGTGCGGTCGGGGGTATAGTCGGTGCCATGGTCAAGGAAGGCGTTCCTGAGGAAGACGCCCACCTCTACGCGGAAGGCGTCCGCCGCGGAGGATCGGTCGTCGCCGCGAGGGTGGAGGAAGCACATGTCGCCGAGGCCCAGGCTATCCTTGACCGGTGGCGTCCCGTAGATATCGGAGCACGCCGCGCGAGTTATGTTGAGCAGGGCTGGACCCGTTTCGACGAAACCGCCGATCCCTATACTGCGGAGCAGATCGCCGCTGAACGACAACGATATCGTTCTAGCCTGTAGGCGAACTGAAGCCTGTAAGCGGCCGCCCGATGCGGCCGCTTCAGTTTCCTTCAGAAGGCTTCATGGTGAGATCGGCATACAGGATGCCGGACGACTAGCCCCAGTGTAAGTCCCCGCTGTTGGACAGCCAGTTGTTTAAAATAGCGGAGATGCCAAACGCAAAGCGTGGGACGGTGCGGGGCAATTGGCAAGGTGCAACCGCAAGCGGCTGGCCTGGAAGCACTACTGATGAGGAAGGCGTCGAATAGGTCATGTCAGCGATCCGATTGTATGTCGGATCTTCACCTAACTCCGCCGCGCTCGCGAATGTTCCTGATGCGCAATTGCAATAAGCGATTTCCCGCACCCACCTGGCTCGGCCGTTTCAGCATGGCGCTCTTGCCTGAGCTGGAACGCCTTTTCGAGAAGGGCCAGATGCCAAAATCCGATTAGCATCAGCAGTGACTGCCGCTGCGATCTTCGACACATATGAGTTCATGGCGCATGGTTCCGAGCTTGTGTGTCATTGCACCCGACGTCGATTGCGGTTTGACGCAAAGACTTTTGCTTACCTCCCTGATCGGGGAACATTTGCTTCTCAGTCTAGTTATTCCTTGACTTCACAATGAGGAAAAACAGAATGCCCGCAAAATCCAAAGCGCAACAGAAGGCAGCCGGCGCCGCCCTTTCGGCAAAGCGCGGTCAAACCCCGAAAAGTAGGCTCAAGGGTGCGTCTCGGGAAATGGCCGAATCGATGAGCGAACGACAGCTGGAAGAGTTCGCCTCGACGAAGCGGAAGGGAAAGCCCGACCGCGTCTCTCATTAGCGAAAAGCCATCCTGCAGCTTTTCCAATTGATGGAAGTGGCCGGTTACATGCTGAGATCACTCTTCAAGGAGATCATAGGCGCGTCACCCGCGACCGACGATTCGTGCCCCAGTCTTTTGGGGTTTCGCAACCTATCATGGGTCCTCGTGCTCTTCGAAGGTGCGGCCGATGATCGCCCCGAGATGCAGGAGCAACTCCTGGCCAATCAGCAAGGCGCACTCGAAAAGCAAGCGGTCACTATCCTTCGCGTTGCTGGCGGAGGCGGCTTTGACAGTCTCGACATCGCCGCGGACATCGGCGCGGATGATGTGCGCAATGATCGTGAAGGACCTTCCCCCGACGAATTCGAAGCTATTCTCGTCGATCCGAATGGCATCACAAAGTTTCGCTCGAACCAGCCCGTGAGCGTGCCGTACCTCGCCGGCTTAGTCGACAGGCTTTTCAAAGAAATCCAATAGTGCATGGACAACAACGGGGAAGGCTTGATTCCAAGGCTTTTTGACCAAATTCTGCATTCCCACGCTTCCCCGCCGCCAGAAACAAACCAGAAATTGGTTGGCTGACGCTCAGAAGACAGTTCCAGGTTCAATATCATTCTCTCGGGTGTCGCGTCCTCGGGTCATGCCGCTATGCGAAGGCACTTCGTCTTGTTGAGAGCGACTTGACGCAAAAGAGTGCTACGACAACGAGCGGAATGCAGATCAGGTATGAGGTTCGAATACCTGCGTTCTCAGCGACAAAGCCGAGCAATGGTGGTGCAAGGAAAAAGACGATGAAGGACATCTGACCTAGAGCTGCAACATTCATATGCGCAGGCCGGTCGGTCCGCTGAGCGGCAGCCGAAACGGCAAGCGGATAGACGGCGCTGCAGCCGCTACCCATTAATGCAAAGCCGAGCAGGGCGCCTTGGGGATGGGGAGCAAGCCAAACCGCCGTGAGCCCAGCTGTTGAGATCAGGAGCAAAGTAACCGCGACCGCCCGAGAGCCGTATTGATCGACAAAGCGATCCGCAAATAGTCGTGTAAGCGCCATGAACAGTGTGAACAATGTCAATCCGAGGCCACCTACAAATGGCTCAACCCGGAAAACATCGCGCATATAAATCGCTGACCAATCTATGCCTGCACCCTCCACCAGAAAAGCAGCAATGCCAATGATGCAGAGCGGAAGGAGACCGAGCGTCGGCAATGCGACATGGCCTGCGTCCACATGCTCGCTTGAGGTCCGCGCCGGTGCGCTACGCATTCCACTGATCGCGATAGTGCCCACCAACACCACGGCAATGAATGTTAGGGCCAGGTGGAGTTGCATCGAGACGTCGGCCTGCCGCACCGGCGATGAAATGAGCGCGGTGACAAAAAATCCGAGACTCCAAAAACCATGGGCTCGGTTCATAACTCCACGACCGAGCTGCGCTTCGATACGATCAATTTCGACGTTGAGATTTATTTCAAGGGCTCCTGCGAGCAATCCTTCGAAAAACAAAACCCCAAAAACGACTTCGGCGCTAGTCATCCACGGGACAGAGGCAATCAGCGCGGACGTCCCAAGCACGGTTATGAACGCTGTAGTACGGGCCCCCAGTCGAGTAACCAGGGGCGAAAAGAATGTTAGGGATATCAGTGCACCGATGGCAGCACCGATAAGCGTAAGCCCCAGTTCCGACTTGTTGACCTGGAGAGCATCCTGGAGATCGGGAAGGCGGGAGAGCAAGGCACCGGTTGATGCCGAAAAGAGGAAGAAGCAGGTATAAATTCGCACCTGCGGTTCAATACGCATTTCATGGCTCCCGGTCTTTAGGTTTCGGCGGATACTCGCAAACGCCTCAATGACTTCCGTCCCAACCGTGATCCAAACGGGCCATCGCATCCAGCGAATCCGGGCCCTAAGGCGCAAAGATTAACAGTCAGAGGAAACGGCCACTCCAGCGGTCTTGGTCGGGTCGGCCTGGCTGCAGCGACGATACCCGTTATACGCGAATTGCTTCTCACTGACAAGACGTGTGGGGATACGTTGATGTCTGTTCTCCGTCCGCGAAGTTGCGATCAATGAAAGAAAACACTATGAGTGTCGACCATTCATTTAGTTATCGCGCGCCTTCGACAGGAGAACCTACAGCTCCTGAGTCTGTTTCCACGCTTTGGCGAATATTGAGTAAACAACACCAGGGTCGGTGACTGCGCGCTGGGCTCGTGCCCAGGCGATGGTGATGCACCTCTAGCAGCTGGCGTCCACCAAGAATACCACGAATATTGTGCATTGCAGCACGGATTGAATGGCGCTAAGTTTCTTCGTCAGTTAGGAGCGCCCATGGACGAAGCCAGCATCGCTCAATTGCTCTTCGCTCTCCGCGTTGCGAGGGAAATTGCCACGCTGGAAGGTCCTGTATTCGACATTGTCGTCTATCGAGTCGAGCAAGCAATCGAGGAGATAAGAGATGAAGCCCTAAGGCAAGGTATTGTCGTCGAAATCGAACATGCGTCGACCCGAATGCAGTAGAGAGAGGGGAGGTTGCCGCCGATCAGCATTGGTTGAAGGATCGCGATTACGAAGGCAAGACTGGGCAGTTGAACCGCTTGTTTCTCACTCATACGCCATCGCTTCGGACACGACTGAGCGCGCATGCTGCAATGCCGCATAAGCCAAAGGGATGAAAGAGTCACGGTTCCCGACTAGCCAACATCCCGGTATTGTGCCGTCATGGAGATGAGACCGATATTTGCGCGACTGCGACCAGACCTGAATGCATCCGGTGTCGCTGACAAGCTTCACGAGCTCGGTTTGGATGTCGCTCGGCTCAATTCCGAAACGCGCCGAGCACTTAACGCGGAGCACACCAGAATGTGTGCCGAAGGGTATTACAATTCTGGTTATGTCGCCATTCGCCTATTTGTTTGGTACGTGACGGATAGTGGCCGGTTTGATGCAGCATGCCTCACCCTACCGGGCACAATCAGCAGGTCGATCTCCACAATCCGGCAATGGGCATCCGCGGACCCGACCCAGGCTGCCGCGATCGAAATCGAGATCACAGCTTTGAAGATCTTTCTCCTTCAGATCTTTGATCGCGTCAGTGCACCGCGACACACCAGACGGGCTGCTCAAGACCGCTTGCTGGGTGCCTAGGAGGAGAATGGTAACCCTCTACATCTGGTCGATGGTGATCAATTAAATCGTCGATCGTGAAGAACTCGCTTTCAGGCAGGTTGTTGCGGCATCGGTCGGCTCTGGAACGTGAGGAAGAGTGCGGCGAACAGACACAAAAGTTGCCTGAACCATCGCAGCAGGAGGGAGAAGTTGTATCCGGCGGCGGCCAGAACGGCATTGACGGCATCCCCCTGTTCGCCAGCGAGATAATTCCGGTCCATTCTGTGTTCGCTCTTGAGGTGTCCAATGACGGGTTCGACCGCCGATCGTCGTCGCATCTGGCGCTTGATGGCGGGCGTGAGACGGCGCTTCTGGCCACTGGTGAAGACCCTCAGCTTGTGACTTTCGGGAGCATTATGGCC
>NZ_JDWI01000057.1:0-14635 GCF_012932765.1 Rhizobium sp. 57MFTsu3.2
CGCCAGATCAGGATCGGCAGCATCTACCCGGCCACCATGGGCATGCTGCCAACCTTCCTTGCCAAGATCGCCCGCAAGTATCCCGATGTCCGCATCCACATCGCGTCTGGCAATACCGGCGAGATCATCCGCGGCCTGGAGACCGGCCAACTCAATCTCGGCTTCATCCGCCCGGTGGAAAACATCGGCTCCTTGCGCTTCGTCTCGCTTGCGCATGAGCGCTACTATCTGGCGGTTGGCCATGCCAATCCACTGGCTGCCAGGGAGGAGATCAGCATCGACGATCTGCGCACGCAGAAGATCATCGCCTTCAACCGGCAGAACCTGTCTTTTACGGAGCGCTACTTCAATGAGAAGTTCGCGGAATACGACCTCACCGCCAACATCGCCTTCAGCTGTGATGACACCTACTCGCTGGTGTCGCTGGTCTCTGCCGGGCTTGGCATCGGCTTTGCCCCGGAATGGACGCTTGATCTTCCCAATCGCGGCTTTGAGCTGAAGAAGGTAAGCGGGATCGACTTTAGGATCGGGCTTGGTATCGCTTGGAGCAAAGAAGATCCAACCGCTGGCCGTGACGATATCGTCGACATCGCACGGTCGCTGGCAAGGGCAGGGGGACGCTCGTGACCTGCGACTGCAACACACCGTTCGATTTTGGCGAAGAGGTGATCAGCCGTAGCAAAATCGAGCCATGACTGTTGGCAATTTCCGCTAACGTCATTTCAGTTGCACTGTACGCTCTTGCCCGCATAGCGGACGTCATCGCCATTTCAGTCCATCGCGTTCCGAAAAATCCTCCTTGATGTCTGTCAAAGCGCGGCGCGAGGGACGAGCACATTTCGGCCCTCACGAGGACGTCATCGGGACGTAATCGCGACCGCTGTCGATCGTTGTGGGCCGGCCATCGAGAGACAATTCGGCGATCCGTGGCTTTGATTGAGCGATAATCTTGCCCCGGCGGATGACCCAAAGCCGTGTGGGCTTGAGCCGTAATGCCTCAATCGGGTCGGCTGCCTGCAGGACAACAAAGTCCGCGTTGCAGCCTTTCATCATGCCATAACCTTCAAGACCCATCGTCTTTGCAGAGTTCAGCGTAAGGGCGTCGAAGATCTTTTTCTTGTCAGCGATGCCGGCCATCTGCGCGACATGGATCGCCATATGTCCGACTTCCAGCATGTCGCCCGAGCCCATCGAATACCAGGGATCCATCACGCAGTCGTGCCCGAAGGAGACGTTAAGCCCGGCATCCATCAGTTCACGCACACGTGTCATGCCGCGGCGCTTGGGATATGTATCGTGCCTGCCCTGTAGCATGATGTTGATCAGGGGATTGGGGATGACATTGATTTCGGCCTCGGCCATCAGCGGGATGAGCTTTGAGACATAGTAGTTGTCCATCGAATGCATCGAGGTAAGGTGGGAACCGGCAACACGTCCCTGAAGGCCGAAACGCACAGTCTGGGCGGCCAGCGTTTCAATGTGCCGCGACATCGGATCGTCCGTCTCGTCGCAATGCATGTCGACCGGAAGTCCACGATCAGCGGCGATCCTGCACAGCGCCTCGACAGACGCGCGGCCGTCTTCCATCGTTCGCTCGAAGTGCGGAATACCGCCGACAATGTCGATCCCCATGTCGAGGGCACGGTTCAGTGACTCGACGCCGGCTTCCGCCCGGTAATAGCCATCCTGCGGAAAGGCAACGAGTTGCAAGTCGATGTAGGGCTTTACCCGTTTTCGAACCTCGATCAGAGCCTCGGCGGTTACCAGACGTGGATCGGACGTATCGACGTGGCTTCTGATGGAGAGAAGGCCCTGGCTTACGGCAAGGTCGCAGTAGCGCAGGGCGCGATCGACCAGCGCCTCCTGTGTCAATGACGGACGAAGCTCGCCCCAGAGCGAGATGCCTTCCAGCAGCGTGCCGGAGATGTTCATTCGCGGCAGGCCGAGTGACAGCGTGGCATCCATATGAAAATGGGGATCGACGAAGGGAGGCGTCACCAGCCGGCCCGTTGCATCGATTTCCGTGGCGGCAGACGCCTGGATCTGATGCTCGACAGCAGCAATCTTTCCGTTCTCCGCTGCAATGTCGATCCCGGTGCGGCCATCGGGGAGGTTCGCGTTTCTGATGATCAGCTCGAACATTGGGTCTCCTTTTATCGTTCGCCACGGCGATAGGATTGCATCAGGGCCTGAGGAACGCGCGCGCGGCGGGCCATGACGGCAAGCGCCAGGATCGACAGGACATAAGGCGTCATCAGAAAGATCTGATAGGGGATACCCTGGACGACGGTCTGCAGGCGAAGCTGGAAAGCGTCGAAGAAGGCAAAGAGCAGCGCTCCGAAAAGCGCACGCCCGGGTCTCCAGGATGCAAAGACGACGAGCGCAATGCAGATCCACCCACGACCCTGGACCATGGTCGGGAAGAAGCTGTTGAAGGCTGACAGCGTCAGGAACGCACCGCCCATGCCCATCAACGCGCTGCCGACGATCACCGCACCATAGCGTATCCGGATCGGATCGACGCCCTGAGCCTCTGCCGCATGCGGGTTTTCGCCGGTCATGCGAATTGCAAGACCAAGCGGCGTGCGAAAGACGACGTAGGCAAGAAGGAGCGCAATGAGGATGGCGAGATAGGTGGGTGCTGTCTGCGTGAAAAAGGCCGGTCCAACAAATGGCACGGTGGAAAGGCCAGGGATGCTGATTGGCTGGAAGGGGACGATCGTTGGCGGTGTGCCGGCCACGGGGACGATGAGACGGAACACATAGTAACTGAAGCTTGAGGCAAACAGGGTCACGCCAAGACCTGAGACATGCTGGGACAGGCCGAGCGTAACGGTCATCGCGGCGTGCAGGAAACCAAACACCATGCCTGCCAGCGCAGCCACAAAGAGACCGGTCCAAAGGTCAGCGCCATGATAGACCGCAAGCCAGCCGATCATCGCGCCGAAGGTCATGATGCCCTCGATGCCGAGGTTGAGAACGCCGGCTCGTTCGCACAGAAGTGCGCCAAGAGTGGCAAAGATCAGAGGAGTGGCAATTCGAAGGATCGCCGCCCACAGGCCCGCCGATGAGATGATGTCGACAATAACGTTCATCGCCGGATCCTGTATTGGGTGAAGAACAGGGCAACGAGCATCGTCAGGAGCGACAGCGCTACCGTTACATCGGCGATGTAAGTTGGTATGGCGAGGCTGCGGCTCATGCCGTCGGCACCGACGAACATGGTTGCCGTGAACAGTGCCGCGAGCACGACGCCGAGCGGGTTCAGGTTGGCGAGCATCGCGACGACGATTCCTGAATAGCCGAAGCCAGGAGACAGATCCGTGGTGACGTAGCCCTTGACGCCGAGGACCTCGATTGCGCCGGCAAGTCCCGCAAGGCCCCCGGAAAGGCAGGCAACCTTGACCAGGGTCCGTGTCAGCGGAACGCCGGCAAACGCTGCACCCTGCGGACTGAGGCCAGCAGCGCGTGACTGCATGCCAAAGACCGTCCTTGTCTGCAGGAAATGGATGATGACAGCAAGGACGATCGCAATCAGGAGGCCGATATGGAGCCGCGAGCGCGCAACCAGCTTCGGCAGCATGGCATGGTCGACCACTGACTGCGACTGCGGCCACCCAAAGGCCATTGGATCCTTCAGCACACCGTTGATCAGCATGGAGACAAAAAGCAGCGCGATGAAGTTGATCAGGAGGCTGGTCACCACCTCATCAACAGAGAAGCGCAGTCTGAGCCACAGCGGGATGAGGATCAATACCATGCCCGCAACAGCACCGATCAATAGCAAGGCGGGAATGAGGATCGGGCCCGGCATGCCTGCCAGCATGTTGGAGCCGCAGGCGGCGACTGCGATAGCGCCGACGTAGAACTGGCCTTCCGCACCAATATTCCAAAGCCTCGCCCGAAAGGCCGTCGCGGCGGCAAGACCGGTCAGGATAAGAGGCGTCGCCCGGGTCAAGGTCTCGGTCGCCGAGAGACGTGAGCCGAAGGCGCCAATCAGGATGCGCCGATAGGCTTCCAGGACCGGCGCGCCGGCGATTGCTATCAGAATGCCGGCAAGCAGAAGTGCTGAGACGACGGCAGCGATCGGCGAACCGACCAGGAGATAGACCGGCCGATGCTCGCGGCGTTCAAGGCGCATGTCTGATCTCCGTAGGTGTCTCACTCCAGTCGCCCGCCATCATCAGGCCCAGGCGGCGTGCATCGACGTCTCCCGCGTCGACCGGTGGCGACAGCCTGCCACCAACAATCGCCTGGATGCGGTCAGCAAGCGCGATCACTTCATCAAGATCCTCGGAGATCAACAACACCGCAGTACCCTGCCTGCGGGCTTCAAGGATCCGGGCGTGGACGGCGGCAACTGCGCCCTCGTCGAGACCGCGTGCCGGCTGGGCGGCGATCAAAATACGGGGACGCTGCTGCAGATTCCTGCCGAGGATGAGCTTTTGCATGTTCCCACCCGACAGGAGGCGGGTACGGCTGCGCGGCGCACCACCTCTCACGTCAAAAGCATCGATGATCTCCCGGGCAAACGTCATGCCTGCCTTGCGGTCCACCATTCCAGCCCGGGAGAAAGCGGGAAGACGCTCAAGCACGACGTTTTCCCATATCGCCATTTCGCCGATCGCCCCTTCCTTGTTCCGGTCTTCGGGAATGCGGCCGATGTCAGCTGCTACGACGTCCGCCACGTCGAGATTGCCGACATTTTTTCCGAACAGGATGAGGTCACCCGCCGTGCGGGACAGCACGCCGGACAACAAGGCTGCCAAGGGCGCCTGGCCGTTGCCGGAAACGCCGATGATCCCGAGCACCTCGCCTTCGCTGAGTTGGAAGTTGATGCTCTTCAGCCTGTCAACCCCGCCAACTCTGGAGGTGATGCCAACGCCTTTGAGGACAACCGCGCCGGGTGTCGATGGTTCGCGAACGGGGCGGCTGACCCGGTGACCCACCATCAGTTCAGCGAGTTCGTCCTTGCTGGTTTCCGACTGAAGACGCTCGGCGACCATCCTGCCGCCGCGCAGCACGACAATCCGGTCGGCCGCGGCCATGACCTCATCCAGCTTGTGGGAAATGAAGATCACCGACAATCCCTGACGGGCCATCTCCTTCAACGTCGAGAACAGCCTTTCGGCCTCGATATTGGTGAGAACGGCGGTGGGTTCGTCGAGGATCAGGATTCGAGCATCGTTGAAAAGCGCCTTGAGAAGCTCGACCCGTTGCTGTTCCCCGACCGAAAGATCACCGAGGCGCTCGTCAGGATCGACCTTGAGGCCGAAACGATCCGAAATAGAAAGAAGCTTCCTGCGCGCGGCATTTGTACTCGAGCGCAACGCCCAGAGTTTTTGCGTTCCGGTCATGATGTTCTCGATGACCGTGAGATTTGGCGCGAGCGAGAAATGCTGGTGCACCATGCCAACGCCAGCCCGGATTGCCTCGCGGGGCCTCCCCGGCGGCAGCTCACGGCCATGGATCACGATCCGGCCGGTGTCTGGCACATAGTGGCCAAAGAGAATGCTCATCAACGTCGTCTTGCCGGCGCCATTCTCGCCAAGAAGTGCGATAATTTCTCCTTCCTTCAGCGACAGCGAAATGTCGTCGTTGGCAAGGTTGTCGCCGAACCGCTTTGAGACACGGGAGATATCGAGCACGGTGGTCATGCAGCCGATTCCGCAATTGGGAAGGGATGTTGCCACCTTCCTTCGGCTTCCAGTCTGAAGGCAAGCGACAGGAGCTGCAGATCGCGGCCGATTGGCGCCATCAGCTGGATCGGTAGCGGCAGGCCGGCGGCATCTGATCCGAAAGGAAGCGTCAAGGCAGGGACTCCCGAGACATTGGCGAGTGGCGCGAGCGGCGCGAAGGCAGCCATGCGTTCGAAATGCAGCTCGATGTCGGCATGATCCGATGGGAACGAACCGACTGCAAGTGGTGCCGACGACAGCATTGGGGACAGAACGCAATCAACCTTGTCGAACAGGGCCCACATATGATGGCTGACGAGAACAGCCTTGTTCAGCGATGCCCAAAGGGCGGCGGCAGGCATCGCGCTGCCCTGTTCGGCGACTGCCTGTGTCAGGCGCTCGGCCATTGCCATGTCGAGGGCAAGGTCCTGGACCAGGTTGAACAGGTTGACGGCGACAATGTCCTCGAAAACGCGCGCGCTGTCTCCTACGGTGGTTTCAAGATCACTCCACCGCAGACGGACGATCTCGTGGCCGTCGATCTCGAGCGCGGTGGCCGCCGCCTCGACAGCATCCAGCCGGTCAGCGGCGGTTGGAAACCGCACGCCGGTATCCGTCAAGAGGCCGATCTTCAGGCGGGACGAAGGGGGGGCTGTCATGGACACATCTGGAAAAGGGCCGCGCGCTTTTCCGCTCAACGCCGTGAGAGCGAGCTCGGTGTCCCGGACCGAGCGCGTCACGACGAATTCGCTCGCGATGCCACCGAGATGATTACCGAACGAAGGACCCGCTGGCATGGCGCCCCGGCTGGGCTTCAGGCCAACCAGGCCGCAGCAGGCGGCGGGAACCCGAATGGAACCGCCAGCGTCGGTCGCATGTGCTGTTGAAACGATGCCGGCGGCAACAGCTGCGGCGGCACCACCCGATGAACCGCCAGCAGTTCGCGATCGGTCATGCGGATTTCGACAGACCGGACCAATCGCTGGCTCACTTGCGAGCGACAGCCCGAATTCAGGACTCGTGGTCAGCCCAAACAGGCAAAAGCCGGCCGCGCGGAACCGCGCCGCAAGCTCGGAATCCGCATCGCCGGAGTCTCGCTTGAAAAGACGTGAACCGGCTGCAACCGGCAGTCCCTTGAACGGACCGCCAAGATCCTTGGCAAGCGTCGGCACCCCACCAAACGCACGCGCAGTAAAACGGATCGGGGCCAACCGACGCTCGTCGTCGGCCGCCTGGGCTGCCGCCATCCCCATGGTCGCATCAAGATGAGTAATGGCACCAAGACTGGAAAGGCGGGTGGCAGCGGCCAAGGACAGCCGCATCGCCTCCGTTGCGGTCAGTTGGCCGGAACGGATCAGTTCCGAAACGTCGGTGGCGTCTACTGGCCGTTTGCCGGGCATGGATCGGCCGAATTACTTGGGCTGTTCCATGTTCTGCGGCACCTCAAACTTGCCGGCCTTGATGTCGGCGCGCTTGGCTTCCATGGCCGCTTCCGCGTCTGCCGGTGCCACGCCCTTCACAAAGACGATGTCGCTTCCGCCTTCCTTCATCAGGCCGAAGGCCGTGTAGTTGCGGCCGACTGGCTTGCCCGCAGCCACATCGGCAATCGCCGCATTCAGAATGGGCCGGAATCCCCAGAGGGCATTCGCAAAGACGGTGTCGGGATAGCGCGGGGTATAGTCTATCAGTGATCCGACAGCCTTGATCTTGCGTTCCTTGGCTGCATCGGCAGTGCCGATGCGCTCGCCAAACAGGATGTCCGCACCAGCATCGATCTGGGCAAGGCCCGCCTCGCGCGCCTTCGGCGGATCGAAGAACGTCCCAATAAAGGCAACGAGATGCTTGCAGTCAGGATTGACCGATTTGACACCTTCGGCGAAGGCGTTGATCAGCATGTTGACCTCGGGAATAGGCATGGCACCAACGGAGCCGACCACGTTCGACTTGGTCATCTTGCCTGCCAACATTCCCGCGAGATAGGCGCCGTCGTAATTCCAGGTGCCGAAGACGCCGAAATTGCTGCCTTCTTCCTTGCCACTCGATCCAAGAACGAAGGCCGTGTCGGGGTAATCGGCAGCCACCTGGCGCGCTTCCTTTTCGACAGCATAGGCTTCGCCGATGATCAGCTTGTTTCCTTGTTCGGCATATTCGCGCATGGCGCGGGGATAGTCGGTCCCGGAAACGCCTTCTGAAAATACATATTCAATCACGCCTTCCTTGGCGGCGTCCTGCAAGGCCTTGTGAAGACAGGAATTCCAGGCGTTTTCGACAGGCGAGGCATGGATGCCTGCCACCTTCAATGGGGCGGCGGCGCGGGCGATCGGCGCCAACCCGCTGACGCCCAGGGCAATGCCCGAGGCCATGAGCGCGCGACGTGACATGAGAAGGTCTTTTGTCATGATTGTTCCCCTTTTTTTTACCGTTTGGTTCAAAACCATATGGAGGGGCTAAAAAAGTGTCAAGCGAGGTCCGGGTTTAAAAAATGGGCATAGCCAATCGCCGACGGCAACATCGTGTGTTGCCGTCGGGCTGGCGGTTCCAGTGCTGCTGATGCGCCTGGGGTTTTCGTTGCGGAGCCAGCTGTTGGCCCCACAGACGAGGTGACTTGCCGCCGCGACGCCTACCGGGCCGGAAGGGTCGTCGATGAACTGAGTGCAATGGTGCAAGTTGTCCTGCGTGCCGGCTCCGCCGTCGCGTCCTCAGCGCCCGCCGATCGGTCCGTGATGTCGCGGGCGTGCTCAGAAGCTAACGGGCGATGGGATGATGATGCTCACGTCTCGCCGGGAAGGATATGTGATGCCTCTGGACGCCATGACACCCAGATCCGCCCGCCAGGCTCGAGCTTGAGGCGATCCAATTCCCCGTGGCTCTTTTGTGCCTTGATTTCGATATGACCAGAAGCTTCCAGATGAACCACGGCGGTGGCGCCGACGAATTCCTCGCCGACGACGGAAGCCTCGAGACAGTTCCACTCAACGGAAGGCCGCTCCGGGGTCAGCTGAATACAGTCGCTGGAGATCGCAAACGTCACCTTGTCTCCGGCAGACAATTGCCGGGCAGGGGTATCGGCAACACGAAATTCGCCAACAGGCGTCGCGATCTTCATCGCGCCTGCAGCGGCTGCAGTCACCTTGCCGGGGAAGATGTTGGACGAACCGAGAAACTCTGCCACGAAGCGCGTGCGAGGTGTCCGGTAAATCTCTTGCGGCGTGCCTGTCTGTTCGATCTTGCCGCGGCTCATGATCACGACACGGTCGGCCATGGAGAAGGCTTCCGACTGGCTGTGGGTGACATAGACGAAGGTGATCCCAAGCTCACGCTGCAGGTTGGCGAGCACTGTTTGCATCCGGACCTTGAGGTGGGCGTCAAGCGCCGAGAGCGGCTCGTCGAGCAGCAGGATCTCTGGTTCGGTGACCAGCGAGCGGGCAAGCGCCACGCGCTGACGCTGGCCGCCGGAAAGGTGGGCGACATTCCGGTCGGCAAACTCCGAGATCTGCATTCGCTCCAGCCACTTCTCGACGCGTTCTCGGCGCTCTTCTTTCGCGACGGCGCGCATCCGCAGGCTGAACTCGATGTTTTCCCGGACCGTGAGGAAGGGAAAGAGCGCCAGGCTCTGCCAGACCATCGGCGTGTCGCGTTGCCATGTCGGCAGCTCGTTGATGCGTTTGCCGGCAAGCCGGATTTCGCCATCGCTCGGTGTTTCCAGACCCGCGAGCATGCGCAGCGTCGTCGTCTTGCCGCAACCCGAGGAGCCCATGATGGCCAGAAACTCCCCCTTGTTGATCTCGAGGTGGATTGGGCTGACGGCGGTAAAATTGCCGTAGCGTTTCGTAACTCCGTCGAAAGCGACCAGGGGCTGCTCTGTCATGACTGCCGGGCTCCATTGTTGATCGAGGATGGTGGGTTGCCTCGCGTCATGAGAAGGGCCTGAGCGACGATCACCAATGTAATTGAGGCAAGGAAGACGAAGGTGCCGATGACGTTGATGCGCGGGCTGACTTGTCCCTGCAAAAAGCCGAGCACTTTCACCGGCAGGGTCTCGTTGAGACCGGACACGAACCATGATACCGCAAACTCGTCAAAGGACACGGCCATGGTGATCATGAGAGAGGCAAAGATTGCCGGCTTGCAGAACGGGATGATCACATTGCGCATTGCCTGCCATTCCGACGCACCGAGGTTCCATGCGGCTGCTTCCAGCGACGGGTCCATCTGCGAAAGCCGCAAGCGGGTGATTGCCATCGCAAACGGTGCACACATGACCACATGCGCAATGATGACCGAATGAATGGCCCCTGAAAGCTCGACGTTTGAAAGAAAGGCCAGCATCGCAAGTCCAAGGATAACGACCGGAATCGTCGGGGGCAGCAGCGCCAGGGCGACATAGATCGTCTTGCCAAAGAACCGGTAGCGGAAATCAGTATAGGCTGCACCGAAGCCGAGGAGCGTCGAAGCACATGAGACGGCGATGCCGACGATAAGGGTATTGCGCAAGCCTTCAAAGACGAGCGGGTCGGCAGCCACTGCTTTGTACCAGATGGTCGAGAATCCTCCGAGCGGAAGCGAGGGAAACCGGTCGACATTGAAGGAAAAGACAAAGCTTGCGGCGATAGGCGCGAAAATGAAAGCGAGGGCCAGCACGATATAGGCCTGCAGGGCCAGGTCGATTGCCAGGTTGCGATTGTGATTCATTGCCCGCGCTCCCGATAGGCAAAACGAACCGCGGCAAAGGCAACAGCGAGAAGGGTCGCGATCATGACAAGCGCGATGACTGCGGCACGCGGCCATTGTTGGCCGGATTTCGTGGTGTCCGTGATCAGGATGGACAGTGTTGGCGGATCGCCGCCACCGAGATAGAGGGGGCTTACAAAGTCGCCAAACGTAAGGATGAAGCAGAACAGCGCTGCAATGACCAGGCCCACCTTGGCAGCCGGAATGACGACTTCGACAACAGTGCGCAAGCGGCCGCAGCGAAGGTTATGCGCCGCCTCGATCAACGTCCTGTCGACAAAGACCAGGCTGAACAGTTGCAGCAGAATGACCAGCGGCAAGCTGAGCGTGAGATACCCGACGAGCTGGCCAAACACGGAATTGAGCATTCCGAATGGTCCGATACCTGCCTTGGCAAACAGGGCATTGAAGATGCCGTTGTCAGACAGGAATATCTGCCAGGAATAGATCCGCACGAGGTAGCTGGTGAAGAATGGCAGCACCATCAAGAAGACGACGCAGCGCCGCGCCTGTTCCGACAGCTTGAACGCGACGGCATAGGCACAGGGAAAGGCAATTGCGCTGGTGATCGCCGCCGATGTTACGGCAAGACCGAGGGTCCTGAGATAGGCCTCCCAGAAGACACCGCGGCTAAGGACATAGGTCCAGTTGGTGAAGACGAAGGCTGGCTCCATGCGAAAGTTGCGCACGGTCCAGAAGCTGAGCGCCATGAGGAAGATAAGCGGCGCCAGGAAGAAGGTCAGTTGCCAGACAAGGAGCGGCACCGAAAAGGTGAGCCCGTAAAGCGTGATCGATTTCCGCATTCTTAGGGTTCCCGAACGAGACGAAACCGCCGGCCGCTTCGTGGCGTGGTCTGGCTCGGCAACAGGCGTAACGCTTGTTGCCAAGGCCGCGGCGACGGAAGGTCTCATGCGCCCTTGTAGTCCGACCAGAAGTCGTTCCAGTCTTCCAGGCCTTGCTGTATCGGAAGCTGGCGATAGTGGATGCGGCCGGAGCGGATGAGGTCCATCACATTGCTTTCGTTAAGGAGCATGCCTTGGCGCTTGGCTTCCTCGGGCGTTTCCTTTGCGAGCAGTTCCCACCCCTTTTGGTTGGGGATGAGCGCCGGGTAGGCTGCCATGTTTGCAGACTTCACCTGGCCCTTTGCCGAGGTGATGTACTGGATCCACTTCTTTGCTATATCCGCCTTTGACGATCCCCTTCCGATCGAGAAGGATTCGGTCCATTGAAGTCCACCTTCGGCGGGGATGACGCTGCGCACCTTTGCGCCATTCTTCTCGAGCGTACCGGTGATCCAGTCGCCGATACCGGCCATTGCCAGCATCTGGCCGTTTTGCAGCGAAGAGAACGTACCGCCGTAGTCGAAGAAACCGCCAATCTGCGGTCGCAACGTTATGGTTTTCTCTCTCAGTTTCTCGAAAGCTGTCGCATCGATGTCGAATGGCGCAGCGTTGCCATTGAGCAGGCTGATTTCGCCGAGGTTCGGCAGATGCCAGTCGAAATGACCGACCTTGCCCTTCAGCTTCTCGTTCCAGAAGACGTCGTAGGTCATCGCCTCCTTCTCGGTGATGGCCTCGGTATTGTAGGCGACACCGAGGAAGCCAAATCGCGTGAAGACCGAATAGAGCGTTCCGTCCTGCCAGTGGCCGGCAAATTTCTGGAACTCCGGGAAGTAATCGTCGAAGGGATAGTCCTTCGGATCGAGCGCCTCGATATAGCCGGCGGCATTGAGCTGCTGGACATATTCCGCGTCGGACAGGATGATGTCGAAAGTGCCGGGTGGTGACTGGGCAATCAGGCCCAGCATGTTGTCGCCGCCGGTGTAATATTTCGGCTTGAACTTGACATTATGCTCGGCTTCGAAGTCCGCGACCACGTCAGGCTCGGCATGACCGTACCAGGCGAGCATGGTGATTTCTGTCGGTGCGGCGAAGGCGTGGCGGCTCAGCAAGGGGGCGGCAAGCATGGCGCCCCCCAGAGCACCTGTGGTCTTGAGAAACTGACGCCGGGTCGATCTTGCAGAACTGGTGTTGGTCATTGCATTCCCCTTTGCTGTTGTTGGCAAAAGGCTATGCAGCGCCGATGCATTTGGAAAATTAATTAAAATAATTTCCGCATTTGGAATGCTTATTGGCGGTCAAGCTCGACATGACGCCGTGTCGGGTCACCGGAGACGCCGGCTTCGTCAAGCC
Source organism: Rhizobium sp. 57MFTsu3.2 (assembly GCF_012932765.1). Classification (NCBI taxonomy): domain Bacteria; kingdom Pseudomonadati; phylum Pseudomonadota; class Alphaproteobacteria; order Hyphomicrobiales; family Rhizobiaceae; genus Rhizobium; species Rhizobium sp. 57MFTsu3.2. Next base: position 12,602 of record NZ_JDWI01000057.1, read on the forward strand.
GGGCGATCACATGATTGACCAGCCGAATACCGGCATCCGACAGGCGCGGATGCTTGTAAAATAATCCGACCCGGATCTCGGCAAGAGGCGGGAAACCATCCTCCTGCGTCAAGGCGCGCATGCCGGGCAGCATCGTGTAGCGTGTGAGTGCGCTGACACCGAGCCCATTGACAACAGCATTCTGGAGGCCGGCAATACCGGGGCCGGTATAGGCAATTCGCCAGCGCACCTTGGCGGCATCGAGTGCCTGGATCATGCGGGCGCGATAGGCACAACCCTCCGGATGGGCGGCGAGCGGTATACCCTTGACCGTGTCCAGGTTTCCGTTTTCGGCGGCAGCCCATATCGGGCGCTCGATCCACGACCGCGATAGATATTGTGTGTGTTCGTTGTTGGCCATGGCAACGACGATATCAAGATCGTCGGCATTCAACCGTTCGAGGATTTCCGCGCTCCAGCCACAATGCAGCTCGAGGGAAATTTCGGGGTGCTGGGAGGTATATTCGGTAATGACGCCTTGCAGGAATGCAACGGCATAATCGTTCGGCAGACCCACGCGCAACACGCCTGCTATTTTCGACCGGTTGAAATAGGAAGCAGCTTCGTCGTTCAGGCGCAGGATCTCGCGGGCGTAGCTTAACAGCATCTCGCCCTCCGAGGTCAGCACAAGCGCGCGACCGACCTGCTTCAATAGCGAAGCACCAACCAACTCTTCCAGGCGGCGCATCTGCAAGGAGATTGCTGGCTGCGTGCGGCCCAACGCATCACCGGCCTTGGTGTAGGCACCAAGATCAACCACCGAGACAAACGTCCGCAACAGGTCTGTCTGGAAGTTCGTGATATTGCCCATCGGATTTGCATTCCTTATGTGGCGATGACGATTATAAATTTCCCATATCAAGGGACGAGGATCAAATCAAAGCTTCCGACCCATGTGAGGAGCTTTTTCATGTCTCAACAGACCGTATTTGCCGCAGAACTTTCCTGGCCCGATTATGATGCCCGTGTGCGGGACGGATCGGTGCCAATCCTGATCCCTATCGGCTCCATGGAACAGCATGGCCATCATATGCCGATGAACGTCGATGTGCTCCTGCCGGTCGAATTCGCCCGTCGCGTAGCAGGCATGACCGGAGCCCTTGTGGCTCCGCCTTTCACCTACGGCTACAAGTCGCACCAGAAGTCCGGCGGCGGCAATCACCTTCCCGGCACGACGAGCCTTGATGGCGCTACGCTGGTGGCTGCCCTGCGGGACGTCATCAAGGAATTTGCGCGTCATGGCGTACGGTCCATATGCCTGGTCAACGGCCATTTCGAGAATTCCTGGTTCATCATCGAAGGCATCGATCTTGCCCTGCGCGAATTGAGATGGGGTGGAGTCGAGACCATGAAAATTGTGGTTCTTTCCTACTGGGACTTCGTCGACAAGGCGACGATTGCGCGTCTTTACCCGAATGGCTTTGCGGGCTGGGATCTGGAACATGGCGGCGTACTTGAGACTTCGCTCATGCTTGCGCTTTATCCGCAGCAGGTTGCCCTCGAGCGGGCGATCGACCATGCGCCGGCAAGTTTTCCACCCTATGATGTCTATCCCGCCAAGCCTGAGTGGACACCTGTGTGCGGCACGCTTTCCTCCCCGAAGGAAGCGACCGCCGAGAAGGGTGAGATTCTGCTGCAGGTCTGCGTCGAAGGCATTGCAAAGGCGCTGCAAGCCGAGTTTGCCTCAGCATCCTGATAGAAACGAGAAAAGTGGCGGGTTATCCCGCCACTTCAGACTGCTGACGAACCCGTCGATATTTTCGGCGGGTTTGTTTTTTGGACGTTGGTTGTTTTAGTTGGGTTCTGAGGCGGGGCGAAGTTGGCGGCCTCTGGCCCTCATGCCATGGCTGGTCTGGGTGGCTTGGTGAGCGCCATGGCGATCTTCTTGATGTTTTGGGCGGCTGCAGCCAGCAGGCACTGGCATGCGACGCGGGTGAGACTTCGAAAGCGGGCATAGCGATGCCCGTGAAGCTGCTTGGCATCGGCAAACGAGCG
>NZ_JDWI01000058.1:0-13708 GCF_012932765.1 Rhizobium sp. 57MFTsu3.2
GGTCGTTGGGCAGCCCAGGATTGGAGAGTGCTGTTCCTTCAGCCCGGTTGCGCCGCCGCCTACCGTGCTTGACCAGGCCGTTGCGGTCGAGGACGGCATGCACGGTTGAGATCGCCGGCGTGTGAACATCCGGATACAGCCGCGCCAGCCGCTCCCTGATCTTCGGTGCGCCCCAGTTGGGCTTGTCCGGCTTGGTCCGCACAATCAGCTTCTCGATTTGGAAAGGAAGCTGATTGGCGTGCCGGTAAGGCCGTCGCGATCGATCTGTCAGTCCTTCCAGACCGCTGTCGTTATAGCGGCTGATGATCTTGTGACCGGTCTTGCGGGAGATGCCGAATTCGCGGCACAGCGCCGCTATCTTCTCGCCATCCAGAACCCGCGCAACGAATTTGAGACGCTCGTCCATGCGGTTGCACTCCTGCAAAGGCACCTTCGCTCTCCTCGCAAAGGCCAAAAGTGTAACCCATGTCTCCGGTATGAACTGTCACCCCTCTCTCGGGAAGGACAGAACTCGCCCTTGAAGTCGGCGCACCACAGATCGTTGGGGCCGATGGCCGCCGACAGCGCCGTGCCCATGGCCTTGTTCGCCCGGTTCCTCTTACGGGCCTGGCTCACAAGGCCGTACCGGTCGAGCACCGCATGCACCGTGCTTCTCGCCGGGATGCGCACGTCGCCGGCCAGACGGCGCACCAGAAGCTCGCGGATCTTGCGCGCCCCCCAGTGCGGCTTCTCCTGGTTGCAACGAACGATCATCGCCGGGACCGGTCCGTCAGGGCCTCCAGCCCGTCCTCCTTGCAGCGATTGAAGATCTTGTAGCCGGTCTTGCGCGAGATCCCGAACGACCGACACACCTCGCCCATACCTTCGCCCTCCAGCAAACGGGCGACAAATCGAAGACGCTCATCCATGACCGAAGTCTCCGGTACGTTCTGTCACCTATCTCTCAGGTCGGGCATCGCCTACCTTGGCATTAGAAGCTGCGCTTTGCCACGTTCCGCGATGCCCTCTCGTGTTCGCACGCCAGAGTCTAAAGTCGCGCGCCCTCCGTCGCATTCGTCAATATCGGGAAACATGTTCGCCATCTTGACGCGGATCAATGTTCGACATGGACAGTCCGCTAGGTTTGGATGAATTTATTGTACCACGATCTGGAACGGATGTCCCATGTACAAGCGTATACTCATTCCAACCGACGGCTCGGAGCTTGCTTCCAAGGGCGTCGATCACGGTCTTGCACTTGCAAAGGCGCTCGGCATTCCAGCGACGGTCATCAACGTCACGGTGCCGCTGGCTGGCTTTGCGCTTCAGGGAGTAGTTCAGGCACAGGCCATGGACAGCTATACTCACGCGGTGAAAGAAGACCTGATCGAGATCGAAAGAATTGTCCGCAACAAGTCGGCGAAAGCGCAGGTGACGGTCGATTTTGTCCACGAGATAAATAGCTCTCCTGCTACGGCCATTCTCGAGACTGCTCAGGCAAAAAACTGCGACCTGATCGTTATTTCCTCACATGGGCGCACGGGCATCGGAAGAATGATACTTGGCAGCCAAACCCAGCAGGTCCTCGCCAATTCGACCGTTCCTGTTCTTGTCGTCAGATAACGGCATCGGCATTCGTGGACTCTTAAGGCGTCTGGCAAAGGCAACAAGGGATACTCGACGTTGCCCAGTGGAGCGATCCCTAATGGCCAAACTGAGCGAGAGCGGTACTTCAAATAAAAAAAAGTGACTAAGGGCAAACACTATTAAATCTGTTGATAGTACCTAGCAACAAACAAGATTTGAATTTTGTTATACTATGAGTTATTTCGATATTCTGCAAATTGACGAAAATCAATTATAACTTTTTCTCGAAATTTACATTTTATTAACCCAGAAATGCTATGCGAACTATGGAGATTATTCAAATCTTGAAAGATCAAGGTCAGATCTCCCGATCGGAACCACTGCGTCGCGCGCATTTTGGAAAGTAGTGTTTTGCGACGTTTCGGCCTCGTGGTCTTGCAACGTTGTCGGCGAAATGACGAGCGTCCGGCCATTCTTATACCGAAGCCGGAATTCATGACGATCGCGCCGGTTTACCTAGGCGAATAACCGACATGAATTTACCCGCCTTCTTTTCACGTATCAGCACGAAACTCGCCCTCATGTCCGCTGCCGGCATTGCGATGATGCTCGTCATGCTGGCTGGCCTTTGGTTAGAGGATCGCTCGGTCGGCCAGAGCGCCATACTCGAACGGCAACAGGTCGGCGCATCACGCGACTATGTCGAGGCCAAGGCCGCCATTCGCGGCATGCAGATCGAGAGCCTGAACATGCGCCTGGCGAACGCCATGGACGAGGTGCTGCAGGCCAAGTCCGCCGCGCGGGACAATCACGACGCAGCCATCAGAGCCCTGGATTCGGCCCTTTCGATCCTGACAATCCAGGTCAACCAGGAGCGGGTGAAAAACATCAAGGCGCTGGTTGACGAATATTACAACACGAGCGGCCAGCTCGCGGAGTTCCTCCGCACGAAACTGAGCGCGGCGGGCGTCGACGCAAGCCTCGCCGCCAAGGAACGGGAATTCGTTACACACCAGATCGATCTCATCCAGAAGACGATGTCCCTCCTCGATGAGGCCGGCACGATCGCAAAGGGCCGTGCGACAACAGCCGCCGCAGCTTCGAACGTGGCCCTCAATTCGATGGAAACCACATCGCTCGCCGGTGGATTTCTCGTGATGATTACTCTTCTCGGCGCCGCTCTCTTCGGCGCGAAAGCGCTGGCAAAGCCGATCGGTCGTATCACCGAAAACATGAGTGTCCTGGCGAGCGGCAATCTCGGCGCCGAGATCCCTTTCACTGGGCGCAGCGACGAGATCGGCGACATGGCGCGCGCCGTCGCAGTGTTCAAGCAGAACGGCCTCCGGGTTCGCGAGCTGAATGCACATGAAGCTGCCCTTCATGCCAAGAGTGTTGATCTGCAGTCGAGCATCGGCGTGGTGGTCTTGGCCGCCGTTGGCGGTGATTTCACGCGGCGTATCGCCAAGGACTACGGCGATGCCGACCTCAACCGCTTTGCCACGCAAGTCAACGAACTGGTGGCCTCCGTCGATCGCGGCGTCGCAGAGACCCGGCGTGTCGTGGCTGCCCTTGCCGAGGGTGATTTGACCGAAACGATGCGCGGCGAGTTCCAGGGCGCCTTCGGCGAACTCAGGGACAATGTCAACGCGACCATGGCCAACCTGCGCTCGGTGCTCGGCGAGGTGCGCGCCGCCGTCGACACGATCAACAGCGGCTCGAGCGAAATACGCAGCGCCTCGGGCGACCTCTCCAAGCGCACCGAACAGCAGGCGGCTTCGCTGGAGGAAACCTCCTCCGCTTTGGAAGAGATCACCGTCGCGGTGAAAAATTCCACCGAACGGGCAACAGAGGCGAGCCATATGGTCGACGAGGCGCGCCGCAGCGCCGAGCGGTCGAGCGCGGTTGTCAAGGACGCCGTATCAGCCATGAGACGCATTGAGCAGGCCTCGGGCGAAATCGGTCAGATCATCAACGTCATCGACGAGATCGCCTTCCAGACGAACCTGCTGGCGCTCAATGCCGGAGTGGAAGCGGCCCGCGCCGGCGAGGCCGGCAAAGGCTTCGCCGTCGTCGCCCAGGAAGTGCGCGAACTGGCGCAGCGTTCCGCCAATGCCGCAAAGGACATCAAGACGCTCATCGGCCGCTCCAGCGCGGAAGTCGACGCAGGCGTCACGCTGGTGACGGCAACCGGTGAGGCGCTCGGGCTGATCCAGGGGCATGTGATCAAAATCAACGAACATGTTCATTCGATCGCGACGGCCGCGAAGGAACAGTCAACGGGACTGTCGGAAGTCAGCATGGCGGTGAATGAGATGGATCAGGTCACCCAGCGGAATGCTGCCATGGTAGAGGAGTCGACAGCGGCGACCAACCGGCTGGCGGACGAGGCTTCGAACCTCTCGCGACTGATCGCCCGCTTCAACCTCGGAACAGGCGGCCCGGCTGCGAGCGCGTATTCCGCTCCACGCGCCACCCGGGATAGCGGGCCTGCCGCCTCGCCGGCCCGCAAACTGGTGGGGAAAGTCGCGGCCGCCTTCCACGGAAACGCCGCTCCCGCCCATGACAATTGGGAGGAGTGCTGACATCGGCGTACCGCGCTGCCGATATTTCTGATCGGGATTGGTGATGAGACCGCATTCACCCTAACGGGATTGATCCGACATGCCGAATCATAAATCAGCGCAAGCTGCATGATGCGGCATGTTCCATACCGGGCAGGCAAGTCCTCGATCGTCGATTACATCGCCTCGCTCTCGGCTCGCCGCGTTTGAGCGCACCGTTGAAACTGAAGCCGCCCGATGCCCAGCGAATTCTCGGTAGAACGAGCCGGCAGGCGACAGACCGCGGAACAATTGCTGTTCTATGCTTCCCCGAGCATCCTATTCGAGAAAACACCGGAAATAGAGGGTCGACTGTAGGTTTGACTTGCGACATTGTAGTATTGCTGCAGTTCACGCGGGGTGCATGTCATGTCGTACTCGCAAACGCTCCCAGTCTATGCGTCCGTTCTGGTGACGGGCGTTGTTGCACCGCTGTTCGCGTTGTCGGCGGCCGAAACAGCAGTCGTCAAAACGGTGCGGGATCCATCGATATCAATCCTCGTCAGAGCCGACCTCGAACAAGGCGCGCTATCGGCGCCCGCCACCTCGATTGACTGGTGGTTGCGGGACGATATCGTTCATACGTCGCAGGCGACGGACGGGAAGAAGAGTGTCTTCAATCGAAATTGGCTGAAGGACGACCAGCTTCGCGGCTCCCACTGATCAACTTGGCAGGGCATCGTTGGGTGGATCGCCGCGGGCGCGCCTACAGCCAGCCGCCGGTGAACCCCGCTCGCCGCAACCCCCTGACAATAGGCTCGCAATCACGCATCAGCGTCCACAAAAGGCCGGTGCGGTAATTCTCAATCATCAGCGCCACCGGCCCCTGGTCAATCCCGAAGTGGTACGGGCTGATCCACCAGCCAGTCGGACTGTTCGGATCCTTGAAGGTCTGATTGAATGATGGCTTGAAGCCGTAAAGCCTAGTCATCCCCAGCTTCATGCCCGCGAACTTCCGGACGGTCGGAAGGACAATCTCGGGCGCAAAAGGCAGGGATGCCACGACAACCCAGGGCGCTACGGTCCCGTCATCAGGCCCGAAGGGCGCGCCACGGGCAACATAATCGAAGAACTCGCGACGAACCCCGCCGACATCCGCCTTCACCCAGCCCGGGCCGTCACACGCGGTAAATCCCCAGCAATGCTCACCATAACCCTCGAACTGCATTGGATTTCGGATCGCATACTCCTGATGGACAAAGGTCGCTTGCCGGCTGTTCTGGAAGTAGTCACTGTCATGCTCGTGCATGAACTGATCGCGGATGCCTCGGAAATCGATCCACATATGCGATAGCTGGTGGGTGAACAGCGGACCGGAATAGAGCAGCTCGCGGCCGTAAATGTTCCGCCATTCGTAGCTTTCCGTGTAGGCCTCATAGCTCTCGGGCGGCAGCGGATGCGACGGTGATCCCAGCCCCAATATGTAGAGAAGCAGGCCTTCGTCATAACCACGCCAACGGTAAGGAATGAAGCCACTCTCGGGTCGCCAGCCATGCGTCAGGGTAGCGCCCTGATCCCGCGCCCAGTTCCAGTCTGCACGCTCGTATAGCGCCGTCGCAAGCGTCCTGATCTTCGCTTCTTCGGCGCTCTCCCCGTCAAAATAGGTGGCGACTGTCAGCGCACCAGCGAACAGAAAGGCCGAGTCGATCGTCGACAGCTCGCATTCCCACACCCGCTGTCCCGTCTCAATGTCGAGAAAATGATAGAAGAAGCCCTTGTGGCCCGAGGCGTCCGGCTCGGGGCCCTGGTGGCATTGCATCAGGAATTCGAGCCTGCGCCGGACCATCTTGACGGCAAACTCGCGAATGAGGACGCCACGCTCCACGACGACGGGAATGGTGGCGAGCGCCATGCCGATGGCAGCGATGCTTGCCGGTGCGCCGGGTTGCGTCTTGTCGCGAACGAGGCCGTTGTCCGGGTTCGTAGAATGCAGATAGTAGAGCACCGAGGTGAACTGCAGTCGCGCAAAGTCCTCGTCGGTCAGCCCCGACTCCAAGTTTGGCCTGGGTGACACCGCAACCATGGCTTCCCCTCCCATACAGCTTTGCAATCGCTTGCCGCCAACGGCATCGTACCAATACGCACTTCGCCACTCGAACGGGCGCCAGCAGCCTGCGTCCTCTGCATCGTCTTTGATAGTGCCCCCCGGAGCAACGGCTCCGGGAGGCACCCGGCTGCGCCGAACGCTACGTGTTGTCGCCTTCCGTCGATGTCCTTTGCTTGCTTGCCGCCCCTCCGAGGACGCCCCACTTCCAGCCGGTGATTTCAGGCATGTCATCACCGTGCTTTTCAATGTAATGCCGGTGCTCGATCAGCTTCTCGCGGATCGCTTGCTTGAAGTAGGCGGCGCGGGCACCGAGTTGCGGCAGTCGATCGATGACGTCTTCGACAAGGTGGAAGCGATCGAGCTGGTTCAAAACGACCATATCGAAAGGTGTCGTCGTCGTCCCCTCCTCCTTGTATCCGCGGACGTGCAGATTGTCGTGGTTCGTGCGCCGGTAGGTCAACCGGTGAATCAGCCAGGGATATCCATGGAACGCAAAGATGATCGGCTTGTCCTTGGTGAAGAGCGCATCGAAATCGGCGTCGGAAAGCCCATGGGGGTGCTCGCTCGACGGCTGCAACTTCATGAGGTTGACGACGTTGATGACGCGCACCTTCAATTCCGGTAGATGTTCGCGGATCATCTGCACCGCCGCCAGCGTCTCCAGCGTTGGCACGTCGCCGCAGCACGCCATGACGACATCAGGCTCGCCGCCCTTGTCGTTACTGGCCCATTCCCAGATACCGAGGCCCTGGGCGCAGTGCTTGACGGCTTGATCCATAGTCAGCCATTGCGGCGCCGGCTGCTTGCCGGCAACGACGACGTTCACGTAGTTGCGGCTCCGGAGGCAATGGTCGGTAACGGAAAGCAGCGTGTTGGCATCCGCCGGCAGATAGACGCGGATCACCTCGGCCTTCTTGTTGACCACATGGTCGATGAACCCCGGATCCTGGTGGCTGAAGCCGTTGTGGTCCTGGCGCCAGACATGCGAGCTCAGGAAATAGTTGAGGGACGCGATCGGACGGCGCCATGGAATATCGTTGCACACCTTCAGCCATTTGGCGTGCTGATTGAACATCGAGTCGATGATGTGAATGAAGGCTTCATAGCATGAGAAGAAGCCATGCCGCCCTGTCAGAAGGTACCCTTCAAGCCAGCCTTGGCATTGATGCTCGCTCAACACCTCCATCACCCGGCCATCGGGCGACAGGTGGTCGTCCTCGGGATAGATTTCGGCCATGTAGCAACGATTGGTGACCTCAAGCACGTCCTGCCAGCGGTTCGAGTTGTTCTCGTCGGGACTGAACAATCGGAAATTCTTGGTGTTCAGGTTCAGTTTCATGACATCGCGAAGAAACTTGCCCATCACCCGGGCAGATTCGGTCGTCGTCGCTCCGGGGCTAGGGACGGAAACCTCGTAGTCACGGAAGTCGGGCAGCCTCAGGTCACGCAGGAGCAGGCCACCATTCGCATGCGGATTGTCGCTCATCCGGCGAATGCCAGTCGGGGCTAGCGCAGCGAGTTCGGCGCGCAGCTTACCGTCGTCATCGAAGAGCTCTTCGGGCTTATATTCCTTCATCCACTGCTGAAGGATCTTGATGTGTTCCGGCTTGTCCATTTCGCCCATCGGGACCTGGTGCGACCGCCAGTAATCCTCGCATTTCTTGCCGTCGATTTCACTCGGGCAAGTCCAGCCCTTTGGCGTGCGGAAAACAATCATCGGCCAGGCCGGGCGTTTCAGATTGCCCTTCTCGCGCGCCTCCCCCCAGATCCGCTTGATCTCGGCAACGGCTGTATCCATCGCTGCCGCCAGTTGCTGCTGCACCTTGTCGGGCTCGTGCCCTTCGACGAAGAGGGGCGCATAGCCCATCCCCTCGAAAAGCTTCCGCAGCTCCTCCTCGGGAATGCGGGCTAAGAAGCATGGATTGGCGATCTTGTAGCCATTGAGATGCAGGATCGGCAGTACGCATCCGTCACGGGCTGGATTGAGAAACTTGTTGCTGTGCCAGCTCGTGGCAAGCGGGCCGGTCTCCGCCTCGCCGTCGCCAACGACGCAGGCGACGATCAGGTCCGGATTGTCGAAGGCCGCGCCATAGGCATGGCTCAAGGCATAACCCAGTTCGCCACCCTCGTGGATGCTTCCAGGCGTTTCAGGGGCGACGTGGCTCGGAATGCCGCCGGGAAAGCTGAACTGCTTGAATAGGGTCTTCATCCCTTCGGCGTCCTGGCCGATATTGTGGTAGACTTCGCTGTATGTCCCTTCCAGGTAGGCATGTGCGACCAGCGAAGGTCCGCCATGGCCCGGCCCGATCACGTAGATCATGTTGAGGTCGTCGCGCTTGATCACGCGGTTCAGATGCACATAGAGCATGTTCAGGCCGGGCGACGTTCCCCAGTGACCGAGAAGCCGCGGCTTGATATGCTCCCGCTTGAGCGGCTCTCTCAGTAGCGGATTGTCGAGCAGATAGATCTGCCCGACAGAGAGATAGTTCGATGCACGCCAATAGGCGTCCATTAAGCGGAGTTCTTCGGCCCCAAGCGGAGCACTCGTCTTCTGATGGTCGTTGGTTGCACGAGCGGCGTTCGTCATCATCAGCCTCCTATCGACTTTTTTGTCGTCTCAATTTGCGTGCTTTGCACCGCTGCCGTTCCCGCGGTCATGCGGCGTATTCCACTGCCATGCGCCACTATCGTCAAAGTCCAGGATGGCGTCATAGGATGATATGTCGGCGGCGCTTCCGATATGAACGCAGGCGATGCCGTCATTTGCAAAGCGTGTCATGATCCGGAAAAGTGTCTCCCAGCCAACCATAGCCTCGGTTCTCTCAAGCAAGATGACATGCGGCTTCGCAACGCATGCGCTCGCCAGCATGAGCAGGCACTGCTCTCTTTGCGTCAGAACGGTATGCCATTCCACTTCTTGTTGAAATTCCTCGATCTTAGAAATGCGCTGAAGTTCAAATTCGGCAAGTAGCAGCGCAATGCGTTCGTCCGAAATTTCCGGGCTCGCGGCCGGGGGAATGAACAGTTGTCGAAGTGTCCCTGGCGGAAAATAGGGGTGCTGCGGCAGGAAGCGTATGCCTTCAGCCGTGGGGCGAAAAATCTGGCCGGTGCCGGGATAAGCAACACCTGCGGTAGCCCTGAAAAGTGCGCTCCCTTGGTCCTCTCGAGCGCATGTCACCATGACGCGGGCACGAGGCGGGATGGCGACGGTCAACTCCTGCAGCAACGACGATCCGTCCCGCTCCGACAATATCGTGAGTTTCTCATACGACAGGTCGTCCCGGGTCTCATCGACCTGAATCTTGGCACCCCCCTTTGGTCTCTCTATCGCCTCCGAAAGAGTACTCAGGCGCGCCACCACTGCAGCAAAACTGGAGATCGAGTTGAATTGGTTGATGATCAGCGAAAAAGCGCCCACCAGCATGGCGAATGCTGCCGCGGACTGCGTAATCACCCCAAATTCGATATCACCGCGGAAGAAGGCCGGCGCGACAATCAATGCAGGGATGATCTGGATCAGCCAGTTGTAGCCCGTCGTGAAGAAGCCGACATTGCGGTTCACCGATGTTATGTTGCGAAAGTTGGTCACCAGGTCATCAATTCGGACCGCGAGAAAAGACTTCATACGCGGCTCGCTGCCGGTCAGCAAAATTCGCTCTGCATTCTCCCTTGCTTGGATGAGCCCCGTGCGGAAACTCGCCTCCTTGTCGAGCTGGTCATAGTTCAGCTTGATGAGCGGGCGGCCCAGCCAGACCGTGAGAAACGAGCCGCAGGCAGCATAAAGGACCGCCACGGCGAACAAGACGGGGTTGATGGATAAAAGTACCCCTGAAAATGAAAGGATCGTTAGCCCGCTGCTGAAGATCATGAGCAGGAAGGACAGTGTGGTCACGGTAAATGCGCGGATATCTTCGGAAATGCGCTGATCCGGATACGAGAGTCCTCCCGAAACACCGAGGCGGTAAAAGGCTCCGTCAGTAAGATAGAGATTGACGGCGCGACGCGTCAGAAAGTCTCTCCATGTGAGGGCCAGCCGCTCCTCCGTAAAGCGCGCATAAACCGATGCGATCGTGGAGCCGGCAAACACGAGAAGATAGAATATGGCCTGCCGGACAAACTCAGCGATCTGCCTGTCGGCGATCGCCGTCATGAAGTTCCGGCCCACGAAGTTATTCAGCACATTGAGCCCGTTGATCGCGAGGAAGAGCACGACAAGGCATGCGGTCAGAAGCTTTGCCGTGCCGCCGACCTCCGAGGACATGAAAACGCGCACCGAGCGCAGAAAGCGACCAGCCGTTACCCTGAAAGGAGTTCGCAGCTCTTCCATGCTCCTCCCAACCTTCACCTAGAAAATGAAGCCCGCCTCCCCGACGGCCTCCTCGAAGGCTATTTCATGCGACGTAGGTTCAGGCCCAACGTCGAACGACATTCCGGCACTTCTCCACCGCCCGCGCGCATGCTGGCCCTGGTCCGGCCAATTCTCCAGAGCCAGTGCGTTGCGGGGCTAGGATTTAAGGTCGTGCGCCTGCCCTGACTCGCGCAATTCCTTGAGGGTTTTGCCCAAGCAGCTTCCCCCGTCGGATCCGCCCACGGCCTTTGCTTTACCGTCCAGCGTAATCGTCCCCGCAATCCGGTCGGAGGCTGAAAAAGTGGCGGTGCCGTCTTTCGTCACCCTGGACAAATAGAATGCGTGGTAGGTGCCCTTGTATTCACAGCTGATAACCATCGGAAAATCGTCAAAGGGATCTTGTGCGTATGCGAACGCGCTGGTCAGAACCGATGCCCCACAAGCGACGAGCATTGCAATCGATATATTGAGAAATGCAGTGATACTGCGAAGCGACACATGTTCCATTGATCGAACCCCAACTGCGTGAAGAACGCGAATTCGCAAGGTGTCTCTAGGCATGCATTCAAGTGGCTATCAGCGGCTGTAAGTATGTCGCAGCATGCCGCTGTTAGGCAAGAAAATTGTGGTCAGCAAGGACACAATTTTACCGGGAAAAGAGGCATCTTGGAGGAACACCGAGGAGCGCGCCTCCCGGGGCGCCGCCTTTCCCCACCTAGTTAGGCGCACAGGTACTCCACCGTCCACAGAAGCAATGGTGGCCAACGCGATGGGCTCACGTCAACCACCGTTCCCGGGACGTCGGAATTCGCCTCGCGGGTTAGGCGGGCTGGGTCACAGTATCGCTATCCGCTGTCGAACGACCGTCCAGAGCGCCACTCCAGAGCGTCAGGACCAAGGCTCCGCCCACGAGAATTGCGCCAACCCAGGGTGTCGCCTCAAGCCCCAGCGAAGATTCCACCACAAGGCCGCCGATCCATGCGCCCGCGGCGATACCGAGGTTGAAGGCGGCGATATTCAGGGCCGATGCCACATCGACGGCGGCGGGACGAACCTGCTTCGCCAACTGCACGACATAAATCTGCAGGCCGGGCACGTTGGCGAACGAGAGGAAGCCGAGTGCCGCCAGCGTCGGGACGACCAGCCAGCGCGATGGCGCGGTGAAACTGAAGAGTACCAGCACGATCGCCTGGGCGATGAACAAGCCGGTCAGGGCGCGTACCGGGCTGCGATTGGCAAGTTTGCCGCCGGCGACGTTGCCAATGGCGATCGCGATGCCATAGACCACGAGGATGATGCTGACCGTGCTGGCAGCAAAGCCGGTGATCTCCTGCAGGATCGACGCCAGGAACGTAAAGGCGACGAAGGTGCCGCCATAGCCAAGTGCGGTCATGGCGAAGACGATCAACAGGCGGCCGCTGCCGAGCACGCGGATCTGGTCGCCGACGCTGGCGGCCGGTGCCTTCTTGAGGTTCGAAGGCAGCAACACTGCAATCGCAACGAAGGCAATCGCACCGAGGCCTGCTACCGCCGCAAATGTTGCGCGCCAGCCGAAGATCTGACCGATCAGAGTGCCAAGCGGGACGCCTGTTACGATGGCGACCGTCAAGCCCATGAACATCATCGCGATCGCCGAGGCGCGACGGTTCTCGGGAACGAGATCAGCTGCGATCGTCGAGCCGACGGAGAAGAAGACGCCATGTGCGAAGGCTGAAAGGACGCGCGCAACCAGCAACGGAGCATAGCTTGGGCTGATTGCCGCCATGCCGTTGCCGACGATGAAGAGCGCCATAAGGCCGAGAAGCAATGGTTTTCTTGCGATGCGCCCGGTCAAAGCCGTTAGCACCGGCGCGCCGAATGTGACGCCGAGCGCATAGACGCTGACAATCAATCCCGCCAACGGCAGACTGATCTGGAGATCTGAAGCAACGGTCGGCAACAAGCCGACGATGACGAATTCCGTGGTTCCGATCGCGTAGGCCGCGATCGTCAAAGCAAAGAGAGCAGTTGGCATGATGTGCCTCAAAATGATGTTGCCGGTCTGCCGGCTTGGTTGACTGGCGAACATATGGAGGCACTGGATTTAGGTGATAAGCGGTCACTTGGTCCAAGCATCTGTGAACCGAATTCACAAAACGACCAAACCTGGCACGACCAAGCGCAGCAGACGGATTGCCTGGCAACCAAGCGGCAGGCAAAGCTCGTTGCGGTTCGGTAACACTTACTTAAAACTCGTCGTGGCCCTAGGGCATGGAGCGCGAATTGCACGTAACATTCGCGTCGTTTCTGTGAGAGTACTTCACCAAAGCCCGGCCACCGTAAGGTGCTTGCGTTTCAATGAGGGAACCGGAACGTGATTGCTGCCCGTACTGTTCGGACACTTGCACCTTTGCTCGTCGCGGCAGTTCTTGCCAGCTGCGGTCATCCAAGCGGAGTCATGGCCCCTGTTGCGCTATCGGCGGCAACGCAGAATACCTCAAAGGTCAGCATGCTGGTCGCAACCACGCGCGAACCTTCCGGCGACCAGGCGACGCTGTTCACCGGCGAACGCAGCCCAAAGCCCTATCTGACGGCGATTGACGTCTCCATCCCGCCGAAACGGGCCTCAGGCACAGTCCAATGGCCGAAGCGTCTACCGCCCAATCCCGCAACCGATTTTGCGGTGACCAGCGTCAAGGAGATCGACACCGTTCCAGAGGGGCGCGCCTGGTTCCACCAGAACATCCAGGGCGGGCATGCGCTGGTCTTTGTCCACGGCTTCAACAACAAGTACGAGGATTCCGTCTTCCGTCTGGCCCAGATCGTCCACGATTCAGGGATGCAGGCGACCCCTATCCTNTTCACNTGGCCGTCACGCGCGCAGCTTACCGCCTATNAATACGACAAGGANAGCACCAACTATTCACGCACGGCGCTCGAGCAGGCGCTGCGGACGCTAGCCGCCGACCCCGACGTCAAGGACATCACGATCCTCGCTCATTCAATGGGCACCTGGCTGACCATGGAATCCCTGCGGCAGATGGGTATCCGCGACGGACACGTGAACAGCAAGATCCACAACGTCATTCTCGCGTCCCCGGATATCGATATTCAGGTCTTTGCCAAGCAGTTCGCGGAGATGGGCACGCCGACGCCGAAATTCACGAT
>NZ_JDWI01000059.1:0-12943 GCF_012932765.1 Rhizobium sp. 57MFTsu3.2
ATGAACCTAGCAATGCCACCAGCATCATTGGAGAAGCTTGCCGAGTGCATGTCGGGAAGCACGCAGATGTCGAAGGACGATTTCGATATGTCGATGCCGATAAAGCGGCTAGTATAGGTCATGAGGCGATGTCTCCCTTATACGCGAGCGCGAAGCTCTCTCAACGGTTCGACGAAGCCTCGAAATGCGCAAAGGGTTCTGCTTTTTTACGAACGAAAGTTCAGGCCCGCTAGGACCAACCGCTCTGCGCATCGTCACTGCGGTGTTGCAATCACCTCAATCGCAAACGAGGCCGGTGCATCATAACCGATGCACCGGCCTCGCAATGTATAAGCCCCGCCGAAGCGGGGCTTGATGCTCAGCTTGCCTTTGGTGGCGCGGTGGTCCGCGGTGCGCCCGGATTGTAGCCGCCGCCGATGGCGACGTTGAGGGCGACATAGTCCTTGGCCATCTGCTGGATGGCTGCAGCAAGACTTGCCTGGGCCAGCGACACCTGGCGCTGCGCATCGAGCACATCGAGCAGCGAAGACGCACCGTCCTTATAGCTGGCGGTCGACAGTTCCAGGGTTTCCTGCGTCGTCTTCACCTGGGCGCGCAGCGCTTCCACAGTCTGGGCGTCGCGGCGCACCGCCGAGAGCGCGTTCTCGACCTCTTCGACAGCGCTTAGCACCGTCGATTTCCAGGCGAGATACTGCGTCTTGGCATCGGACTTGGCGATGTCGACATTGGCGCGCAGGCGGCCGCCGTCGAAGATCGGCAGCGTCAGGGTCGGGCCGAAGGACCAGCTGGTCAAGCTGCCGCCCGAGACGCCGGCCACCTTGACATAGCTCGGCGAGATCGAACCCGACAGGGTGATCGTCGGGTAGAGCTGCGAGATGGCAACGCCGATATTGGCGGTAGCGGCGGCGAGATTCCGCTCGGCGACGCGAATGTCGGGCCGGTTGCGGATCAGGTCGGCCGGGACGCCGGAGGCAATGCCGCCGCGGAAGATCGGCTGCGGTGCGCCCTTCAGGAGCTCACCGAGCAGTGAGCCGGCCGGCTGGCCGAGCAGCGTGGCGATGTGGTGGGCGGCGACTCGGATATTGGTTTCCAGACCGGGGATTTCGGCCTGCGTCGACTGCACCAGTCCTTCGGCCTGGACGACGTCGAGGCGTGAGGCGGCGCCGGCTTCGAGCTGGAACTTGGTCAGCTCGTAGGTTTCCTGGCGCGACTTCAGGTTGGCGCGCGACAGTGCCAGGCGCTCCTGGAAGAAGCGCAGGTCGATGTAGGAGTTCACCAGATCCTGCAGGAGGGTGAGCTTGGCGACGTCGGCGCTGGAATAGGCGGCATCAAGGCTTGCCTGTGCGCTTTCCTTGGAGCGGCGATACTGGCCGAAGAGATCGAGTAGCCAGGAGACGTTGGCTTCGCCGGCGCTGATGTTGGTGGCGCCGCCTGAGACGCTCCGCTCACCCATCGTGCCGCTCGTGGTGTGGCTGGCACCGACCAGCAGGCTCGGCAACGAACCGGCGCCGGCCACGGTGACGCCGCCAGCTGCGGCGTTGATGCGTTCTAGGGCCTGCTGTACCGAGAGGTTCTGGTTTAGTCCCTCGCCTACCAGGCCGTTCAGCCTGGTGTCACGATAAGCCGTCCACCACGCTGCCGTCGAGACGTCGCCTATGTTCTTGGCGCCGCCCTCGCTGAACTTCGACGGAAGCGGCATCTCCGGAGGAACATGATCCGGGCCGCTGACACAGCCCGCGAGCAAAAGCAGAAGCGCCGGAGAGGCAAAGCGAAAAGATGCCATTAAAAATCTTCCTGTAACTCGACCAAATCTATTCTTGTCAGAAGCCTTCATGCTTCGCTATCGGCCGCGCTTCGCTCAAATGAGAAACACCATCCCGAAGCAGTCGGCGGCAATGTATCAACGAGTCTCCTCTTCTCACAGTGCATTTATATCACACTCACGCTTCATTTTTTTGCGTCCGCGAGAAGATCCGGCGGATGACAACGAAGAATGAGGGGACAAAGAAGATGCCGAGAGCCGTTGCTGCGAGCATGCCGCCGAGCACTCCGATGCCGATCGCGTTTTGCGCTGCAGAACCGGCGCCGGTTGCGATTGCAAGCGGTACGACGCCTAGAATGAAGGCAAGCGATGTCATGATGATGGGGCGTAGGCGCAGGCGCGCTGCCTCAAGTGTCGCCTCTAGCAGTCCCATTCCCGTTTCCATTCTGTCCTTCGCAAACTCCACGATCAGGATCGCGTTTTTCGCGGCAAGACCTATGGTCGTAAGCAGGCCGACCTTGAAGTAGACGTCGTTCGCCTGGCCGAAGAACGTTGCGGCAGTGAGGGCCCCGAGGACGCCGACCGGTACGGCCATGATGACGGAGAACGGGATCGACCAGCTTTCGTAAAGCGCTGCCAGGCAGAGGAAGACGACGAGGACGGAGATCGCGTAGAGCATCGGTGCTTGCGAACCCGACAAACGTTCCTGGTAGGAGATACCTTGCCAGGCGACGGTGTAACCGCCGCCCAGCTGCGCGGTCAAAGCTTCCATTTCGTTCATCGCGTCACCCGAACTTACGCCCGGTGGGGACGCGCCGTCGAGCGGGATGGCGCTTACTGCGTTGAAGCGGGCGAGCGTCGGGGCGCCCTTGACCCATTCTGTGCGGGTGAAGGCGGAGAAGGGCACCATCTCCCCGCTCGAGTTGCGGGCATACCAATGATCGAGATCGTCAGGCTGCATGCGGAATGGCGCATCACCCTGCACGTAGACCGGCTTGATCTCGCCGTTCAGCGTGAAGTCGTTGACGTCGCGGCCGGTAAAGATCACCGAGAGCATCGAATTGACCGCGGAAATATCGACGCCCATCGCGCCGATCTTCTCCTGGTCAATGACGATCTTCATCTGCGGCTCGACTTCCTTGTTGTTGCTGCGGAGGGCAACGACCTTGCCGCTGGTGTTGGCCATCTGGATCAGCCGCTTCGAGGCAGCATCCAGCGCATCGGTGCCATGACCGCCGGTATCGACGAGATACATGGAGAAGCCGCTCGAGACACCGAGACCCTGGATCGCCGGCGGCAGCAGCGCGAAGACCTGCGCCTCGCGGAAGGTGAAGAAGGTCTTGAGCGCCCGCGTCACGACAGCCTGGGCATGCAGGTTTGGTTCCGTGCGTTCCGAGAAATCCTTGAGCTTGGTGAAAACGATGGCGCTGTTCTGGCCAGAGCCATTGAAGCCGAAACCAAGCGCGCCGAAGACGGACTGGACGGCATCCTTCTCGTTCTCGCGGTAGTATTTCTCGACCTTCTCGACGACAGCTTGCGTCTGCTGTGTCGTCGAACCCGGAGGGGTGGTGACGATGGTCAGCAGAACGCCCTGGTCTTCCTGAGGAAGGAACGAGCTTGGCAGGCGATTGAAGAGATAGGCGCAACCGACGCCGATAAGAAGGAAGACGAGCATGACGCGGATCGGCCGCTTCAGCAGGTAACTGATGGTCCTGACATAGCCGTTGGTGGAGCGTGTGAAGTTGCGGTTGAACCAGTCACCGATGCGGTGCTTCTTGTGCTCGCTTACAGGCTTTAGCATCGTCGCGCAGAGCGCTGGCGTCAGCACGATCGCGACGAGGGCAGAAAGCAGCATTGCCGAGACAATCGTCACGGAGAACTGGCGATAGATGATGCCGGTTGAACCGCCGAAGAAGGCCATTGGAATAAAGACGGCCGTGAGGACGAGCGCGATACCAACGATCGCGCCGGTGATTTCGCCCATCGACTTCTCGGTCGCTTCGAGCGGCGACAGCTTCTCTTCCGTCATGATGCGTTCGACGTTCTCGACGACGACGATCGCGTCGTCGACGAGGAGGCCGATCGCCAGCACCATGGCAAACATTGTCAGCGTGTTGATCGAATATCCCGCCATGGCGAGAATGCCAAAGGTCCCGAGCAGAACCACCGGCACGGCGATCGTCGGAATAAGCGTTGCCCGAAGATTCTGCAGGAAGATCAGCAGCACGATGAACACGAGAACGATGGCTTCAATCAGCGTGTGCACGACCTTCTCGATCGACAGCTCGACGAACGGTGTTGTGTCGTACGGATAGGTGATTTCCACGCCTTCCGGCAGGCCGCGGCTGATGGTGTCGAGGGCAGAGCGTACGCGGGCGGCAGTATCGATGGCGTTGGCGCCGATGGCGAGGTTGACGGCAAAACCGCTCGATGGCTGACCGTTGTAACGGGAGGAGCCGCCATAGCTCTCCTGGCCGATCTCGATGCGTGCCACGTCGCTGAGGCGCACGGTGGAACCGTCCTTTTCGACCTTCAGAATGATGTGCTCGAAGTCGGAAACGGTAGTGAGCTGGCTCTGCGCCGTAATGGTCACGTTGAGCTGCTGGCCTTCAACTGATGGCTGGGCGCCAAGCGATCCAACGGAAACCTGGGTGTTCTGTGCTTCGATTGCGGAGGTCACGTCGCCTGTCGTCAATTGGTACTTCAGCAGCTTGTACGGATCGAGCCAGACGCGCATGGCGTAGCCGGAGCCGAAGATATTGATGCTGCCGACGCCTTCCAACCGCTGGATCTGATCTTCGATGGACGTCGACATGATGTTGCCGAGGTCGACGGAACTGCGCTTGCCGTCGGTCGAAACGAGCGAGCCGACGAGCAGGATGCTCGACGTCGAGCGGGTGACGCTGATGCCAGCGTCAATGACATCGCCCGGCAGCTTGGACTGCACGAGCTGGAGCTTGTTCTGGACCTGAACCTGCGCGATGTCGGGGTCGGCACTGGTGCCGAACGTCAGCGAGATGCTGGCAGAGCCGGTCGACGAGGTCGAGGTCATGTAAGTCAGGTCGTCGAGGCCGGTCATGCCGTCTTCGATGATGGTCGTCACCGATTTCTCGACCGTTTCGGCACTCGCTCCGCGATAGGTCGCGTTGATCCGCACCGTCGTCGGCGCGATATCGGGGTATTGCGAAATCGAGAGCGTAAAGATCGCGAGCAGGCCCGCGAGCATGATCGTAATCGCGATGACCCAAGCAAAGATCGGGCGTCGGATGAAAAACTTGGCCATTGGCTTACTGTTCCTGTGCGGCTCTGATCACGGTTCGTCGCGAATTACTTCGCGGCGGGCTTCTGCGCTTCACCGGATGCGGCCTGATCAGCGGGCACGACGATGCCCTTGTCATTGATTTTCATCGGCATTGGCTTGACGGGCATGCCTGCCGTAATCGACTGCAGGCCACTGACGATCAGCTGGTCGCCGTCCTTGATACCCTCGGTCACAAGCCAGGCGTTGTTCGAAGGAGATGCGTTTTCGAAGATGCGGGTTTCGACCTTGCCGTCGGCTGAGACGAACTGCGCGGTCAGCTCACCATTTGCATTTCGGCTGGTGGCAAGCTGCGGCAGCGCATAGCCTTGCTCCGCGCCGAGTTCCAGCGTCGCGCGGACATACATGCCGGGCAAGATGATGTGATCTGGATTCGGGAAGCGCACGCGGATGATAAACGTCCCGGTCGTCTCGCTGACGACGGACTTCGACATGTCGAGCGTGCCCTTCTGGTCATATTCCTTGCCGTTTTCGAGGATGAGGCGGAAGGCGGCATTGCCGGCGTTGCCCTTGACCTCGCCGCTGCGGATCGCGTCGCGAAGCCGCAGCAGGTTGGTGCTCGACTCCGTCAATAGAATGTAGACCGGGTCCAACTGGCGCACGGTGGTGAGCGCCGTCGTCTGGTTGGCCGCGACGACGTTGCCGACGTTGTATGCCGTCTGGTCGATAACGCCGTCAAACGGCGCAGTGATCTTCGTGTGGTCGACATCGATTTCGGCGGCAGTCAGCGCTGCCTTCGCGGATTCGACCTCGGCCTGCGCCTGCAGAAGGTTGGTGCGTGCGGTCTCAAGCTCGATCTGCGTCGCGCCCGAGCCGACTAGGCGCTGGTAACGATCGAAATTGCTTTGCGCGCTGGGAACGCTGGCTTCGGCCTTGGCAATGGCGGCGCGCGCTTGTGCAGCGGTTGCCAGGTAAGGTGCGTCTTCGATCTGATAGAGGACGTCGCCCTTCTTGACTTCGCCACCTTCCTTGAAGGGGATCTCGCGGATGATGCCGCTCACCTGCGGGCGAATGTCGGCGATCTGCGAAGCCTCGGCGCGGCCAGGCAGGATCGTGGTGACGGGGAAGGTGGCCTTCGTCAGGGATATCACGCCAACCGGCGCGGCTTGCTGGGCGGCGGCTGCACCCGCGGCCCCGGCCGCGCCCTGCTTGTTGCCGCTGTCGCTGCATGCGGCGAGGACGCCGCCGATCGCGAGGGCGGAGGAAACGAGGAAAATGCGCCGTATCATAATGAATTCCTTGTGCGGTGGCGTCCGAACCAGTGACCTTCTTCAACAAGCAAGGCCGATCGTCGATCCAGAATCAAATGCCACTGATCCGAATTTAAGAAAGACTTTACGAAGTGACGTAAGTTATGAATCGTCACTTAGCAAGCGCTATTTTGCAGTGCGGCATCCACGAAAATGACGATCTGCTTTGCGCGCTGGACAAGTGTGTCCTTATCATCACGGGCGATCAGAACGGGATGCAGGACACTCGCCAGGACATCGGCAACGGTGTTGGCGGCATCTGCGGCGCTACTGCAGTGATAGCGACCTTCGGCGACACCTGCTCGTATGATTTCATCCAGTTTCCGGACGATGCGCTCCCTATATCGATTGCCGGCCTCGAGCTTGGCCTGCACCGTCATCAGGACCATTTCAAAGATGTAGGGGTTCTGCTGAATGTCCTGCAGGTGGCTGTCCAGCAGGCGCAAGACAAAGCGCAGCAACCGCTCATTCGGCGGTAGCTCATCGTCAAAGGTCGCGAAGCGGTCAGCTACATCGCCCAGATGGCGTTCAGCGATGGCATCGACGAGGGCAGCTTTCGAGCGGAAATGCTTGAAGACGTTGGCAGGCGACATTCCAAGCGCGGCAGCAATGTCGGCGATCGAAACGGCGACAAAGCCGCGTTGCCGGAACAACAATTCCGCCATGGACAGAATGTCTTCACGAGTCTCTTCGGCCTTACGTCTTGGCCTGCGTGCCATCCATTCCCCTGCCGGCACGAGGCCGGCCCCCAGTTTTCCAGATGCTAGCGCTAAGGACGGAAAGCCTGCAAGCTAATGTTGCAGGCTTTCTATGGCGCGACTTTAAGAGAAGTAGACGGACAGATTCTTGCGGACGCGCTCGACCGGCGTCGCGCCGCTGTCGTCGGGAACGAAGCGTTGCGCCGTGATGCTCTCGTAGGCCTTGATGTAGACCTCGGAGGTCTGCTGGATCAGTTCGACGGGAATTTCCGGGATTTCGTCCTTGTAAGGATCACAACGCTCCGCGACCCAGGCGCGAACGAAGTCCTTGTCGAAGCTTGTCGGGCGCGCGCCTGCCTCGAAACTTGACTGGTAGCTGTCGGCAAGCCAGTAGCGGCTGCTGTCGGGTGTGTGGATTTCGTCCGCGAGAATGATGTTGCCGTTCTCGTCCGTGCCGAACTCATATTTGGTGTCGACAAGGATGAGCCCGCGCTTGGCCGCAAGTTCCTGGCCGCGGGCAAAGAGAGCCAGCGCGTAACGCGAGAGCGTTTCCCATTGTTCCTTGGTCAAGAGCCCGCGCTCGACGATCTCGGCAGGCGTCAACGGTTCGTCGTGGCCGCCATCGAATTCCTTGCTGGTCGGCGTGATGACTGGGGTCGGGAGTTTCTGGTTGTCGCGCATGCCGTCCGGCAGTCGCATGCCGTACATCTCGCGCTCACCCTTCTTATAAAGAGTGAGGATCGAGGTCCCCGTGGTGCCGGCGAGATAACCGCGAACGACGATTTCCACCGGCAGGATATCGAGACGCTTGCCGATGACAACGTTCGGATCGGGATAGTCGAGAACGTGGTTGGGGCAGATGTCCTTCGTCGCCTCGAACCAGTAGCGGGCCGTCTGCGTGAGGACCTGGCCCTTGTAAGGGATGCAGGTGAGGATGCGATCGAAAGCACTCAATCGGTCTGTGCTGATGATGATGCGGCGCCCATCCGGCAGGTCATAGTTCTCGCGAACCTTGCCACGGTAGTAATTGGGGAGCTCTGGGAAATGGGCTTCGGAGAGGATTCGCACGGGCTCGACCATCCTTCTGCGTTGATCGGGAACTTTTCCCCTGCTCTAGTTCCATTGCCGGGGATGTCAAGCAAACCGGCTCCTAAAGCCAGAAGAGATAGATAAGAAGTAGGGTAAGACTATAGCTCAGCACGGTCAGAGGCGCGCCGGCCTTCAGAAAGTCACTGAAGCGGTAGCTTCCGATCCCCATGGCAAGCGTATTGTTGTGGTGGCCGAAGGGTGTCAGAAAATCCAGCGAGGCGCCCGCGGCGACGGCGATCAGATAGGCCGATGGAGAGTGATGGCCGCCTGCTGCGAAGGCAACGGCGATGGGGCTCATGACGATTGCGACAGTCGCGTTGTTAACAAAAGGCGTCAGGAGCATCGACAGAAAGAGAACAAGCGCCACCCCCACGGCGGGTTCGGCCAGCGACACCATGGAACCCAGCGCCGCCGCGATGAGTTGGGCGGTGCCAGTTGTCGCGACGGCGGAACCGATCGGGATCATTGCGCCGAGCATGATGATGATCGGCCAGTTGAGATCAGCCATCGCCTGGCGAATGTTGAGGTAATTTAGGAGTGCTAGGACAAGCACGACGCCTGCAAAAGCAATATCAGGCGTCACGAGTTCGAAGGCCGTCGCGGCGACGCCTGCGGCGAAAATGGCAAAAGGCTGCCAGGACGATGCGGACATTCGGGACGGCGGCTGCGACGCCAGCGGGAGGCATTCGCACTCCTCCAGCGCTTCGGCGATCGCCCTTTGCTCGCCCTCCAAGACCAGAATGTCGCCGATCGACAGTTGCAGGTCGGCGAAGCGCCCCTCGATCCGTGGCGAGCGCATGGAGAGTGCCGATATCGTAACATCGCGGCTGCTGAACACCTCGAGAGAATGTAGCCGCGAGCCGACCAACGTGCTTTCCGGCATTACGACGGCCTCGACGTAATCGAGATCGGCAGAATCTGCGCTCGGGTGGCGCTCCGGAAGCAGGGTTCCGGACGAGTAAAGCCTATCAAAGACTGTCTCGTCTGCTTCGGCCAATAGCAGGTCGCCCGCCTCGACAACCAATTTGTCGGGCGTGCCGAAAACAAACTTGCCGTCACGCACGAGCGTATGCGGCTGCAGCGAGAAGCGATCCGGCAGGTCCGAAAGCCGAGCACCGATCAGCGAGGAGCCCGGTGGGATATGTCGTTCGGTGATCCTGCGTCGCGGTGGTGAAACCGGCTCAGCGGAGAGCGCCTCTCCATCCTTTTTCGGAAATAACCGCGGTGCAAGCCACGCGGTCATGATGATGCCGACGACGGCGACCGGCAGCCCGACATAGGCAAAGTCGAAAAGTCGAAAGCCGCTGCCGTTTGCGTTTGCCCAGGCGTTGCTGACGAGCATGTTCGCGGGCGTGCCGATCAGCGAGACGATGCCGCCCAGGAGCGCGGCAAAGGAGATCGGTATAATCAATTGCCGTTTGGGTATCGCGAGCAGGGCACTCACGCGCAGCGTCGCCGGCAAAGCGATCGAAAAGGCGCCGATGTCGTTCATGAAGATCGAGATGAAGCCGGTTGCGCCCGACAACGTCGCGATGACGGCGATATCCGAAAATTTGGCTCGCACGAAAAAATCCGCGAGCTGATCAAAAAGCTGCGCCCGTGCAAGGACCTGTACGATGAGCAGGATCTCGACGACCGTGATGACCACCGGGCTTGCAAAACCGGAGAAGATCTGTTCGGCGGAATAGAGGCGGAGGGCATATCCGGCGAGCAGCCCGGCAATCGCGACCACTTCGATACGAAAACGCTCCAACGAAAACAGGATGAGCATCGCAAGCAGGAGGATCAGCAAGGATGCTTGCTCGAACGTCATGGTTTGCCCCGAACCTCAATCCATCAAGAGACTGTAGCGGTTCGGCTCGCACTGTATAGAGCGAAATGTTGCAATCCGCGCTCCACGCGACCGTGCATTCAGACTGCGGGGCGGCGCCAGGTGCCGGTCTCGGTCATCTCCAACATCGGGGTAGAAAAGACGCCGACTGTTCTTTCCCGCCATTGCGGTCCGACAGCATCGAGCGTTTCGCACCAGCGGCGGGACTGCAACATGGCGGCACCGATCGCAACAGGCTCAATGCCGCAGCCGGCAAGAAGCTGCAGCCCGGAAACGATCGAAGTGCCACTGGAAATGACGTCGTCGATCAGCGCAACACGCCGACCCTCCAGCAGCGGCAGCATGCGAGGATCTATATAAAGACGTTTCTGTTGGGTGGGGGTGGTAATCGAGATGAGCGCCACGGACAGGTCGTCGCGGTACCAGAACTTTCGGGACGTTCCGAGCGGCACATATCGTGTATGCCCCAGCTTCTGCGCCACGGCGGCTGCGAGCGTCAGGCCAAGGGTCGGTAGGCCGGCAACAACTTCCACCTCGAAAGGCTCCAGTTTCTCGGCAAGCGATCGAGCCAGGACATCGAGAACCTGGAAGCTTGCCTGGTTGATGATCAGGGAGGCCAGCGCATGCTGCCCGTCTGCCAACACGCGTACAGGCAGGCGAAGCTGCCGCCCATCATCCAGTTCGGCGATATAGGACGCCGAGACATTGCCGTCGCTTCTAAAGGTGCCCGGGCTGTGGATCTCCTGCCAAAACTCGTGCGCCGCCAATTCCGTCATGCACTCAATTCCATCTTGCCGTTTCCACGCCGGAACTCTGGCGCAATTCTCTTAGTTCCGCATCCGTCAAGGCACGCACCGCACCCTTTGGCAGCTCGCCGAGCGCCAGGCCACCGATCGCAACGCGCACGAGACGGAGGCATTCGACATCCAGGGCTTCCAGCATGCGGCGGATCTGGCGGTTGCGGCCCTCATCGAGTTCGACCTCGATCCAGGCATTCCTGTCGCCGCTCCTCAACAGCGTCGCCGACGTCGCCTTCAGAATTTCGCCGTCATGGCGGACCCCATAAGTCATCTGGGCCAGCATCTCCATGTCCATGATCCGGTTGACCTGGACATGGTAGGTCTTGGTGACATGGGTGAGCGGATCGAGCAGCGCCTGCGCGAAGACGGTATCGTTGGTAAAAAGCAGCAAGCCTTCGCTCGCCTTGTCCAACCTTCCGACCGGCGAGAGGTGCGGAGCCTCGAAATCCTTGAGGCAGTCGTAGACGGTCGGCCGGCCCTCGGGATCATCGCGCGTCGTGACCAGCCCGCGCGGCTTGTTCAGCATCAGGTAGATCTTTGCCTCGGCGACCACTTCGGTACCGTCGACGCGGATCTTCGCGAATGCCAGGTCTACCCATGCGGAAATATCGGTGACTTTGCGTCCATCGACCGACACGCGACCTTCCAGGATTAGCCGTTCGGCCTGCGTGCGCGAACAGTGCCCGAGCTTGGAGAGCGCACGCGGCAAAGTTACCCGCTTGCCGGATGTCTCCCCGTTCGGTCTGGCGCGTTCGCGCGATTTCTGAGGTGAGCGCCGCTGCCTCACACTGTTTCTTCCCGTCATTGCCGTTGATCAGGTTCTGACATGAACAGGGTCACGATGCCAGCAAGCCATCGACAAAACGCGGGGATAATAAGAGGTTCAAAGTGCTGCGTGACGAAAGCGCAAAAAGCGAGATGGCGCTTTGCGCGCCATCCAATTCGTCTTGGGGAGAGGGCAGAAAGCCTCAGTGGCTGGCCATGTAACCGGCGAGTTCCTGACGGCTGATAACGACACCTGCCGCTGCCTTGGCGGGGTCCGGATGGGTGTAGGACAGGGAAGGCAACTCGGGCAGTTCGAGAGCTTGACGCGTGTTCATGATGCCGACAGCCCTGCGGCCGTTGACGCCATCAACGCTGACTTCGACTATAAAATGGGCTCCCTTGCACTCCACGAATAGTCCTCCCTCTTATTCTACCGGCCGTAGTAACGGCAAAACTTGGTTTTTCTAAGACCAAAGTATTACGAGCCGCACTAAACTTCGGATCACTGCGGCTCGCGATGAATGCGGGGCGTTTCCGCTGTCACCATATCAGCGCCACCAATGACGTGGTGGCTCTTGACTGCCGGCCAAGAGATAGCCGGCTAGAAAGCCGATCGCACCGGCGAGCGCCAACGCGGTCGTCGTCGCAGCAGGATGCTCGCGGGCGGCGCCTGCGGCAGCCACACCTTCTGCCCGGATCTGCGCTACCGCGCTCTTCGCGCGGGGAAGGGCGTCCTCATAAGCCTTGCCTGCCCGGTCACGCACCTCATAGTAAGCCTCTGCGCCCTGCGCCGAGATCATTTTCTGCAGGCGGGACACTTCTTGCTGGAGTGCGGCGATATCCTTGCTGACGGATGCTCTGATGTCATCGGTAGTGGCAGCCATGTCTTTCTCCTTTTTCTTACACGAACGAGAACACGAAAGAGCTGCGATAGGTTCCGCGAGATTTGATCCGTAAGGGGGCAGATGATCCAGTTTCGCGGAGTTTCAACCCTCCAGCGCCGCTTTTGCGCGAGCGGGAAGGAACAGAACTTCGCTGATAGGGCACTACACGACCATCTGATCGAGGAATTTGGAGCCCCGTTGGAGGGCCGTTCAAGATCCCAAACGCGGTCTCTAGAAAATCCCACTTGAGAATCAATCTGTTACAAAAATGTCAAAAAACTTTGTCTGGCGCTGTTGACTTAGAAAAGGGGTAGGATCTATAAGCCCCCTCACTGAACGAGGGCGGCGGCGCTGCTGGCGACGAAGTCCTTCGCTCTTAAGTTTCTTTTAAGATTGGCTTAGTTGCTGATTGGTTCCTTGGACTTTTTGGTTTGAGGCGAGGAAATTCGACCGGGGTATCTGGTCTGTTATTTGACAATTGAAGATGAGAAGAAAGAGAAACGTGGGCGGCGGAGCTTGCGGGACCGGAAGAGATTTCGGTTCTT